>CAYVXD010000110.1:0-13835 GCA_964454265.1 uncultured Candidatus Sumerlaeota bacterium | reverse complement strand
AGGCACGAAGTTAGGGTTTGATAAAATGTGAAATTATTGGAGAAGTGTATTCAATGATGAACAACTATATTCGAACCATGAGAAAGCTGGTGGGGTCGCGATGCATGTTTGTTCCTGGCGTTCGCGCAATTATTTTTGATAAAGACGGGAAAGTCCTATTGCAGAGAAGAACAGACATGCCTTTCTGGGGACTTCCTTCAGGTTCAGTGGAACTGGAGGAATCTGCGCTTGAGGCTCTCAAAAGAGAAGTAAAAGAGGAGACGACTTTAGAAATTCTTGAAGCCGAGCCGATATCTCTATATTCCGGACCACGACACAGGTTTGAATATCCTAACGGGGACAAGGTACAGCCCTTTGCTGTTGTGTTCATTGTGCGACGATGGAAGGGAAACCCCAAAGCTGACGGTGTTGAAGGTACAGAGTTGCGATGGTTCTCAGTTTCAGAGCTACCGGCGGATATTTTCCCTTTGCACAGAAAGACGCTTGAGGATTACGCTAAATATGACGGGCATTTTATGTTGCTTTAATAACTGGCTGACATCGGGAAACCGCATGAATAAAAACCCGATACCGTTGAAGGAATAAAGCGATTTTAGGGACGGCTAATATAATCAAAAGAGGGTGTTAATAAATGACTGAATTGTATTTACTTGAAAGAGAAATTGGCGGGCGCTGGATAGGTCTTACATTCCATCACGACACGGTTCCGAATGGAAGACTTGCTAAAAGGCCAATGCATTTTTGTGAGGCAGTGAGCGAGGCGAAGAAAGCTCGGTTGGTTTTGACACCAGAACTTGTCGATTGTCCTGGGGCTTTGCGAAGCTTCGGGTGGTCAACGTGTGACGACAAGACTATAGCGCAAACAATGGCTGAGAAGACAGACTTTACTGCCGATATCGCGTTAACAGTGATACAGAACACACCGTGTCTTAATCGAGAAATTGTTGCAGTTACTGTCGGTAGTGATGATTCACCGGATGTCGTTTTGTCTTATGCGCAACCCGAGGCTGCCATGAAACTTATCCGTCGGTGGCAGGAGCGTAACGGGACTGTCCTTCGTATAAATGCTTCGACGGTGATGGCCGTGTGCGGAAGTGTCGCAGTAAGGGCATATCTCACTGGCCAAATATGTTTGTCATGTGGTTGTCCCACTTCGCGTGAATACGGGGTCATTGGGAGAGATCAACTTGTTATTGGAATGCCCTTCAGTTTAATAGAAATGTTGTGTGAGAAATAAAATTTCGGAACACGCAGAATTATTACCATGAGTGAAGTTGTCTCTAAAAAGAACGAGCAGGAAAAACGCAGCAGCCGTCTTAGTGAAGGAAGAAGAGTTGCTGCTGTGGCAACAATTGTAACGCTTTTCCTCGTTCTTGGTAAGGGATTCTTCGGTTATCTCCGTCATTCGCCTGCATTAACGGCTGATGCTGTACATTCCGGTGCGGACACACTTGCTATTTTCGCGTCATGGCTGGGTCTTAAACTTGCAGAGCGTCCTCCCACAAAGCAATTTCCCTTCGGATTATACCGGGCGGAAACATTGGCATCCCTGGTGGTTTCGGCATTTATTCTCATAGCTGGAATCAAGCTGCTTATTGAGAGCGTCTCAGGGCTCATCCAACAGATAGGTCCTGTGTATCAGAGCGTCGAAGTCATGGTTGTTGCCCTCGTAAGTGCAGTTTTATCTTACGGTATATTCGTGTGGGAGGAGAGAGTAGGTAAGCGGCTTAATTCGCAAAGCCTACTGGCTAATGCAGATGAGTCGCGAGCTGACGTGATGACATCTTTGGCGGTGTTCGTCGGTACCGGCGCTACTTACTTCGGGCTTCCACGGGTAGAATTGGTGGTTGCCGGAGGACTTTCTCTTCTCATTATCTGGCTTGGTCTGAAGCACGGTCGTCTTGCTCTTTATGTCTTGCTTGATGCTAGCTTAAACCCGGAACTCGAACGTCAAGCAATGAAGATCGCCACGGAAGTTCCTGGGGTAATGCAAGTAGAGCAGCTGCGACTACGTCGGAGCGGGCCTTTTTTCTTTGGTATTACACATATACTTCTGAGGAAGTCTATCGATGTAGCAAGAGCTCATGAAGTGGCCCACAAGGTAGTGCGGGCAGTTAGGGAAGCCATGCCACAAATCGAGATGTTAACGGTTCACACTGAGCCTTACCGTCCAGACCTGCAGACAGTTATGGTGCCTTCGACAGACAAAAGTGTTAATGCAGCTGTAAGCGATCACTTTGGCAGGGCAAAGTTTTTTGTGTTTGCTACGGTTTCTTCTGTGAGAATTAAAGAAACTGATTTCGTGGAAAACCCCTTCCGTGAGAAGACCGCGCGAGCAGGTCTTACTATTATCAAGGACACGGTAAGAACCCGGAAAGTTGACGCTGTTCTAACCCGCAAAATTGGTGAGATTGCGTTCCACACACTGAGAGACTATTATGTGGAGATTTATCAAACTCCCGAAGGTACTGTACTTGATGCTCTTACTAAATTTGCCAAAGGAGGTCTTTCCCCACTAGGGGAGCCAACCCACGCATCAGAGGCAGCGGGAAAACCAGCAGGGTAGACGAAGATAATTTGTAATCCAACAAAGGAGAAAAATCTGTGCCTACATATGAGTATGAATGCGAGAGGTCTGGGAAACGTTTTGAGAAATCTCAAAAAATGACGGATGAGCCACTGAAAACATGTCCGGAATGCGGAGGTCCTGTTCATAGACTGATAGGAAATGGAGGGGGAATTATTTTTAAGGGGCCAGGTTTTTATGCCACAGATTATGGAAGTGGTGCAAGCGGTGCCACACGCTGCGGACGAGAAAGACCCTGCTGTGGTCGGGATGTTCCGTGCGAGTCGCCGCCATGTGACGACTGAATTGGCAATGCGCACGCAGGTTAGTGAATTTGGAAAGGGAAAGGATCTCAACGAATGTATAGGCATTGTTCAGATAGGTGGAAAAAGAAGCCTTTTGGATCCTCGACCTTTGCTACGTTGTTTTTATTCCTGGGATTAGCGGGTATTTCCAAGTTACAGGAGGCTGTAAACTATGAAAAGGAAGAAGGAAGAGGAAGGGAGAGACATTGCGATTACTATTCTTTATGATAATAATCCTTTCGATGAACGATTGAAACCGGAATGGGGGTTTAGCTGTATCATTGAGGGTTTATCTGAGGTCATTCTTTTTGATACAGGGGGTCGTGGTGAGGTGCTCCTTTCCAACATGACAGAATTGGCGTTCAAGCCGGAAGATGTTGATACTATCGTGCTCTCCCATTTTCACGGCGATCACACAGGCGGTCTAAGCACTTTTCTACAGGTCAACAACCATGTTAAAGTGTATATGCCCAAGACGTTTCCATCGCGTTTCAAGGAAGATGTTAAGCAGTCAGGAGCGGCGGTCGTAGAGTGCGATGATCCATGCAAGATCTGTGATAGCGTCTGGACGACCGGTGTCTTGGGCAGTGGAATACAGGAACAGGGGCTGTACTTAAAGATGCCTAGAGGACTGATCGTAATTACCGGATGCGCCCACCCCGGCATTGTGCACATTGCAGACGCAGCAAGGAAACATGCCGACATGTCCGTTTACGCAATCCTGGGTGGTTTTCACATGTCCGGCGCGTGGCGTGGCGAAATCGATAAGGCTATACAAGGTTTTAAGAAGCTGGGAACTCAGCGGGTGGCACCATGTCACTGTTCAGGCGATGAAACCCGACGGTTGATGAGAGATGCCTTCACTGATGGCTATTTGCAAGCAGGTGTGGGAGCCAGAATGGTTTTTTCGTATAAGCGCGAGGAGGGAAAGTGATGCATTCCTATATCTTCGGTCCTGTGCCTTCACGTCGGCTGGGGCGCTCTCTTGGCATAGACCTTGTCCCATTCAAAACCTGCACATATGACTGTATTTATTGCCAGCTGGGTCGGACAACACAGAAGACAACAGAAAGAAAAGAATGGGTTCCCCTAGGTGAGGTATTGAACCAATTACAGAATAAACTATCAACACGTCCCGATTATATTACTATTTCAGGATCAGGCGAGCCGACACTCTACTCCAGAATTGGTGAGCTGATCGTAGCTATTAAAGACATCACTGAACTGCCTGTAGCTGTCCTGACAAATGGATCGTTGCTCTGGGATTCTGAAGTCCGGAGGGGACTCATGAGAGCCGACCTTGTTGTACCGTCGTTAGACGCTCCAGATGAACGCCTTTTTCGCTATGTCAACAGGCCCCACAAAGAGATCAGTTTTAATCAAATGGTAGAAGGTCTGGGAGAATTCCGAACCTCGTATTCAGGTCAGTACTGGCTGGAAGTCTTCCTTCTCAGTGGTATAACCGATCTCCCTGCTGAAATCGAAAAGATGGCCGGGATTGTCCGGCGGATTGAGCCTGATCGCGTACAGCTCAATACGGTCACTCGACCACCTGCTGAGGATTTTGCCGCTCCCGTGTCCAAAGAGCAAATGAAACGTTTTACTGCCATGTTTGGCGACGGAGCTGAAGTAATAGCGGACTATCGAGGTACTCACCAAAAAGATGAGTTTATTGGCCGCAGAGAGGATATTGTCACCCTTCTTCGCAGACGCCCCTGCACGATTCAAGATATATCAGAGGGACTGGGCCTTCACCGAAATGAAGTGGTTAAATACATACAGGAACTTTCTGAAAAAGGCGTCATAGACTCTGAGTTACGCGTAAGTCGATTATATTACAAGATGAGCTCTCTTGGGTTATAAGTTTATTTAAGAAAGAAAGGAGATGAAGAAAATGCCAAGGGAGACGGAACAGGCCCAGCGGGTCGACGTAGCGGCGGAGGCGGCCGCATGGGTGGATTTGGCTTAGGACAGGACTGGGGGGCAGCTGCTTGTGCTCCAAGTGCGGGAAAACCGTGCCGCATCAAAGAGGCATTCCATGCAACCAGCAAAGGTGTGCGGCCTGCGGAGGTCCGATGACACGAAAGAGGTAATAACATGAAAATTGCCATAGCAAGTGGCAAGGGTGGGACAGGCAAGACTACTGTTGCCACTAATCTTGCAATTGTTGTTTCGGAGAGCGGCAACTCGGTACATCTCATGGATTGTGATGTTGAGGAGCCCAATTGCCATATCTTCGTAAAACCCAAGATTGAAAGGAAACAGGCAGTCACTGTTCCTGTACCGTTAATAGATGAAGCCAGGTGTACCGGATGCGGTCAATGCGCAGCGATCTGCGAGTACAACGCGATCGTCTGCATCAAGAAGAAGGTGCTTATTTTCCCGCAACTGTGCCATGGATGTAGCGGTTGCTGGCTGGTCTGTCCGGAAAAGGCTATCAGTCAGGGCGCTCGCGAAGTTGGAGTCGTGGAGCATGGCCCGGCGAATGGCTTTCTATTTACACAGGGCAGGCTGCGGATTGGTGAAGTTATGTCTCCTCCGCTCATAAAAGGAGTCAAAACTTTCGCGGATGATTCAGAGATCACTATCATTGACTGCCCGCCTGGAACTTCCTGTCCTGTCATTGAGGCGGTTAAAGGCGCTGATTATGTAGCCCTTGTGACTGAGCCGACTCCATTTGGCCTTAATGATCTGGGGTTGGCGCTGGACGTGGTGCGGGAACTAGGACTTAAGTATGGAGTGGTCGTAAACAGGAATCAGGAAGAAAATACAAGCGCCAGGGATTTCTGCAAAGAGCGGGACGTCAGTATCATCGCCGAAATCCCCGACGATCGGCGCGTTGCCGAGGCGTACTCTCGCGGGGAACTGGCGTTAATGGCAGTACCTAGATATAAGGAGGAATTTCAGTCACTCTGGGAACAAATTCAGGCGGCTATCACCAATTCCGCGCAGGGAGAAAATAAGGCGAATAATAATCTATCCAGTCGGCATAACTCATTCACCTCATAGGGAATGGAAGGATATTGCCATCCGGGGAGACCAACATGATCTTGTCGAGCGCGTGATAAGCTATTTCAATAAAGGATGAACAGTAGCTGAGAGCACCATTGGGCGGTTAGAGACGCTCAAAGAGCATTTGCATCAAAAATTGGGTGAGGACGAAAGGGCATCTGATGAAAGAACTGGTAGTTATCAGCGGCAAAGGAGGAACAGGCAAAACGAGTATTGTCGCCTCATTTGCCGCTTTAGCAGAAAAGAAGGTTCTTGCTGACTGCGATGTTGACGCAGCTGATTTGCATCTTGTCCTGGAGCCACACGTGGAACATCGCGAGGAGTTCAGCGGAGGGAAAAAAGCACGCATCATATCCGATCTGTGTACAGCATGTGGGAAATGCGAGGAATTATGCGTATTCGATGCAATCTCTCATAATAGCTTAGGTAATGACAAAAATCTAAATAGCTATCACATTGATCCCATTTCCTGTGAAGGTTGCGGTGTTTGTGCTCATTTCTGCCCCGCTAATGCTATAGAATTCAAAGATGCGGTAAATGGGGAATGGTTTATTTCCCGAACCCGGTTCGGACCGATGGTGCACGCTAAAATGGGTATTGCGGAGGAGAACTCGGGAAAACTCGTTACCCTTGTGAGAAAGCAGGCTCGCGAGCTGGCTGAACGCGAAGGACTCGACTTAATAATTGTTGATGGTTCACCTGGCATTGGATGCCCGGTGATCGCCTCGATTACAGGAGCAGATCTGGTATTGGTTGTAACGGAGCCTACTCTTTCGGGACTCCACGATCTGGAACGAGTACGAGAGCTTACACGTCACTTTCGCATCAAAACCGTTGTCTGCATCAACAAGTATGATATCAATGAGCAGGTTACTAAAGAAATTGAAGATAATGCAGCAACTGTAGATGCGTCGGTGATAGGTAAAGTGCGATATGACCCGGCGGTGACAAAAGCGCAGATTATGAAAGCAAGCGTTGTTGAATATACGAGTAGCCCGGTCTCACAGGAAATCAAGTCCCTTTGGCAACATGTTATTTACGCATTAGGATAGTAAGATTAAAGAGGTAACTCGATCACAGGAACGGATTTGGCGTTGGATAAAACAAAATGGACACATAAATCTAATTAAACGCTGAGGGAAAGCGCTTCTAAACATCTGAAACTAATTCGAATACTTCAACGAAAGAAACGAGAGTTTAATGAAGAGAGAATCCTAAAAATTTCAAGGCGCTTTTAATGCAGTATGTTTTTAAGCTTAACATACAGTTTATGTTTACTATTTTAGCCAATAATGGTTAAATAAATGAAAACATGGGAGAAAAGTGAAGGAGTTGCTTTTATCAGAAGAATTGGCATAAAGTTTGCAGACAAAGTCGTAGACTTTGGCTGCCGCGTTGGGCACTACAGTATCCCGACTGCATCCGTTGTTGGTGAAACTGGAAAGGTTTATGTGGAAGATGAACCAATTATGGAATTTCGAGATGTGCATCTTTTTGAAATAGTAGAGGGAATTCAAAAGTCCGGTTTTAGCCTTGGTGAGAAGCATTGTGGTAGGATAAGTCACGACGATGGTCTTACGCAAGGTTGTGTCCTCAATTTCAAAAAAATAAAAAGACAAAATTCCCAGTTTTTTATTTCAATAATGCTTTAATGTGTTCCGTGTATTCCGTGGTTCAAGTTTTATTTGGTTGGGGTTTGTCTGGATATAGGATACTATTAATATGAAAGACGATGTTAAAAAATGGATAGAAGAAGATGGGCAAAAATTCTTGGCGGAGATCAGTATAAAGAGAGGCCAAATCGTGTTAGATTTTGGCTGCGGTGAAGGCCATTACACAATTCCTGCATCAAAAGTAGTGGGTAGAAGTGGCAAGGTATATGCCGTGGATAAAGATAAAAATGCTTTAGGTAAGCTAAAAAGGAAATTAGAAGAGGGGAACATAGCAAATGTTGAACTAATAAATGAGAAAACGAAAATCCCCTTAAGTGAGGATTCGGTTGATGTAGTTTTGTGCTATGATGTCATACATTTAGTAGGCAAAAACGATAGCAGCACTGTAAAAGATAGGATGGAGCTATATGGAGCTATCAGGAGAGTTGCTAAAGAGAATGCTCTCGCTTCAGTTTACCCGACTCATCTTGATACGCATACAGACGTGACTTCGAAGGAAGAGATTAAAAAAGAAATTGAAAGAGCTGGTTTTAAATTTGAAAGAGAAATTTATACTGAGCTAATTCATGATAATAATAAGGTTAAAGGGTATATATTAAATTTCAGGAGGTGCTAAGATGCCCTGGGTTGATAAAGATAAGTGTACTGGTTGTGGGATTTGCATAGAGAAGTGTCCGGTAGAGGAAATTTCAATGGAAGAGGAGAAGGCAAAGATAAATATGGATGAATGTATTCGTTGTGGTATCTGCCACGATGTATGCCCCGAGGAGGCAGTAAGGCATGATAGTGAAAAAATACCTGAAGTAATAAAGACTAACGTGGAGGAGACAAAAAGATTTATGGAGCTTTGTGCAAAGCATCTTGGCAATGATAAAGAAAAGGATAAGTGTCTTACGAGGATGAAAAAGCATTTTAAGAGAGAAAAACTCATTGCAGAAAGGACATTGGAAGAGCTTGAGAAGTTCAAAAAGGCATAATCTTTAAATTGGTCAAAAACGAAGCAGTAGATAAAATTCCGGAATAAAGATTGATAAAAAGAACAGAGCTGGATAGAATAGCGTAAGTGTGCACAAGGTTTAAAACTTTGCAAGCGGATATAGTCTTTAATTACAATTATATCTAAAAGATTATACAAGGGGGAAATAATGGAAATTTCTGAATGGGAAGAACACCTCAGGATAGAGCGTGAACAAAAGAATGCATTTTTCAAAATGCATTTTCAATCGCCATTACCTTTCGCTGAACGTCAAAACTTTAAAGGTCTTAACTATTACCCTCCTGATCCGGACTATCGATTGGAACTACAACTTCAGGAACATGAGGGGAAAGAAATATTAGAAATAGAAGATACTCAAGGAAATGAACGAGAGTTTCTTAGATGGGGTGAATTCGAATTCAAAATCGGTGATATAGACTGTAAGTTACAAGCCTACAAAAGTTCTCCTGAGGAAGAACGGCTATTTATTCCTTTCCGAGATGTCACCAGCGGTAAAAAAACTTATGGAGCGGGACGATATCTCGATCTTGAAATTGCAAAACATCAAACTTCTGAAGCGAAATGGGTTCTTGATTTTAATGAGGCATATAATCCATGGTGTTCGTATAGTAAGGATTACGCCTGTCCGTTTACACCACTGGAGAACTGGCTAAGAGTCCCCATCTATGCAGGGGAAAAGGATCACAGAAAATGATTGAAGTCAAAAGAAAAAATGAACAGGAATTCATGGTAATTGTAGAAGAAGGTGGTATCAAAACAGAACACATAGTCACTTTGGACGGCGAATATTACCAAAATTTAACTGGTGGTGAAATAACTAAAGAAGAGCTGATAAGAAGGTCTTTCGGATTTTTGCTGGAGAGAGAATCCCAAGAATCCATACTTTCTAAATTTAATTTGAAGATTATAAAAAATTATTTCCCAGAATATGAAAGAAAAATAAAAAGGATTTAATATCCTTCTCGTGTGGAAGGGAAGTATTCTTGAAAATTTTGTGAGGTGCTAAAATGCCCTGGATTGATACAGAAAAGTGCACTGGTTGTACAATCTGTGTAGAGAAATGTCCGGTAGAAGCAATGTTAATGGAGGATGAAAAGGCAAAGATAAATTAAATATGGATAAGTGCATTCACTGTGGTACCTGTCATAGTGTATGTCCCGAGGAAGCAGTAAGACACGATAGTGAAAAAATACCCGAGGACATAAAAGCTAATGTGGAAATGACAAAGAGATGTATGGAAGATTGCGCAAGATATCTTGGCGATGCCAAGGAAAAAGATAAATGCTTAGAGAGGATGAAAAAGCACTTTAATAAAGAAAAGACTGTAGCAGAAAAAACACTAGAAGAGCTGGAAAAATTAAGAAATAGTTTGGGAAAGAATGAGTAAACTTATAAATTTTAAATTCAAGCAAATTGGTATAATAAGGACACCGTATGTTTACAGTGCACCTTATCAGCCTGTAGATGAAGATAAAGGAGATTTTTGTATTGTGCTTGATCCTAAATATAGAGAAGGTCTTTTAAAACTTAAAAGTTTTCGATATATTTATGTTATATATTATATTGATCGGCTTAAGCGTAATATCTCGATGGTTGTAAATCCTCCCTGGGCTGGCGGAGTAGAAGTCGGGCTGTTTGCAAGCAGGTCTCCTGTTCGCCCAAACCCTATAGGAATTAGCGTTGTTCGTATAAAAAAGATAATTGGTAATGAAATTCTTACATCAGGACTAGATGTATTTGATAATACCCCTCTATTGGATCTTAAACCCTATATAAAAGATTTAGATTCCAAAGATGATGCAAATTATGGTTGGGTTGATAGTTTAGATAAAGATAAAAAGCACTTACTTTTGCATATCAAAGGTATCGCTCATGACTATTAAAAAGAAATCTTAGAACTTGAAAGAAAAATAAGAGATTTAACGTCGAGAACGTCAGCTCATTCTATTAAGCCGGGGATTATACAGAAACCAGAAGAATTAAATGTAAAAAAGAAGACCCAATTCTGATTTATTATTTGATAAGATTTATTAGGTGGAGAGGAGAATGAGCCGATTGGCAAAAGTAGTTGTTATAGGATGTTCCGGATGTGGTGCATCAGCTGCTTTGACAGCAAAAAAGTTGGTCCCTACGATAGTATTGACTAAGAAAACTTATTAAGAGAGAAAAATTTACAGGAGGAGAGATGAAAATCGGAACCAAAGAATTTGATGTTGTCATAATTGGAGGCGGTCCGGCACTGAGAAATTGCAACAAGATGTGTCGGATCATGAATCCAGGTGTAAGCATTGGATTGATAAGAACGGATAAAACAATGATAAATCACTGTGCTATGCCTTATGTTTTAGATAGAAGCACGACATTGGAAAAGGTCATCATCCCAAATGAGTTTCTAACCAAATGGAATGCTGAGCTATTTATTGACGAGGCCAAACGCATTGATCTTAAAGATAAGATCGTCACTTGTGCGAACGATAGGTTCAAATATAAAAAGTTATTCTTACTAACTGGAGCTGCTCCCGTTAAACCACCAATTCCAGGAATAGCTCTTAAGAATATATTTACCTTAAGAAAAACAGAGGATATAAAGGAATTAGAGAGGGTTTTGGATCTTCCTCATATAAAGAACGTAGCCATTGTGGGAGGGGGATATATTGGAGTAGAGTTTGGTTATCTAATTAAAAAGAGAGGCGGCTTGAATGTAACAGTAATTGAGCTTTTGAATCACATTTTGGAAGCTTCTTTAGACGATGAGTTCTGTATTCTTGCCGAAGAGGAACTGAGAAGGAATGAGGTCAATTGCTATACCAAGGGTAAAGTAGTTGAATTTAAAGGAGAAGAATCGGTTGAAGCAATTATTTTAGATGATGGCAAAGAGGTTCCTGCTGATGTGGTAATTTTAGCCATAGGGGTAAAGCCGGAGATTGATCTGGCGTTAGAAGCTGGTATTAAAGCCAGTAAAGAGGGGATTGAAGTTGATAAGCACATGAGAACCTCTGCAGAAGATGTCTACGCTGCAGGCGATGTGATAAATACGATTTCTGCAGTAACCGGAGAGCATTTTCCTGGCAGATTGGGTGGGAATGCTGTTATACAGGCCAACGTAGTGGCAATAAATGCCTTAGGTGGGAATAGAACTTTCCCCGGCGTTGTAAATGCTTCAGCAACCAAGGTGTTTGATCTCTCTTTTGGCATGGTCGGACTCACAGAAAGGTATCTTAAAAATAAAGGGGTAAAATATTTAGTCGGTAATGGTGAGACGACAAGCATATACTCCATGATACCTGGATCAAAGCCAGTAAAATCAAAGTTGATTTTTAAAGAAGATGACCTAACGCTTATCGGTGTTCAGGCAGTCGGAGATATTAATCTGGCTGGTCATTTGGATTTAATGGCCCAGGCTATACTTAAGAAATTTAGTTTGCATGATATATTAAGTTTTCATTACACCACGCATCCTGAGCTTTCTCCTGAGCCTAGAGCCAATGTGTGGGTAAGTGGTGCAGAAGATTTATGGAAAAGAGTGAAATGAGTCTTAAGGAAGGATAAACGAAAGCATTGGATTCCGGAGAAGGAAATAGTGGGAAACGTGCGTTAGTCACTCTGGTAGGGAAAACATAGGAGAAGGTTTTTCTCATTCCACCGGCGCAAGGCCAATAATTTTTGACATTCCGGGAAGTAATTTAGCAGGCGTGTTTACCCTTCGCACAAGCGGAGATGAGATTAATATATTACATTGGATAAATTCAAAACGGGTAAAAAACCTAGTTATAATAGGTGCCGGCGCAATAGGAATCGAAATAGCCTATCTGCTTGCCTGACACGGTGTAAATGTTATTCTCATTATTATAGCATTAGCAATAAGGTGTGGCTTGACCGTTTTTGGTTTTACAACTAGATGTGCGGGGCAACCGGAATTATCGCCTGACCCGGGTATTGAACCAATATCTTTAGCAGCAGAAACGGTATTTGGGAAATTATATGGATTTTAGATTTTAATGAGGCATACAATCCATGGTGTGCATAAGTAAGTTTTATGCCTGTCCTTTTACGCCCCCGGAGAACTGGCTTAAAGTACCAATACAGGGAGAGGGAAAATATCCTTTTAAAAAGCGAGGTAATAAATGATGGATAGAGATATAACCCTAGAAGATGTACGTCAAGCGATATCGAATGTAAAACATCCGGCAATTGATTGTTCTTTGATTGAATTAGGGATGGTCAAAGATATTATTCTTAAAGCTAACAATGTAACTTTAACGCTTCTTATACCTTCTATAGAAATCCCTGAAAGTATAAAAAATTACCTAATTAATAGCCTTCGTCAACCTATAAGTAATATTGGATTGAATATAGATGTAAAAGTAGAGACAATGAACCAGGAAGAACGACAGCATTTTTTAACTATGGAAGAAAAAAATTGGAAAGGTTTGTAAAGGGATTTAAAAGTGAAAAAAACAGAAGAAAAATGTGGTAGAAAGGAAATGCGATAAATGCTTCAAACTAATCTAAAGCATATCGAAAGTGAAGATGAACTTAAAGAGTTAATTGAGAACAACGAAAAAGTCGTTGTCTGTTGTGGAAGAATGGGACCTATGTGCATCCCGGTATATGACATATTTGAAATTTTGCAGGGGAATTACGCTGATATCCAATTTCGGGATATGGATTTTGATATCCCTGTCGCTGCAATAATCAAAGGTTTACCGGAATGCCGAGAATTTTGGGGGCTGCCGTTCACTATTTATTACCGCAACGGCAATGTAGTGAAAGCCACTTCGAGTATTCAATCGGCCAAAGAAGTAAAGAGCATCATCGATGAAGTTTTTTCATAATTCTCATTTCATTTAAAGTGATGATTACGATGAGCGAAAATATGCAAAAATATGATGTGATTATCATCGGAGCCGGCCCGGCAGGCTTGGCAACAGCTATTTATACATCAAGAGCAGTTCTTCCGACTCTAGTGATAGATGAGTCGTCTGCTGGCGGTCAAGTCAAGACCACTCACCAGGTAGCCAATTATCCTGGCTTCGTTGACCCCATTACGGGGCACGAGCTGGCAAGCAATATGCGGAAACAAGCAGAAAAATATGGTACCAAGTTCAGGCTGGCAGCAGATATCACTGGCCTTCACCTTAGCGACCAGGAAAAATGGGTAGAGATAGATGATGAAGACAAGTACACTGCGGAATTTGTAATCATTGCTACCGGTTCGTCTCCCCGGCTGCTGAACATTCCAGGTGAACAGGAGTATAAGGGCAGTGGCGTATCTTATTGTG
>CAYVXD010000109.1:0-13860 GCA_964454265.1 uncultured Candidatus Sumerlaeota bacterium | reverse complement strand
ATTACGTACAGGTTGAACGGAAAGCCGCCGAGCCCCTTTATTTTCCCGTAACAGCACCTGAATTGAATCAAACGGTAGTTGTTGTTGTGGAAGAGTCAGTTAATGAGTGAAGTGGTCAGTAGGCGAATCGATGAATGAATCTTTCTGGCGTATTTGGAACCCATAACCCTTAGAAGTGCAAGTACAGGCAAGAGGTGAGGTTGAACCTGCCAATACCCTTATACAAAATTGATTTCACGCTGCAAACAAATCAAGTCCCCATAAAAAACGCGCACGAGAAGCAAGAGAATAATTGGAACTTTCTGGCCAGTTATGCGTAATAAATAGAGAGAAGGATTTAAGCGCTCACGACCTATCTTTGCCAATTACGGGATGAAGCCAGCTTAGCGTATATAAGGATGTGAAGAGATGAACCCTATAGAAGTCTCGCACGTTGCCAAATCGTTTGGCAACACACGCGCGGTGGTTGACGTATCTTTTGTCGTGGAAAGCGGGGAGATTTTTGGACTGCTCGGTCCCAACGGTGCGGGGAAGACTACCACCATCCGGCTGATGCTGGACATTTTCAAGCCCGACCGCGGCACGGTATCCATCCTCAGCGGGCCAATGACTGAGGAGAAAAAAGAGCGGATCGGTTATATGCCTGAGGAGCGCGGGCTCTATCAGGATGTCCCCCTTGAGCGTTGTCTGGTCTATCTGGGTACGTTGAAAGGCATTCCTGCCGCTGAAGTACGCAAGCGTGTGAAAGAGTACCTTCAACGGTTCGACCTGACTGCACACAAAGGGAAAAAGGTCAAGGAGCTGAGCAAGGGCATGCAGCAAAAAGCGCAAATTATTAATACCATACTACACAAGCCGCAACTGGTCATCATTGACGAGCCGTTCACCTCCCTTGATCCGATCAACACGCAGATGGTCAAAGACCTGATGGGCGAGCTGCGCGACCAGGGGACCACCATCCTCATGTCTACCCATCAGATGCATCAGGTAGAGGAACTCTGTCACCGTATCCTGTTGATTAATGACGGGAAAGGTGTGCTGTATGGAAATCTGGGCCAGATTCGTCGGCAGTTTTCAGGCCATGCCGTGCTGGTACGTACCAAGGGCAAATTGCCAGAGATCCCCGGGGTAGAAAATGTTTCGCACCATAACAATGACCTTAAACTCAACTTATCCGATGGGACCTCCCCACAAGAGGTGTTGCAGGAGTTGATGTCGCGCAACGTGATGCTGGAGAAATACGAGATCGCCATCCCTACGCTGGACGAGATTTTTATCCGGGTAGTGAAGAAAGGGGAGAGGTGATGTGGAAGCTCTGGCTGGTTGCTAAATACGAATATGCCCGATACGTCTTCAGAAAGAGCTTCATCGCCACACTCCTCAGTGTGCCGCTGACGATTATGTTGATTGTCGGATTAGTTTGGCTCCTCAACGCCACGAAGAACAAGGATGCACCTGTAGGTTACGTGGATCATGCGGGCTTTCTTGAGAATCCGGTTCCTGCACCCCCACGAGCCGGTTCACCGGACGACCCCGGTGTGGCAGATTTGGTGCCCATGATTGCCTTTCACACCGAGGAAGAGGCGCGTAAGGCGTTAGAGTCAGTGGAAATCCAGGCCTATTACGTCATCGCCTCTGACTATCTGGAGAGCAACAAAGTCGCATTGGTCTACCTCAAGCCGCCTGGTCATAATGTCACACGTCAATTCTGGGATTTCATGCAGATCAACAGAATACGCGAGGTGCCTAAGGAAATGGCCCGGCGGGCGGTTGCCGACTATCACCTGATTGTGCACTGGCCGAAGGGGGGACTTGGCGGCGGTCGTGAGTTCTCGCAACGGACGTTTTTCAGCAACCTTTTGCCGCTCTTTACCGGTATTGCGTTCATTATGTTGCTCTTTATGAGTTCGGGCTATCTGATGGGCGCAGTGACGGAAGAAAAGGAAAACCGCACCATGGAGATCATGGTCACCTCGATCTCGCCCATTCAGTTGATGGGTGGCAAGGTGCTCGGCACTGTGGCGCTCAGCTTTACCCTCCTCCTTGTCTGGACTGCGTTTGCCTATACGGGAGTGCTTATTGCTGGCTACGGTCTGGGAATAGAGGCGTTTCAGACCGTCACCGTGAATCCGTACATCATCATAACCATGCTGGCCATTGCAGTGCCTACTTATGTGATGGTAGCAGCTCTGATGACGGCGTTTGGCACGATGGTCACCGAGACCGAGGAGTCGCAGCAGATGATGCTGGTCTTCATACTCCCGTTTATGATCACAATGTTGCTGGTAAAGCCAATTGTGGAGGACCCGCACGGTCCTCTGGCACTCGCCCTGAGCTTCTTCCCCCTCACGGCCTTGCCCACGTTCATATTTCGTATTACCTTTATTCCGGTGCCTCTATGGCAACTTGTTATGGCCGTCAGTATCCTGATTCTAAGCGCCTGCGGGTCGATTTGGATTGCAGGACGCACCTTTCGTCTGGGAATGCTTCGCTACGGCAAGCGACTGAATTTAGCTGAGATTTTTGCCCGAGGCAATCATGAATAAAACGCTGCTGGTACTGCGTCACGAAGTTATCCGCACACTTACCCGCAAATCATTTCTGTTCAGCGTCTTTGGCATCCCCTTGCTGTGGGTTTTAATTCTCCTCGGCTTCGTGCTGTTCAGGGGAGGAAAACCCAAGGTGCCCGGGGAGTCCGAAGACTTCCAACAGAAAGCTGCGGAACTTCAGGTGGAAGGATATATTGATCAGAGTGGCTTGATTAAGGCAATTCATGAGGACGTTCCTGAGGGTATCCTGGTGGCATATGCTGGTGAGGTGAGCGCAAGCCAGGCGTTGCGTGCCGGGGAGATTGAAGCGTACTATATCATCCCTGCGGATTTCATCGAGAGCGGTCAGCTCATCTATATCAATCCGAACTACAGCTGGGCCTCCTCACAAGGACAGTCGTGGGTAATGCGACGGACACTCACCGCAAACCTTCTGGACAATGACCCTGAGCGCATCCAGCGGTTCTTGCACCCGATGGCGGTGGTAACGAAACCGCTGACTCCAGCAAGGCAACAACTCGACGAGAAAGAAAAAGTGCCATTCGCCATCCCTTACACAACGGCAATGGTCACGGTGCTGGTGGTTCTGATGTCGTCCGGCCTATTGCTCCATAGCATCGCGGGGGAAAAGAAGAACCGGGTGATGGAGGTCCTTATGGTGTCGGTCTCTCCCCGCCAGATGCTTCGCGGCAAGATTATCGGGCTGGGAATGCTCGGTCTGCTCCAGGCAGTGGTGTGGATCGGCACTGGCTACGTGCTACTATGCGTGGGTGGGAGGCCGCTCAACCTCCCTTTGAGTTTTGAACTTCGAGCTTCTATGCTCGTGTGGGGAATTGTATTTTTCCTGCTGGGTTACGCGGTCTATGCGAGCCTGATGGCCGGATTAGGAGCGGCGGTACAGAACGTAAAGGAGGCCTCGCAGGCGACCATTGTGGTTATCTGGCCGATGGTGTTGGCCATGACTTTGATAGGTATCATCATCGAACATCCTCATGGAACGCTCGCCACCGGGTTGAGTCTGTTCCCGCTGACCGCGCCGGTAGCCATGATGACGCGTCTGGCCTCGGGAGGGGTGCCGTTCTGGCAGCCGCTGCTGGGAGTGGTGCTGTTGTTGTTCGCAGCCTGGTTTATCGTTCGTGCGGTGGCGGGGATGTTCCGCGCCCAGCTCTTGCTCTCCGGGCAGCCTTTCTCAACAAAGCGTTTCTTAAGTGCGTTGTTGAAGGGAGTATCGTGAGGAGTTAACAATGCTGGCTGGTAATCGTATGATAAACACACCCAAGAATAGGAGCGGCTCGCTCCGCTCATCCTGTATTCTCCCAGATACCACGAAAAAGGGGCAAAAAAAACGCCCCTACAAGAATGACGAAGAGACGAACTAGTGAGAGCCTAACTCAGGCTCTCCGGATACATGATTTGCCGAAGCAAATACTGGGACTAACGACAATATGTTAAGGATGAAGGTATATTGCCGCTCTCCTTCAACATGAAATTCTTCGCTGACCGCTCGACGAATTAGATATCAGAAATGGTTTTGTCGTAGAATTCCAGACACATTTCCTTGCGGTCGCCAGCCCGCCAGGCTATCGCGGTGCGCGGGTGCTGATTGAGTTGGCCGGTGACGTTGTAGGGCGCCAGAGGACCCCATTCGAGCGTTTCGCGCAGCTTGACGAAATGCTCCTGAAGCAGCTTCCAGACGGGCCGTATTTTGAACTTAGGGTTGCGCAGAAACCCTAAAAGCAGTTCCATCGGGCAATTGCCGGCACCGCGCCCCACACCCGCCATCGTGGCGTCGATACGGTTTGCGCCGCGGACGATTCCTTCAATGGTGTTGGCAAAAGCGAGCTGCTGGTTGTTGTGCATGTGAACGCCGACTTCCCTTCCCGTACCTTCCAGAGCCTTCTGATATTTCTCGACGAGAAGAGCGACTTGTTCGTGGTAAAGCGCACCGAAGCTGTCGACGACGACAACTACTGAGGCCGGGGTTTGCACGATTACTTCAAGGGCCTGGTCAATCTCGGCGTCCTGCGCGGCCGAGATCGCCATGATGTTGCAGCTCACGTCGTAGCCCATCTCGTGGGCGTGATTGATCATATCAACGGCCTCGGGGATCTGGTGCACGTAGCAGGCTACGCGAATCATATCAAGGACACTTTCTTCTTTTGGCTGTATTTGGGTTTTCCAGTCGCTTTTGCCGCCAGCATCGGCCATCGCGGAGAGTTTGAGCGGCGTATCGTTGTCGCCGACGATGCGGCGAATGTCTTCCTCGTCCGAGTGGCGAAAGGCACCAAACTTGTCGGGAGGAAACATGCGCTTTGAATTCTTGTAACCGATTTCCATATAGTCGATTCCCGCCGCGACGCAGGTTTCATAGACGGCGCGCACGAACTCCTCATCGAATTGATGGTCGTTGATCAAACCACCGTCGCGAATGGTGCAGTCAAGTACCTTGATTTCCGGTCGAAATGTAACCCAGGGTGCTTCCACCGACTTGCCCTCCTTTTGATAAATTAGGTCTGGATATCACTTTATTGTCCGATGGTCAATCACTTTTCTGAATTTATCCCGCATTTTGTAATTAGCATTCAACAAAAGAGGCGGAGTATAAGTAAAAAGTTGCTTTTTAAGGACAAAAATGAGGCTTTTTAGCAGATGAGTTGCTAAATAATGATTGCCACATTGAGAAACTACAGTATTTTTAGCAAGCGCAATTAATCCTATCGTCGGCGTACGGCGCCCCATGTCTCAAGGTCTTGCTTACGAAAATGTCTTCGTTTCGCTAATTGGCACGTGAGCTTCTGAGATTGGCAATCTTTTCTCTTTACGTCCAGCTCAAAATCTTTTAATAAGTATCCATTGGTATTCCCTCTCCCCTGAGGGGAGAGGAGCGAGGTTTACCCGCCTCAGGCGAGGTGAGGTTGAAAATGCGCCTTGTGCGTAGGGATAATCTCTCTCACGAAATGCTAACTCATTTGACAAGCAGCCAAAAATTTTTCAAATTACAGCGTTGACTTTCCTGAGCGTTTCGGCTTTAAAGGGTGGTAAAACCGATGTGTCTGGTGCAGCAAACGGTTCCCCGGACAAATCCGCCAGGCTCCAGGTCGAGGGGTACGTCAATCAAAGCGGGTTGATTACGACGATTCCTTCCAATATCCCGGAGGGTATGCTTGTCCCATATTGGGATAAGGCCGGTACTCGTCGAGCATTAAAATCCGAGGAAATAAACAGCTACCATGTCATTCCGGCGGATTACGTAGAAAAGGGCGAGCTGATCTATATCAACCCGATCTCAGTTGGGTCCACGGTTTCCGGCGCCACGTGCGGAATTGCCGCCCGCTAATAGCATAACTAAAAGGAGATACAATCTATGCTTTATAAACGTTTGTTCCTCTTTAGATTATTAATATTATTCTTCGCAATTTCCTACGTATCGACCAGCCATGCCGGTAATGGTCGCATTCTAAAAATCTACGAAGCGGAAGATTGCACGATTACCTGTGCCGCCGGCAATCAAATTGGCAGAACGATCTGGGCTTCGGGAGGCAAGCGTACGCCGGATTTCTGGGGACGTGATGTTGGCGACGAGGTCAGTTGGACGATCAACTTAACCGAGCCGCGCGATAACCTTAAATTGGCTGTACGATATTCGTACGCTCACGGTCATTACACCAACTTTACAGGAGCATCAAATCCCGCGCGCAATCTTGCGTTGATCATTGATGACGGAAAACCATACCTATTGACCGTCCCTGACACAGGCTGGTGGGATCTTTTTGAAACGTCCCATGTTCCATTGCCGCCTCTCTCAAAGGGGAAACACAAATTTCGTATTCGTAGCCCGGTTCCCCATACCACAACCAATCTCGACTGCTTTATCTTCTACGAGGGATCAGCAAGCAATTTGCCACCATCAATTTTAAAAACGATTATCGCCTCGTCTCTTTCCAATCGCTTTCGTTTACACCTGACCGCTCATGCAGAGCTCGAGGTTCCGCCCGAAAAAATCTTCAGGGAATTCGACCGCATTTACGAGCACTTTCGGGACTACATGGGATGGGCTCCTCCAACTCCTATCCAAATCCATGTTATTGAAGACCACTTGTGGGACAATCCTGGGACCACAGCGTATCAAAATCAGTGGGGTGTCTATTTTAAGGAAAGCAGTATGATAACCGATCAGGGCAACTGGTGCCATGAGATGACGCACATGTTTTATTGCGCCCACTTTCCCTGGTGGTTTGATGAATCATCCGTGCGGATGCTCACTACTTTTAACTGGATGCCTCACTTGTTCCCCCGATTTGACAAGCCAGAGGACAATCCTTACTATAGCCAATGCGCGGCAGAGGGGCGAGCGGTATTGGAAAATCCTTCGAGCAAATTCGACAATGCTGAACCTGTTCAATATGCGATTCGATTGAAATACGGCCCCGATGTTTTCAAGCGGTTCTTTCACTTATGTGCGGAGGCCAGCCGCAAAGGCAAAATTGATTTCACTCCGGGACGCCATCTCACCAACGCTGAAATTGTGAAATATATGTCCCTTGCCGCAGGAGAAGACGTCACTCCGCTTTACCGGCAGTGGAAAGGATTTCAACTCCCACGTTCATTGCTTATCAAGACAGTGGTTCCTACCTCGCAGGAGAGCGGACAGGAATGGAAATATACGACAGACAATCCTGGTGAGGGCTGGGAGTTGCCTGGATTTGATGACTCCTTATGGAACAAAGGAGCCGGCGGATTTGGGACAAAAGAACCCCCCGGGACCGTGGTCCGCAGCGAATGGAGAACGTCGGACATATGGCTTCGTCGCCCTTTCGTGATTAAGGATACTGAATTTGACCACCTGCATTTGAACATTCACCATGATGAGGATGCGGAGATCTACCTTAATGGTCAGCTTATCGTGAAATGCCCTGGATACACGGTTAGTTATCAGCTGGTTCCTCTGGACAAGAAAGCGCGCGGGGCATTGAAGGTTGGACGCAATGTTCTGGCCGTGCACTGCTACCAGTCTGCTGGTGGACAATATATCGATGTTGGACTTATGGAAGTGGTTGAATAGGCAGAAAAATAAGCAGTCACCAATCAGCCAGAGAGATTTCTTTTCTCTTTTCGGCAAAGGAAACCTCAATTGGAATTTCAAGATTCAAGCCCTGACCCCTTTGCTCCACAGAAATTTGCTTTGGCAATTTGGAGAGTGCTTATAAAAAGAATTAATTTAATCTTTTCAATAAGAAAAGAGGGGTGAAAATGAACTTGCAAAGAAAAGGTTTTACGTTAATCGAGTTGTTGATTGTAGTTGCCATTATCGCGATTCTTGCTGCAATTGCTATTCCCAATTTTTTGGAGGCGCAAGTACGGTCGAAAGTAGCTCGCGTCAAAAGCGATGCGCGATCTGTGGCAACTGCCGTGGAAACCTACCGTGTGGACCATAATAAATATCCGCCTTCCCCCGTCGTCTTGCAACAATACGCGGGTAGCAGAAACTCCGCATATTCTTTCATTCCGAATAATGTTACTACCCCCATAGCCTACATCTCGAGTAAAAATATTAAAGACGTTTTTGCAGCGCATATCTTCGATGACGAACATGACAGAATATTCTGGCAAAATTGTATGTGGCTCCACGAAAACTATAACGCCGGGGGGTGGCAGGATCCCTTATTCAGCAACCTCTACTACCCTGCATATGGGGAATGGAAGATAGGTTCACTCGGTCCGAATGCCGATTACGACGGCGGGCAAAACATCTATGATCCCACCAATGGAACTATAAGCCCCGGTGATATTTACCGTACTCAAAAGAGGATCGAAGGGTATGTTGAGTAAGCCCCACGGCCAGTTTTAAATGGGACTCAGGTGTTGAATTTTGAACTTTTGTTTTAAGTGTGCGTCTTCTGTATATAGAACTCGAGCTGCCGCGGTATATTGCACGTCTTCTAGAAGCTGGAGATTGCGACAAAGCAGCGATCAGAAGTCAGCAATCAGCACTCATCCATAGAGTCTTCCTGTAGACCTGCGGTATAGAAATTTCCGCCAGAACTTCAAATTTCAAGACCGTACCTCGTCCGCATCAATGGCAAGCGCGTGATCTACGCCAAACCTTGAGCATTGCCCCTAGCCAGTAACAAAAATTTCAAGATCTGATCCTTAGTTTAGGCATGCGCCTTCTGTTCCATTTTCTTTTTGCCTGCCTTGCACCTCTCCCGAGGTGCTTCTGACAGCAAGTTAAGAATTTAATACAACATTTCCTCAATGGTATGCGGTAGCGCAGCTCGATACAGAAATTAGTTCGAAGATTAATTTTGGCAGAACATTATCGCGAAAAAAGATTGACCACCTCAAATTCCTAACTCTACAGTATGATTATGTAACTATCGGTAAACTTTAAAAATCAGAGGAGGCATTGTCAGCCATGAACAATCGCTTGCATTATCTTCTCCTATGCATCGCCTTTTGTGCTTTCACTCTTCGCCCTTCAAGCGCAGGCGTTGATCTGCCTGTTCCATACCTGCCACAGCCCGATGACCAGACCTGTCTTCCTACCTGTCTTGCGATGACGCTTCACTTCAAGGGCAAAGTGGAGCTTACAACCAATACTATTTTCCAACTGCACAAACGAACACAATACGACCGATATAATCTTCCAGAGATCGTAAGGGATTACAATCTGTATGCCCTTCCATGCTGGTACGAGCTCGGCTGGAACGCGGACACGCTCAAGAAAGAGCTGGACGCAGGGCATCCTGTGATCACTGGCTGCGACCTTGGGAGGTATGGACACTTCGTACTGATTATAGGTTATACCGATGACGGAAAATGGATAGTGCATGATCCATCGCGAAAAGCATCTGGTTACAGACTCGGCGGGCCACACCTTGTGACAGACTGGGAGGCGTTTAATTGGCGCGGAGGCATCTTCATCCATCCAGAACCATTTCGCGAACCGCAAATCTCAGGAAAGCTTATTTCCATATCTGCGCCGAGTTATATGGCGCCTGGTGAAATCGCAGAAGCTCAGCTTGATGTGAAGAACAATGGCAATCAGCCCTGGCCCGACCCAACCTATCTGGAAGCAATCGAGCCATCATTTACAGCCTGCAACGTACGTCAGAGCCCTTTTTACGTCAGCGACAGCTGGATATCCCCATCGCGTGTCATGCTTGCCGAAAAGGTTGCCCCGGGCGACATTGCCCGCTTTGTATTTAAAATAAAAACTCCACAGGTGACAAGGCCAACCATATTCAAAGAGTACTGGAATCTCCTTGACGCCCAGGGTCGTCGTTTACCCGATTCCGCGGTTTCTGGCCCGGGAATCTTCGATATGGCTGTCAAAATCCACGTCGAACCCAAATTCTCATGGTCGCTGCCGCTCATCGAAGAAGCTAGGGATGGTAAACTCTCGCTCAACTGGTTTGTCAAATTCGGTTCTTTGGAGGCGGACAACACGACAACCAGGCCAAATACATTACGCCTGCTTACACCGAGCAAGGAATACGAAACCGCCTGGCTCGGCGACTCCTCATGGAGTGACTATAAAGTCGAGGCAATGATCTACTGCGAGTATCGCCCAGAAGAACTACCACAGGGCTGGGATCGTATCGGAATCTTCATCCGCGACAATGACGACCATGCCCCCAACACAAACAATTTAATCGTGTCCGGAGAGTGTTATTGCATGACGTATGATTCCGATGATGGCCGGCTTCGTGCGGGAAACACAAGAAACGGCGGAATTGATGACTTCCATCCCAAACCTTACGTTTACCTGAAGAAAAATGGCTGGCACAAATTTGCAATCCACTGTTCTAGCGAAACCATCTCCTATGAACTTGACGATCAGCCGTTCCATACAGCGAAAAGCGATTTGCGCACGACAGGAAGCTGCGGGGTATTCTACCGTACGACGTTCAAGGATCGCTCTCTGTCGCACGGTGTGCGATTTGCAGAATTCAAAGCCGTTCCGTAACAAGTATTGGGGCCAGGTCTTGAACGGTGCATCTTTCTTTTCAGTGCGCGTCCTCCTCATATGTTCTAAGACCATCAAAACGACTAATAGTTATCTTTAGCCTCTTGCATCGCGAAGGAAAGGGAGCGCTGGAAAGACGAGGGTTCTATATCACTAATGAGACCCAAGTATCTTCGGAGGTGGCGGCCGCGCGGCGTAAGGCAATAGAGGAAATCGCCACGCGACCATCGGATCATTCACCTTGGGAAGATTGGTATGTCGAAAAATTCAAGACCCTGGCCTCTGATTCCTCGTGGATGGACCAGTATGACAAGAACTACGTGATGGCTTACGATCTCCGAAAGCGTGTCGGAAAAGAAGCAGAATAAAAATTATCCAACTATTCGCTGCAGCTGAAGCGGTAAACCGCACCGCTGAGCTTTCACGTTAAGATAGAACATAGCAGTGCTGACCTTTATGTGAAAAACGGAGCCCATGATATGAAAACACTGCTTGGCTATGTTTTTGTTATCCTCTTTCTGTTAATGTTAGTATTGACAGTGTACGTGATTATTTCGGGTGGCGGCCTGAACTTCCTGATTTTGGGTTTGATCCTCTTTGCGATAGCGCTTATCTCCACCTGGCTTAGGGGTTCGAGGCGGCTAAAGACTGTCATGGCGGTTGCCAAGCTGCAAGGGCTCCGCTTTCTGCACAAAGATGATAGGAACATACCACAACGCTACAGCGAATTCATATGCTTGAGACAAGGGAGGAACCACTGGGCCTTCAATCTCCTGGAAGGCAAATGGGATGGGTGGCCTGTCCTGGCTTTCGACTATCATTATAGTATCAGGTTCGGAAAAAGGGACCATCACCATTATTTCTCCGCTGTTATTCTCGAAAGTGAAATCCCGTTGAAACCGTTGCTTATCCTGGCCGACCGGAAATCCTGGCAACTTGCCCGAGAGTTTGGCTTTCAAGAAATCCGTTTTGATTCCGCTGAATTCAGCAGTGATTTCATCGTCAGGGCAGCAGACAAGGAATGGGCTGAAAAGACGCTCAACAGTGATGTCATACAATTCCTTCTCAACTCGCCGCGCTTCTCGATTCAGTTTAACGAGCGACGCCTCATGGTGTTTCACAATGATTTAATGGAACACAAGGATTATGAATCTGCGGTGGGCGTTATCACGGGGATTCTGGAACGCCTCCCCTCCGTTAAAACAGAACGCCATCTGCCCGGATAGTTAGAATACAGTCTGCATGATCTTTTCATATCGACTAATCTCCTTCCGGCGGAACCGAAACAGGACCCCTCCCACCAGCTTTTTGCCGCACATTCCAAGGCAAAATCACGCGGCTTAAGATCTCCGACATCGTTGGCAGACACATGACCATCCGGATCGAAACAGGTATGGAGCAAAAGGTCCACTTTTTGATGCTCTCGCCTAGAGTGGCAAAGAAGAAAAAAGTTGATAACACATATGGGATTAGGATATTTAGATGAGGATGCTTGAACCACTATGAGTTATACTCATGTTTTGAACTATGGTGGAAAAGAAGTCCGTAGTCCCATCAACTCTATGTGCGCTACTCAGGAACAGGGGTGTTATGCAGAAACTATATAACCCGTATTTATGCTCTACATCATGGGGAGAATTGAGGAACAAACGATGACACTCGAGTTCAAGTGTTTAGTGGGGGATCGATTTAATATCCTTCTTGTGGGTGTCATTTGTATAATCGCTCTTACGATATCGGGATTCCAGTTTCTGAGATGGGATCTTGCGCGCTGCTATGAAATGTCTCCATGGGATTTCCGAAAACAGATTGAACACATCAAGCCAGGTGTGACTGAGAAAGAAGCTATTGGAAGGATTAAAGGTTATAGTGAGATCAGACGGGAAGAAGACAAGACTATTCTCATCATGAAACCTAAGAAAGAGGCATTGATAATGCTTGCCATTTGGCAGGGAATAACGCTTGAGTTAGACGAGGATGGTAAAGTTGCCAGCGTTTATTCCTGGGATGGATAGCAAGGAATTACAGCATAACCATGCATTCGAGCCGACGCATACGCGCGGCGGAATTCCACCGTTCGGAGCTAATAATGCACAAAGTCGTGTTTGTGCTGATCTGTATTTGCCTTCTCACAAACGTAGTTTTTCACACCTTCCTCGCTGGATGGCAGCCAGACTATTCAGCGGCTCGCACTCCTCACGGCAACGTGTTGGGCATCACCCACAACGCTACGGACAACCTGACGTACCTTGCGTGGGCCCAACAGGCATCACATGGCATTTACCCATTTTCAAACCTCTACACCACTACCCCGCACGCCAGCTTGCTGCTTACCCCATTTTTCCTTCTTCTCGGGCGCGCCGCAGATTGGTGTTCCCTCAGCCCAGTGCTCCTGTTCAACATTATTGGACTGTTCTCAATTCCTGTGTTCATTCTCTGCACGGTAGGTATATGCCGTAGGTTGGGTTTCAGCAATGCCATCACTTCAGCCACCACCATCCTCGTTGTGTCCGGCGGTGGCCTTTCCTGGCTGCTCGTTGCGCTAAAAAAAGCAGGCCTATCAGGCATCCTTCGCCAATCTGGTGGGGTTGGCCCCGACCTCCTCTATTACGACCTTTATCCTCTGGCAGCGTTCACCATCTACCCTTATCACGCCGTCTCGCTTACTCTTCTGGCTGTGCTAGTCTATTTCATAGTCACTTTCGAGAAACCTGAGCGAGACCTTTCATCTCGCGGAATCCTGATTCTTGTCGGCGCGTCATTTGCCTTAAGTGCAACGCGTCCCTACGAACCCATAACCCTCTTCGTTGCATACGCATTTGCCACCTTGCTTTCCTATATCCTGCGTGCTCCAAGACGGATGATCCTGCGCCGGGCTGGCATACTCGGTTGCCTCGCCGTGGGCATCGTGCCGTGGTCAATCTATAACCTCTGGATGTCCAAGCAACTAGTATGGAGCAGCTTTGCAGAGCTTTCTCTCGGCCTGCTTGGTGGGCACAATTGGGTCATAGCTTTTGGCTTATTGTGGTTCTTCGGACTTATGGGGATCTTTGCCTACATCGAGAAAGGCCAGCCCCAATCATGCCTCTTGTTTGTAGTATGGTTCTCTCTCGTGGCCATACTGCTACTCCTCTTGCAGAGCGGTCTTACAAAGCTCTGCGGTGGCTCCACGATTCCGCTCGGGATATTGTCTGGGGTAGGTCTCGCCTACCTCTCAAGCAAGATTCGACTCCCGAAATTAAGGGTTCTGATGCTGTGTATCGTCTCCGGCTTATCCTTGATCTCCCCTGCTATAAATCATCACCATTTTATTAAAAAGATCCCGCATTGCGACGCGGAGAT
>CAYVXD010000108.1:0-14103 GCA_964454265.1 uncultured Candidatus Sumerlaeota bacterium | reverse complement strand
TCTCAGAATTCTGGATGGAACCAGCTGGAGAGCGCACCCCAGACTGCGCAGATAGGTGAGTTAACGAACTGATCACAACCAGGCAAAGCGCTCCAATCTTTGCTCTAATGGCCCAATGACAGAAACTCATCAATTGTCCTCCGCTTCGCCTGCACAGGCAGGTTGAAAATGCGCCTGCGGCGTGATGCCTGTGCCACCTCCTCATTAAAATCCCCAAATATCTAAGCCCTGGAGGTATTATTAAGTATCCATTTTGTTGGTGCCCTAAAACTTCAGCCCCGATAACGCAATGCCCTGCATAATCCGCCGCTGGAAAATCAAAAACACCAACATCGGCGGAATTGTTGAGAGCATCAACGACGCTAACTCGATATTCTTGGGAATTTCAGCCAGCAGGTGAAAGTAATAGAGCTTCACCATGATCGTAAAGAATTCTTCGTAATTCAGCACGATGAACGGCCACATGAAGTCATTCCAGGTGGTGACAAATGAAAAGATAGTCAGCACCGCTATGATTGACTGCGATAGCGGAACGACAATATAGAGAAATATGCGCCACTCACTGGCGCCGTCAATTCGCGCGGCTTCGATTAGGTCAGTTGGAATCTGGTCAAAGAATGTCCGGAACACAAAGATATTAAATGCATTCACACCCGCGGGCAGCATTATCGCCAGAAACCCCCCGCCTAATGCTCTCGACATCAAATTAATGTGGAATATCGGTACATTCTTTACAGTTAAATACAAAGGAATGAGAATTGCCTGAAAGGGCACCATCAGGCTGGCAAAAAAGAGCATGGTAATCACACGCACCAACGGAATCCGCAACTTAGATATTGCATATCCAGCCATGGCTGCCGGTGCGAGCTGGAAAAACCATACCCCGATGGCCAGGACAAACGTGTTGAAAAAACATCTCCCATAATTGATCAACTTCCCTGCTTCTATGTAATTCAACCATTGCCATTTGAACGGATTCAAAGCAGGCCGAGGAAACAGAGTCGGCGGAAAGGCAAAGATTTCCCGGGGCGTCTTGAGAGCACCCATAAAGCCCCACACCAGCGGCAAAAAGGTCGTGAGCGTACCGAAAAAAAGAATGGCAAACACTCCCCAGTAGAATACCTTGACAAGAGGCTTCGCCAAATCCGCCTGGGAAATCAGCGTCCGTCCTTGCGTCACTGTTGCCTGCCGTCTGAGCCGTTTTGGCATCTTATGTTGATCTCCCCATCCTTTTGACAATCACAAACCAGATGATGCTGAGACTGACCAGCACGACAAACAGCGTCAGACCCATTGCTGTTGCCACACCATAATCAAAGAAGCGGAATGCATAATGGTAAATGCGCATCAGCACAGTCAGGGTCTTATTAGCCGGCCCGCCTTCAGTCATGATGAATGGCTCGGTAAAAATCTGAAACGTGCCGATAATCTGGAGAATGAGCATAATCAGCATAAGGGGCAAGAGTTGCGGAATCGTTACGTGCCTGATCCGCTGCCAGAGGTTCGCCCCGTCAATCTCCGCTGCTTCGTAGAGCTGGGGAGGCACCCCTTGCAACCCCGCCAGATATACAATCATCGTCCATCCTGCATTCTTCCATGTTGACATAATCACAAGACTCAAGATCGCGGTCTTACCGTTCTGAAGCCACCGGACTGGCTCGAACCCGAGCAGCTTGACAATTGAATCAAAGAGGCCCTCGCTGGGAGTATACAGGTATTTCCACATTATTGCGACCACAACCAGCGGCAGCATTGCGGGCAGGAATAATCCCAGCCGCAAATATCCCTTCAGATGCCGCATCTCGTTCACCGCAATAGCCAGCACGACAGGAAGAAGGTAGCCGATCAGGAGGCCAAGCACGACATAGAGGACTACGTTGAACCACGACTGGTAAAAATACTGATCCGCCAGCAGGACGCGATAATTTTCCCAACCGATAAAGGTTGCCTTCTCCTTCATTGCGAAATCATAGCGATGAAATGAAATCCAGAAAGACCAGAGAACCGGGCGCCAGCTGAAAAACGCAAAGCACAGCACTGCGGGCAGAAGAAAAATTAGCCCTATAAGCCGCGCATGATAGAATTCTTGAATCCTTCTTAGGAGGGATGAAAGCCTCATCAACTCTCAGTCCTTCTTTCGTCCGCGCGCGAGAGCCTGCTGATAACTCCTCACGGATCAGGGAATATGTGGAACTCCTTCATTGCTGCCTGTATGACCGTGCTCCTTGCACAATGCTTTCCACACGCAGTCCCAAACAGGAGGAGAGAAAAAGTGCTTGCGAACAAAAATACCAGTATGCTAACTGGTATAGCTACTACTTTCATCTTGTCAGGAAAGTCAACAGCCATTTTCATGGTTGGCCTTTAGCGCTGCCGAGATTACTGGCAGGTCACAGGCCAACATTGCCTGGTATGCTTCCGACCGTATTGCCAAACGTCGCTGCTTCAAGACGGTACAATCAGAGGGAAAGGAATCAATCCGATGTTCCGTAATTGCATCATCAAGATCGCTGGGATGGCTGCTTTCGCTGCGATAACCCTATTTCTCGCCTGTGGTACCCGTTCGGAAGACAGCCCACAGGCACCAGAAGAAAAAGCAGCCAAGCCTCGCCAAATAGTGATCAGTGTTAATAACGGCGCACAGGAGGGCGATGAAAACCGCCTTGAAGAACAAGGACGTGTCAATGCGCTCTTCCAATCGCACTACCCCAATGCCACGATTGAATTCAGCACCTGGCAATTCAGCCCGGAAACGTTCCTTACCAGAATGGCTGGCGGCACTTGCACCGACGTTGTCGGCCTCTTCGCCACTGAGTGCGCAATAGTCATTGAAAAAGGACTGGCCCTTGACATCACCGAGTACGTGAAGAACTGGGACAAGTACAAATACCTGAACAAAAAAGTCCTCGAGCCATTAACGCGGGAGGGCCGCATTTACGGCCTGCCTGTTGGCGGAGTCCTCGGCTGCTACGTGATGAATCTTTTCTACAATAAACAGATGTTCCGCGACGCCGGCATCGTTGACCAACACGGGAATCCCAAACCACCGGATACGTGGGAGGAGTTTCTGGCGGATGCCCAAAAACTCACGAACCGCGAAAAAGGGGTGGCGGGATTTGGAATTCTGGGCCAGACCGGTGGTGCAGGGTGGCATTTCCTGAACTGGGTCTGGCAAGCTGGTGGCGACTTCGAGCAAGAAATCAACGGAAAGTGGACTGCGGTATTCGATTCCCCCGAGGCAATCGCTGCTTTACAATTTGTTAAAGACCTTAGATGGAAATACGATGTGCTGCAGCAAGATCTTCTTGCCAGCAATGATGACCTTTTTGAGCAATTCGCCGCAGAACGCATCGCTATGGCCCTGTTCACACCCGAATATCTTATGTATCTGGTCGAAAAACTCGGCTATCCAATTGAGAACATTGGCATTGCCTTGCTTCCTGCCGGACCCGCAGGACGTGCAAACCAGATGGGCGGCGCTTACTCTATCATCAATCCAAACATCGCACCAGAGAAAGCCCAGATGGCCTTTAATCTCATCGTCTTCGACTATGAGCTGGATACCATCGAACTGAAATGCCGCACCCAGGCCGAACAAGGTCGCATTGTCGGCCATCCGGTGCTCCCCGTTTTCAGCGAGGAGTATCAGAGCAAGATTGACATAATTGTTGATAAATATCGCACTGTACCAGCCATGCCCGAGCTCATGCGGGAAGCCTCAAAGCATTTGCACAGTGAACCGTCTTACTTCGCGCAGCAGCTCTACGACGAATTCCTGTCCATAGCAGTCCAGGCAGTCTTGACTGACAGGAATGCCGATCCAGCAACGCTGCTCCGTAAGGCAGCTCGCGATTTTCAGAAGCGGTTCCTCGACCAGCTGTAATTAACCGTGTAAGGGCAATTCATGTCCGCCCTGGCGGATGCGCCTTCGGCGCAATTGCCCCTACAAAGAAGACAAGTGAATCAATGAAATTCCATCCCCTAAAACTTACTGGTTGGGCTTTCGATGCCTATCCCGAAATGACGTCAGATGAAATGGCCTTCCACGTGAAGCGCCATCAGCAGCACGGCGCAAATTTCCTCTGGATCGGACATAACAACCCTGGCGAGGTAGATATTCACAAGGTCGAGCCTGCACTCTCCTATGCAGTGTACGAAGCCCTGACCAACGCCAATGATCCGCGTCACAGCGATGCGCGCGCAATTGCCGATGCTCAGCGCCGTTTGCTTGACGTGTGCCGACGCCACCAGATGCCGGTCGTATTCCCCATCGGCTACCAGATTCAAATGGGCGAGCCGTGGAATGCAGCTCACCCGCAAGAGCTGCGCCGTACGGTCAGCGGTGAAATCATCAACTGGGGTGGCGTTTCAGCTTGTTTTTACGCACCAGCCTACCAGAAGGACATTCAGCGCTACTACCAGTGGGTGGCGGAGAATTTTGCTCTCCCCTACGCCGACATCATTGTCATGATAAACCTCGCAGATGAGCCCTTTGGTGGCGACTACTCCCAATACGCTGAACTGGCTTTTCGCGAGAAGACCGGGCTTAGCTTTCAACAGGCTCTCACCGGCTCTCTTGAGGCGAAACTCGCCCTGGGCGAGTTTCAATCGAACTACATTGTTGAGTATGCGCGGTGGAGCGCCGAGGTCTGGCATCAGGTCTGCCCGGATCTGCCTTCAACCATGTCGTTCTGCGGCCATCACGGTCGTGAGGAAAACATCATGCCAGCTGTCACGCAGCTCTTCGCTGCAACTCCGGCCTATTTCCAACCCTGCTTTGACGTCTATCCGCGGGACGGTGCTCCCTCGCATCCGATTGCCGAAGAAGACGTCACTATGCTCATTCTCTTTCTGCGCCAGCTCGCCTACCTCTCCCATAAGCACCAGCGCCAATACTGGCTCTGGACAACGGGTAACAGCTGGGGCCTCGGCCAGGATAGCCCGGATAAGGCAAACATCGCTGATGCGCTGGCAAATCAATTCTATGCCGTCTCCACTGCATGCGAAAACGCCGGCCTCCTGGCCGGCATCGCAATCTGGAATTATAATGTCAAGAAGCAGGGACTATACAACGACACGAATCCCATCATTTACGACCCCGATGATTTGTTTGCCAAAGTTACGCCTTTCCTCGCTGCTCTGCGTGAGGCAGACACTCCGCAAAGCCCACATCCGCCGGAGCTCGCCCTCATTACTTCCAAGACCTTTGCCCACAGCGAGATTGCCCGTGAGCAAAAATGTGTCCATGTCATGCCGTTCGGCTTTCATAATATGCATGCAATTGCCAAGTCAGGCATGAATATCGTGATGGATGATTCTGCCCATGAGCTGCTGGCATATTGTAACGAGGCCACAACCGATCCCCCCACAACTCTGCTATATCTTGCCGACAGTACCGATGCCACAAATGGCCAGGAGATGAGTGATCTTCAGGCACTCTCGCAACGGGTTCAGCAAATTGGACTTCCGCAAGTGCTTCTGGATGCGCAGCAGCCACTTCCTGCACGTGCTCCTTCAATTGAAGCCTACTCGCGCACGCCGGATAAACTGGACGCTACCTTCTATGAAAATCTGGTGAAAAAGACCGCCGAGGGGCTTTACCATTTCTCTATCGGTGAAATTGTTCTGCTTTACAATCTCACCGGGAAAAACGTCCCGCTACCCCACACGGATTCTGATTCACAAACGGAATATCACATCGTTGCTCCAGAGGGAACAGTTCGCCTTAGCTTCAGGGCGAGCGCACCGCCAGCCCAACCTGTTTCTTTGCGTCATCACGAGATCTGCTTCGCTGCGCCGCCAGACACTCCTCTGCTCAAAAAACTTCTCGCTGCACTGGGCCATTCAGCTTCATTAGCCTAAGGCCCAAACAGCCAGGGGCTTCTGCACACATCGAGTACTCGCTCAAAAAATCCCCTTGCAAATCTTCCACAACGCTGGCACAAAAGTGTATCAAATAGCATAACCGAATGCGATCCGCAAAAGGAGTGACGAACCATGACTACACAATTTGGCCAATACCTGCTCGAGCCTTTGCTCAGCCTCAAGTCTTACCAGAGTAAGCGCATCTCGAGCTACGACCACACAGGGGCAAATCGTGATTTCATTACCATCGAACCAGGACAAACGGCCACCATTGCCGACATCGCTGGCCCCGGTTGTATCAAACATCTCTGGGTTACCATTCATTCCAAGGATCCTCTATATCCGCGTACTACCGTGCTCCGGGCGTTCTGGGATCATGAGAAAAAGCCAAGCGTCGAGTGTCCAATCGGAGACTTTTTTGGCGTTGGTCACGCCCGAGTCAGTCATTTTCAATCATTACCTCTGAATATGGTTACTGGCGGTCGGGCGCTGGATAACAACAAGGCTGCTATGAACTGCTTCTTCCCTATGCCATTTAAAAAGCACGCCCGTCTTGAAGTGACCAATGAATCGAGCGAGCCTCTTGCAAGCTTCTACTACTACGTTGATTATGAGCTGCACGCATCTCTCTCGTACGAGCTTGCCTACTTCCACGCTTGCTGGAATCGTGAAAACCCAACCCAAGGTTACTATAGCTTCGACCTCACTCCTCAGCAGCTGAATGAAGATAAGAAAAATCTCACAGGAAAAGACAACTTTGTGCTCCTGGAAGCCGAAGGCAAGGGCCACTACGTTGGCTGTGTCGTCAGCATCCAGAACGTGATGATGTGGAACGCCATACACACCTGGTTTGGCGAAGGTGACGACATGATCTTTATTGACGGCGAGCCCTTTCCACCGAGCCTGCATGGCACAGGCACTGAGGACTACTTCTGCGCTGCATGGGGATTTCCATCAGGCCAGTATGGCGGTCTTTTTCACGGCGTGTCATTGGCAGGCAACACGCAGGATTGGAGTGGGAAGTGGACTGTTTATCGCTTTCATCTTGAAAGCCCGATAACATTCAGAAAGTCAATTCGCGTTACTATTGAACATGGCCACGATAACAACCGCGCTGATGATTGGAGCAGCGTGGCCTACTGGTATCAGACCGAGCCGCACAAGCCTTTCGTCCTGCTTCCCGTTTCGCAGCGCCTGCCTCGCCCTTGAACGGCGCATGGTATTGAATTCCATAGAAGTAGGGGCTCATCCGCCGCGGCGGATGAGCCCCTACTTTTTTTCTTTGTCCACTTTGTCTACCGAACAATGGGCCGCGAAAGCCCGCGAGTCAGTCCAGCATTATCCAGTCAACAATGATGCCAAGATTCCGGTCATCTGAAGAGAGGCCACGTTCTTTCGGATTCCACGTGCTAGATTCAATCGTCAGTATGTTCGATGTCTGGCAATCGCCCTGAGCGAGCGGAAACGCATAAACCTGAGACGTATTAGCAATGCGACGCTTGCCGAGAATCTGGCCGTTGAGATAGACACTGGCAAACGGCGGCGCAATGTCGTCCGGCCCTCCACGCAAAGCCTTGACCTTCAGCTCATTCAGCTTCTCACCCACCGCCGGAGGCAGCAAAAACTCTATCTGTGCCCTCTCACTCGTCCAGCGGAAATCAAAATCCTCAGCACGTTCTTTTGTATGCCATCCGATCAGCTGCTCCGCAGCTTCATCCAGACTTCCGATGTCCAGAATCTTAAAGTGTTGATCTTCAGGCACCATTTCCGGGTTCACGCGCAGGATCGCAAGCCAGTGGAACTGGAGACCCAGGATACGATTGTCGTCGCTCAGTTCCATCTCGACCGGATTAAACAGCGGCGAATGGATACTAACCCGAAGCACGTCAAGGCGTGGCGATCCGAACAGGTAGAATCCGGTGTATCCGCTGTAATTCTCCTGCGTAATCGTTCGTGTCTCTTCGTTAAGGCACACCGTGTATTCCCAATCTTTGATCTTTTCCGAATAGCCCTGCATTAGTCTCAACAAAATCCAATAAAACCCTTCTTCAAAGGGACCGGCCATTTGCAATGTCACCTCTTCACTGCTAGTCCACCGCATATAAGAAAAGTCGCCGGAAACTTCTTTGAAGCTAAATTCCGCATTACTATCAAGTACGCCCCAGCTGGCATCGTAGATCTCAACGAGATCACGGCCTATGAGTTCTTCACGTCCCATCCACTCACGCGAGCCATACCATTCCCTGATTGCTTCAGTGTCTATATCGGAAACGCGCAAAAGCAAGATGTGCCAACGGTCATCATATAATGTCTCAACCGTTGCGTAACGCCGCAATACAGGCAGCAAGAATGGATTAACACCCTCGCGCTCCTGCTTGGGATCAAGGATGAGATAAAAGCGCTCAGGTACTTCATTCTCCGTATCCAGCCAATCGCGAAAATTCTCCAGCGCAATTCCTTTCTTTGCATAATAGTCGTAACAGATACCCAGCAACTCGTGCGGGTATGCATACACGCGATCTTCGCGCGTTGCCACACGTTCAAATCCCTCAACCAGAGTCTTCCAGCGTGGTTTAACTATCAGCATATCTGCTTTGAGGGAACAGAGAATTCCGCTCACAGCGACTGCGGCAATCAGCATAAATCTCAGTAGCTGAGGGCGCACCTTTGCAAGCAAGCATGCTAGTAGGAGCAGGAAAGGAATGAGGCTCAGAATAATGTAACGCCACAAGAAAAAGAAACGAAATTGCGTAAAGGAGAGAAGATAGGTCACTCCAATAGGAATAACAACCGCTGACACAAAAATGAGGAACAGGAAATCGCGTCGCTCTCTACTTCTTCGTCGCACAGCGTTGATGACAAGGAATCCGAGCAGCCCAATGCCAAATCCCCACATGAATACCTTGTGAATATAAAGCACTTCGAGCCCGTAAAGGTATGCAATGAAGAATGTATGGAACAGGTCAGACAACGCTGGCTTTGGCACCCACGCATAGGCCACCTGCTTTACCTGCCACTGATGCAAAATCACACGAACCCACGGAGCGATCAGCACTGCCATCAGGGCATAGCTACCAATAGCACGCCTCGTAATACGTCCCTCAGCCTTCTTCAGCAAATATGCTGCGACGAAAACCGCTTGTGCGAAGATCTGGAATACCGTATGGTAGTGCGTATAAAACATAAGCGCATTAGCTACGGCGAGAAATACCCAGAACCGCCACTTCTTATATCGAAGAGCGCAAATCAATGCCAGCATTGCAAGCGTCAGAAAAAAGGGATACATTGTATACATGCGTAGATCTTGCGAGTATTTGACGTGGAAGGGAGAGATTGCCAGAAGGAAGGCTGCCAGAAGACCAACTTCACTCCTGATGGCCTTTTTGCCCACCAGGTAGACCAATGGAATAGTAAGCACACCCCAGACTGCAACAAACAGCCGCAGACTCACAACCTGCCCGAATATCTTCAGCCAGTAATGAAAGAGCAAATAAAACAGCGGTGGGTGGACGTCGTTGACAATCGTATGCCACATCGCACCAAAACTTTGGTTCGCCGTATAATAGCTGAAGAGCTCGTCATACCAGTAGTCCTCCGACTCCAGCCCTAGCAACCGCAGGGCCAGCCCCAGTAGACAAATCGTAACAAGCGCTATGTAGATCGTTATCTTTGTTTCTTTGAACGATTCCACTGCTGCTGCCGAATTCCAGAAATAGAAATCATGATTCGATACAGAACATGCCGCTTATACATCTCCTGCCATAAAAATAAAGAAAAAAGGCAGCTGCTCTCATGTACAGCTGCCTTAACGAAATCGTTCGCCACAAAGCGTCTTTGTCGGTGGATAGGCACCCAAGCGAAGGCACTTCATGGCTGACAAAAAGGAGTCTTTCGCCTTTTTACTTTCCCTGACCTCCCGCGGAAAAATACGATTGAATTTTATTCTTGTTCAGGCCAAGTGCCTTGTACACCTCCCGGTAGCAGCCAATCGCATCCTTCGTACGCTGTGCTTCGGCGAGGGCCCGGTCGTCAATCGCTGCTGCAAGATCGCAAATGAACTCCCATTGCGTCACGCTCTGGATCGCCGCTTGAATCGGGTCCTCAGTGTAGGGAAACAGGTCAAATCCGATGCGCTCTCCGCGACTACCGTAGCCACCGCGCTGGAGCCCTTTAGCAATCGCCAGCGTCTCCATAAAATTCAGCGCCCCGGTCATGTTATCGTCATCAAACACACCCCAGCCGCTATTGGCGTGATGATGACCCAGCAGGTTTTCTTTCATTAGCAATGCAGCATACTCAGCCAGCGGCTCGCCATTCATAATCAGGTGCTGCCAGTCCATATTGATCTTCAGCCGCGAGACGTCCACTCCCTTGGCTGCAATCTTCTGAATTGTAAATATTGTCATGCCGATATTGCGCATCAGAATCTTCATGGCTGGTTCGCTGTTCTTATGTTCAAGAAACACGGCTACCTTGTGTTGTGCGGCGTAGTCCACAACCTCAGCAACCGTATCTATGAAAAACTCCCAGAGCTGCGCATAGTTTACCTGAAACGGATAGTTATAACCCTCCGCGCCGGGCCAGATAATCAGATTCCCCTTCGCTGCCTTTGCAATATCCACTGCCTGCTTGGCCAATCGTACAGCCAGCCGTCGCTTCTTAGAATCTGGATTAACAAACGAGCCGTGGTGAAATTCGGCCATGCAATGAAATCCCACAGGCACGCAGTACAGATCCTTACCTCCCAGCGCATCCATGACTGCATCGAAATTCTCTTCATTGATTTCGCCTGGGTAGTGATACTCATATCCATCAAAGTAGTCGCCAAGCCCCCCAACCACTCGTTTCGTCCTAGTAACCATGTCCTCTCGCGCCACCTCAGGGTGGTAACCACCGGGCACGAACCGTGTTGCCGTAGGGCCGAATCCCCAGATTCCGATACTGTTCCGAATCCGCTTTCTCATATCACGTTCTCCTCATTCAGGAAGTATACGATTTTTCCTCTTGTCCCGACGCGATCTGCGCGACGATGGACAGCGGAGGCATTACTGGCACTGGTCCGACACTACCCAGGTCTGCAGACCCTGAAATTCAAGGTTGAAATCAATGATCTGGACACCTTCGTCGAGCAATGCCCTGCGCGTGATGTGTTCCTGATTATCCGCGCAATAGAAAAGCAAGCACCCACCCCCACCTGCCCCGAGCGCCTTTCCTCCTATGGCACCGTTTGCATACGCCACCTCAAAGAGATGATCTATCTGCGGGTTAGTGACCGATTTATCCAGCTGCTTCTGATTTTCCCAGTTTTCTTTGAGGAGTGCGGCGAATTGCTTCAGATCGCCACACACCAACGCTGTCTTCATCTCCATCGCAATCCGCTTAAGATTGCGCAGCGCCTCTGTCGTACGCTTCTCCCCACGAATGTAGGCATCCATCACGATTTTGATGATGTCACCTGAGAGGCGTGATTTGCCAGTATAGCACAAAATGCAATGCTTCTCGAGCTCAGCTATCACGTGCGGTGGCACATTGAGTCGGCTATTGCTCACCGAGGGGTCTTCAAACTCTAAATAAATGATCCCCCCCAGCGCAGAAGCATATTGATCCTGCTTACCGCCTGCAATATGCAGCTCTCGATACTCCAGGTTGCGTGCTAGCTTTGCAATTTCGTGCGGACTCAGCTTTTCCTTTTGCAGCGTATTGAGCAGTCCAATCAGAGCAACGCCAATCGAGGCCGACGATCCAGTGCCTGACCCGGGCGGAGCGTCGCAACGCACGTGCAGATCCAATCCCTGGTCAATCTCCAGCACCTTTATTGCCGCTTTGATCAGATCCAGATTCCCGTCGTATTCAAGTTTACGAAAATCGTCAGCCTCCACAAAGGTGTCGAAATCAGCAGAAATGATCTTGATCCCGGAACCTTCATGCGGAATGAGCGTTGCATACGTGTAGCGATTAATAGTTGCATTTACAATTGCCCCTCCCTCTTTTTCTGAAAATGGCGGCACATCAGTCCAGCCTCCAGCGAAATCCAGTCGAATCGGTGCACGGCTTCGAAGAATCATGGCTCACCTCGCATGGCAAATGATAGCAGAACAGACGCGAATTGAGACGCCTGCGCATTTACTAACAATTATAGGGGGTGCGCACCACTCGTCAAATAGAATCTCCGGCCCAGACGAAAAAACCCTTGTCAATCCTCGCACAACTGGCCCATAAACGAGAAAATCCTAAGGAGGAAAAAGCCAGCTTCGTGAAAACTGCGAAACTTGCGCTGATATTCTGCTACGAGCCGGCGAACAAGGGCAGCATCGCTGCGTTGAGCTGTGCGCTGGAACGCGAGACGCTGGACGTACAGCTGGCGCTGTATTCAACTGATTTTAACGCTGCTGTCAGAGCTTACCAACTCGCAAAAAGTGAAGCGCCAACAATTATTCTTTCTCTGTCATTCATGACCACGCAAAAGGTGCGTGTTGCCGAGCTCCTCAGGAGTCTTCGTACAGAAAAGCGGCCTCAGGATCTCCTGGTTGCAGGTGGGCCACACCCTAGCGCAGACATTCCAGGCGTGCTCAGCATGGGCGCGGATATTATCTTTTTCGGCGAGGCTGAACTATCTTTCCCCTCCTTCGTCAAAGCATGCCTTGAGCAGCGCGACCATCTTAAAACCCCGGGAATCGCTTTTCTCTCCGACGAACGCGTCGTGTGCAATCCTGCGCCGCCGCCTATCTCTCTGGATATGTCGCACACCGCATCGCACACGCCCAGAATCATTGCTCCTATTGAGCTCAGCCGCGGCTGCTTCTTTCGCTGCCGCTATTGCTATACACCCCATCTCCACGGGTCTACCATGCGCCATCGCAGCCAGGCCGACGTGCTCGCTCAACTCCCGCATTATCCGAACTTCCTAACATTTCTTTCGCCCAACGCGCTGGCCTACGGCGCGAGCCGGAGAGGAGAAATCAACGTGCGCGCCATTGTCGCTATGCTTGAGGCTATCAAAAAATCTCCCTCAGCCCCACGCATCAACTTCGGCGTCTTCCCTAGCGAGGTGCGTCCAGAATACGTTACACGCGAGCTCATTCGGGAAATTAAACCGCTGATTAACAATATGTACATTACCATCGGGCTGCAGTCCGGCAGTGATCGCGTGCTCAGGTCCGTTCAACGAGACCACACAGTACGCGATGCCCTCAACGCCGTTGATATCATCCGCGCTGAAGGCATGGGTGTTTTACTTGATATAATCTGCGGATTGCCCGGGGAGGAAAAGCCTGACCGGCGCGCTACCTTTCAGCTGCTCCAGCAGATTCTCTGCAATGAAATCCGCACGCGCCTGCACCGCTTTATCCCACTTCCTGCCACCCCTTTTGCCCACGCGCCGCCTGCAGTGATCAAGGATGATACCCTGGAGTTACTTAATCTCTACCGACATAACAAGTGGGCAATTGCCAACTGGGAAGAGCCAGGTCATGAGTCACTGGAGCCAAGAACCAGGGCCTAGCAAAATTCGAGGACTTTAACTGAACATTGCCAATGCTATTGCCATAAGCATTTCTAAGCCGTCGTAGCGTAGCGGCTGCCAGGCCAGCAGGCTGTGTTCGCGCTGCGCTCACAACACAAACTTATTCCGTGGATACCGCTAGTCGCGACCGGCTTGAATGATAACCATGAGGGGCTTGTAGTCCGGACTGCGAAAAACGAGCTTCTGTCCAACGAGATCCGAAAATTCAAGAAACCTGAGGTATCCAGATGCCGTCTCACCCTGCTCAAGGCGAAATACCGGGAACTGACTCACCACTTTCGCCGGATTGAATCGCGTGAGCTTGTTGTCGACAATTACCCCAAAGAAATGCGGATCAACAACCAGTGGTTCTGTACGATTATTCTTCACCACAATGTGTACACGATTCCCAACTGCTGAGGCCTCGAGTACGACCTCAGGCTCCTGCTCGATGCGATCCTCACGCAATTCCTGCGCCTTCGGACCCGTAGTTGAAGAAAGCGGTACCCGTGAGCCGCTCGCACATCCCAGAGCGACCGTGATGAGTAGAGCAACAGTCCCTACTCTGTATTGCCAGCGATTCATCACCCTAACCCTTCATATCTGGACTGTACGATTGAATACGATACGAAGATTCCTTGCATTTTCAAGAAGAAAAATTATCGGGCGCAGGTTTAATTATATGAGCAGTCGGGGAGTTTTCTATAACGCCGACTGTCCGCCGTAGGCGGAGAGCG
>CAYVXD010000107.1:0-14188 GCA_964454265.1 uncultured Candidatus Sumerlaeota bacterium | reverse complement strand
AGGGTCTGCGGTAATGTTTTTGATACTCCTCTCCGGAAATCAGTATGGCACGCATCAGGAGCAAGAGTTTTCGCATCACGGCGCCCAGGGCGGCTTTTTTGGGTTTGCCTTGTGCGAGAAGTCGATGGTAACAGTCTGCCAGGTCATTGTGGCCCCTGATGGCAGCCATTGCCGGCATGTAGAGTGCTTTGCGTATGCGGGAAGAGCCTTTTTTCGACATGCGGGTCTTGTGGTGTACGCTCTGGCCGGATCTGTTCTGTCGGGGCACAGAGAACCTGAAAGAACAGAAAAATTGTAAAATTGAAATTGCAAATATCAAATTTCCAAATTTCCCTTTTGCACTTTTCACTTTGCAATTTACAATCCAATACTTTTATTAGCCTTAGGCTCACTGCGCCTCCGTGTCTCGGTGGCTCAAATCCTTTGAGCGTTCAATTGAACACCCTACTCTTGCTTTCAAATTGACACAGGCACTGCTCAGCCGTATAGAATACTCGCTGTATTATTGTGAATGCGAGGGCGCGCACGGAGTTTGAGTTTTCCCCTACTCGCAGGTGCACACGCGCAGGGCAGTGGCATGAAAATCTTCATGGTCGAAACCGGCTACATGGACAATGTAGCCAAGGTCTGTGGCCACCACTATGCCCGGCTTTTTAGCAAGAATTCGCGCAACCAGGTACTCTACGTTTCTGCTCCTGTTTCGCCATTTCATCTGCTCAACGTTCGCAAATTTCGTCACATTCTGAATCGGTTTTCGTTCTGGCGTCACGGAGGGAAACGCTATGGCTCGAACCTCCTGGCATACGTGCCGCTGACGCTGCTGCCTATCCGCGATACGATTTTCTTCAACTCTTCCTGGGTCGCAGAACGCAGTCTGAATTTCTCAATTCCGCCGCTTGAGGCCTTTCTACGCAAGCACGACTTCCTTCATGCTGATGCGCTGATATTCAACAATCTCTTGCTTCACAAGGTCTTTCACTGGGTCGAGGCACCAGTGAAGATGTATCGCGTGGAAGACGATCTTGAGGGTTTCGGCAATATTCCACGCGCGCTGCTCGATATTGACAAGGACCTGATCCGCAAGGCTGACGTGGTGCTCACCACAGCGCATCGCCTGACTGATAAGACTCGCCAGCTGCGGCCCAGCGATATATACTATATTCCTAATGCGGCAGATTTTGACCACTTTCAGGTTCAGCATGTGCGAACGCCGCGCGAATATGCTGAAATTCCCGGGCCACGCGTGATTTACGTCGGCATGATTGACTTCTGGTTCGATGTGCCCTTGTTGCGCATGGTGGCCAGCCGCCTGAGCCGCTTCTCGTTCGTAGTGATTGGCCCCTCCAGCATCAATCTGCGAGCCTTGCAGGGAGTAAGGAATATTTTTCTCCTCGGCCCGCGTGACTATCAGGAGCTCCCCGCCTACTTGCATCACGCCGACGTGGGAATCATTCCTTTTAAACGGCTTCCCCTTATTGAGGCTGTTAACCCGATAAAGCTGTACGAATATATGGCTGCCGGGCTACCTGTTGTATCAACAGCGTGGGACGAGATGACGCGCCTGGGTTCGCCAGCGCTGATTGCCTCGTCAGCCGATGAATTCGCTTCTGCCATTCAAGAGGCGTACAAGAATCGTGAGGTGCTCTGCGAGCGCTCAGTTACCTTTGCCAGAGATCACACGTGGGAGAAAAACGTGCAGATGCTGTACGATTTGATTCAATCATATACAGCGAAGAAAAAAGGGGTGTCGCAAACTGCTTTACCATAATACACGCCCTGGAATTGTAGCGGTACACCGCGGCGTACCCCTGCGCAAGAATAATACGTTATGTAAAGGAGGGTCATATAATGAGGTACATGGTGATCTTGACGCTGATGTTCCTGATTGGCTGTGCCGAACTCTCACCCTTTGCCCCACGCACCACTGATCCATCAGAGTATCGCATGGCCTGGATTCTTACATTTCAGGAAGACATCAACTCGCCCGAGAGCATCCTCAAGGCGGTCGAAGATGCTCGCGCAGCAAATCTCAATGCCATTCTCCCTGTTGCGCATCGCCGTGGCCGCGCTTACTATCGCTCAACTATTATTCCCATGTTTAGTCCCTATGATAAGCCTGTGCAGTTCGACGCACTTCAAGAATTCATCAGCTGCGCGCACGATACCCGCCTGGGGAAACCTTACATTGAAGTCCATCCCTGGGTGGTACTGTTTCCGGTGTGGCTCGAGCGCAAGAAACCGCCTGACAACCACGTCTGGACACAGCATCCCGAATGGGTCACTGAACCATTTGACAAGAGCAAGGTTGACGATCCTCCGCAGGTCTGGCTTGATGCTGGTGTGCCAGGGGTTGAGGACTACATCGTCCGCGTGTGTAAAGAGATTGTGAAAAACTACGACGTTGATGGCCTGAACCTCGATTACGTTCGCTATCGCGAAGGCGGCTACGGCTACAATCCGATTGCGCTCCAGCGCTTCCAGAAACGCTACCAGCGCGCTGACGTGCCTGCGCCCGATGATGCGCAATGGTGCGAATGGCGCCGCGAGCAGATTACCAACCTTGTGCGCAGAATCAACGTTGAGACCAAACTGCTCAAGCCTGGCCTGAAACTCTCAGCATGCGCCATCGCCTGGGGCAGTATCAGCAACGGCTTCGCCAAAACTGCGGCCTACACCCAAACGTGCCAGGATTGGCCTGCGTGGCTTGAGGAGGGAATTATTGATGTCGCCATACCCATGAACTACCGGCGTGAATCCGATCCTGCAAGTGCCCAGGGGTTTCGCGACTGGATCAACTTTGGTGTTGACCACCGTGCTGCACATCCGATAAGTAACCATGAGGGGCGGCTTTTTGTCGTTGGTACTGGTTCGTATCTCAACACGGTGGAGGAAAATATTGTGCAGATTACTGCCTGCCGAACGCAGGGAGCAGATGGCGCGTGTATTTTCCGGTTTGGCATAAATAACAGCGAGAACAAAGCACGCGCGGCACTCCTCCGGCAATTGCGCGAGCGGCTCTATGAGCATCCTGCACCTGTGCCTGAGACTCCATGGCTCTCTCGGTCTGAGTCGGCCTCTGTCTATGGCACTGCCACAGGCCCAGGCGGACTCCCGCTCGACGCGGCACTGGTCACCCTTCTCCCTGGTAACAAAACGGTGAGAACCAGCGGCATGGGTTTCTACGCCTTTGTGAACTGTAAGCCGGAAAAGTACCGCATTGTCGTGAAAACGGAATTCAACGGCAGGCTGCGCAGCATGGAAATGCCTGTCATCCTTCTGCGGGGTAAGATCGTCCAATATGATGTATGGTTTAGTGCACCCTAGGTGCACAAAGATGTTAGGAAGAATATTGCCAGGCAGGATGCCTGCCCTACTGGTAAAAGGCAACTTTGCATGAGAGGATTAAGCACACTAATGAGTAAATTGCGTTCTTTATTCTTTGAAGAAGACCTATTCGGGGGTATACGGCTGAACTTTTATCTCTTTTTCACCCCGCGCATCATCCGCTCGCGCGTTGTGCGCCGTTTGCTTAACCAGCTAGGCCTCATGGTTAAACATCAGATACCTTTTGCTGAGGGTCTGCGTACTATAGCTTCGCAACGCCAGGTTCGACTGCCTGTCCACTATACCATGACGTGGACGGCACAGCTTCTCATTTTCGCCGCGATTGAGATATGTCTCATCTTGTGCCTCCTTCCCATCGCGTTAGAAGAGATGTCCCCAGTCGGGGCTCTTGCTCTTGTGATTGGGGCCCCCTTGCTTCTTCTGATGCTTTTTGTCTGGCGTCCCGCGTCTGTGCTTTGGTTCTTCTTCGGCGTGCTTGTTATCTATATTGTACTTTGTTGTCTGTTTAACATTTTGGGCGCGCTTATCCTTTTAATTTTTCTTCTCTTTTTCCTGCGGATGAACATTCAATCGGTGAAAATCAACGATAGCTATCTTGTACGGCGTGCTGCCAGGGAGCTGGCCACGAAGCTGGCTAAGGGCACCTCGCTTTCCGCAGCGATGGGATCCCTGCCCCGTCTCTTTTTGCCCTTTCACACGACGATGATAAAGACCGGTGAAGCCACAGGGAAAATGGAAGAAGTCATGCACCAGGTTGCAGAATATGAGCGCTGGCGTGGCCGCTTCTACTTTATTGGCATCAAGAACTTCGCTTATCCCGCCATACTCTTTTTCTTCGCCGCGGTGGTGATTTCGTTTATCGCCATCAAAATAGTGGCCAAGTTGGAGGATATCTTTGCTCAAATGAATGCGACGCTGCCTGCATTCAGCACATCAGTGATTAATTTCATAACAAGTATATATACCGAAGGCATCCTTGGTTTTCTCTACCTCGTGGTGATGGCGATCGTTATTTTCAGCCTATGGAGCTCGTTAAAATACTACGTGCCAGTGATCAGGCGGGTGGCGCGACCGCTTAGTGCTTCACGGTTCCTTATGGCTCTCGGTTTCCAGCTCAGAGCGGGTCTGCCGATCAACGAGGCTGTACGTGTGGCCCGCTGTATTGATAAAGGGCTGGTCTTTTCCCGGAACATGGAAAGGTTACAGGCCCAGATTGAAAAGGGCGTGCCGTTCGCTGCAGCGCTTGAACAGGTGCGTATCTTTCCGCGGATGACCAAACACTGGGTCTCCATGGCCGAATTCGCAGAAGCGCTGGATACCGAGCTGATTGACATTGCGAGAAGGCTGGCCAAGGATGGTGAGGCGGGATTTACTAAACTTACCACCACACTCGAGCCAATCGTGCACCTCATTATTGCTTTTATCATTGGAATAGTAGTGATTGCCTTCTATCTGCCAATGTTTAACATTCCGACCATTGTCCTGGCAGGAGGCGGATAGAAAGATACGCGCGAAACCGCGGAGCAGTTGGTTTATATTCAAGGAGCAGCACATTATGGCAGGGAAAAAACTCTCTAAAGAGGATTTGATTCGCCTGAACAAGGAGCTCCACGCTATTGTAAAGGCTGGTATGCCGATGGATGAGGGGCTCAAGCACCTTGCCAAAGAACTCGATGGCCGACTCAAGGCTTTGGTCAATGACCTTCTGCGTCGTGTCGAGAAAGGCGAATCGCTCTCCACAGCATTAGGTGCCCGCAAGGATATGCTTGAGGACTACTATATCACCATGGTTCGAGCAGGCGAAGAAAGCGGCAATCTGGGTAAAGTGCTGCTGAACGTCATAGCTGGTTACCAGCGCTCGCTTGCTGTTGAGCGCACTCTACGAGCGAGTTGCCGCTATCCAATGGTCATTGCCTGTCTCTTTATAGCGATTTTATCATTAATTCTCACCATTGTCCTGCCTCATTTCGATAGGATCTATGCCCAGATGGGTTCGGAGCTCCCTTGGATAACGGCTTTTCTTCTCTCGCTTTCAGCTCTCTTGCGCTTCCATTACCTGGAAATCATCGCTGTGGTTGTTGGCGTAATTGCTCTCCTCTATATCTTGTGGCGCACGAAACCGGGCCGAATGCTTCTGGATGGCCTGCTTCTGCGGCTTCCCTTTATTGGCTCAATTGCCTATTTTGATCTCATATCAACATTCGCACGTAATCTCGCTAATCTCCTTATCAGCAACGTTCCGCTCGACACCGCGCTCCATCTGACCAGAGGTACTCTACGCAATTCGGCTGGCCAGAAGATGGTAGCACGAATCGAAGAGTACGTGGCCAAGGGGAAAACCATCGCATCTGCCCTGGAAGAAAATCGTTATTGCCCGCCATCTACGATCTGGATGATTAAAACTGGTGAGGAACGCGGAGATCTGGAAAACGTGCTCTATGACGTTGCTCAATACTATGACGAAAGATACTACGAGTTGCGCGAGGAAGCGTTTCACTATCTTGAACCGTTCCTGATAATACTCCTGGGCATAATCATCGGGATCACGGTAATCTCGCTCTATCTTCCTCTGTTTACTATTCCCAAAATTCTTGGACGGGAGTAACCATGCATCGCACTCGAGGCCTGACCGTAATAGAGATGCTCGTGGTTTCCGCCCTCATGGGTGTTGCTCTGGTGGCGGTGATGCGCGTGATATCTGCCTCTGCGCATCTGGAAAACCGCTCCGAGGTGATGCTTCGCCTTAGCCTTCGTGCCAGTGCGGAAATAGAACGTTTGAAGACACTTCCCTATGAACAGCTTTTCGAAGGCACTAGAGAGCTAAAGAATTTCACGAATCACAACGATCGGGGAGAAATTGCCATTCGGTCGCTCCACAACGGCAATATGAAAGAAGTCACTATCACTATGACTCATACTACACCTAAAGGATTCAAACCTATCCGGCTTGTTACCCTGATCGCAAAACCGATTGAAGAAGGCTCGTGATGCACGTGTGTATGCGACAGAGAGTTCTTGATTGGGGCCACCGACAGCGCGGGAAGTATGGAGGTCATCGTAACGCTCTGCGTCCGTACGGGCGACAACCAGCTGCCTCGCTCGGAGTAACCCTTATTGAACTCCTGATCGTCGTTGCTATGATCAGCATTCTTGCTGTTCCCCTCACCACGCTGAGCCTGTATGTGATGCGCCGCAGCCACACCGGCATGCTCGATTCTCACGGCCGCAATCAACTGCGCCTGGCTGCGACTGCTCTGATCAAAGACATCAAAAGCGCAGTGGCCGTGGAATCCGAGCTCGACTCCTGGCAAGAGGACGAGAAGACCCTGATCCTGCGCCTTGCTACTTATGAGCCAGTGGATCCTGTATACGTGGTCTACGCGCGGAAGGAGAATGCGCTTGTGCGAACAGCAATATATAGGGAAGAGAGCGGCCGGCCGCCGCATTCGTCTGTTTGTGTAGAGAATCTCGATCATTTCGCGTATTCGCGCATGGAAAAACTAATTACCTTTACGCTGCGTGTGAACTACAGCTGGCACCAGGAGGAGCATCCGTTCGAGATCGGCTCCAGTGCCGCATTGCAGCATGTAGGGGCGTTTAATTAAACGCCCTTATTGCGAGGGCCAGGAAAATGAGACGTAGGTCAGAACAGCAGATTCTGATTTCTGCAGGTCACGGATCTAAAGTTTGGGCTCAGTGGCTATTGCACAAAAGCAAACAACCCGGCGAACAGATACGAACCGTTCTCTCCAGCATCCATGGCCGAGCCAAAAGTCGGCGTATGCGAGGTTCGTCGTATCTTATTTTCTTCTGGGTACTCGTGCTTACGGGCGTGCTCAGCACCGCCTTGCTTTCGACCACTATGAACGAATTTCAAGGTTCGGCCATGCTGCGCGACACGCTTGCGGCAACCAATCTCGCTGAAGCTGGCCTCGCCAGAGCTCTCTATGAGCTCAACTATGGCGAGCGAGAGTTTAAGGGCATGGACAAGGTTCCGCTTGGGGAGGGGGCCTACTCGGTTCAGAAGCTCACCGTGAATGGACGGACAGTGCTGCGTGCGACTGGCGCTGTTCCAGCCAGCGAACCCCGCGCAGTTCGCACGATCACTGCGGAGCTCAGAAAAACCGCACACGGTTACGTTGCCGTGCAGAAGAAATACTAGGAAGTACCCCTCGGAGGCATTCCGTAATGTATTTGGCTGGTCATGGTCATAGTAGCCAAGGACGCTCTGTTTTGGATTTGCAGCGGCAGAAGAGCTTTACGCTTATAGAACTTCTTATCGTCGTCGCAATAATCTCAATCTTGGCCGCCATGGCGATTCCGAACTTTCTCCAAGCGCAGATTCGAAGCAAAGTTGCCAGCGCCGTTACAAAGCAGAGCATGATCGCGGCTGCACTGGATACTTACTATGTTGATTATGAGCAGTATCCCTTCAACAACCTGTTGACGGAGACTGTAGTGTCTAGCTCCGAGGCTGCCCGGCCATCACGGCAACCCCTAAGGGCCAGGGGCTTTGCACCATCGCCATTTACCGAGCGTGAAGAAATACCCGAGCCAATCCTTCTTGATATCAGCGAGACGACAGGAGTACTCGAGACCACCAGGATGATACCTATGCCGCGCGGGACTTTGATTTCTGAGCCTTACCAGTCAGTAGTGACAACAACAAGAACCGTTGTCCGCGAGATTCCTTACTCGTCCGAAATCCCGATCAGGCCACACCCCTGGCAGTTCTGTAGCAGCTGTGGAACAGTCAATGCTCAGACCGAGACCAGATGTGCAGAATGCGGACGCCAGTTAGAGCCGTCTGACCGTTACATGATTTACAACCAGTCACTCAACGGCGATGTGCTCTCTGTACTCACCACCCCCATTGCTTACCTCCCTACTGAAGTCAACAAGGATGCTTTCAATCCAAGGAGAGGCAGAAGATATGGGACGCCAACGACATTTGTTTACGTCAACTACCTCCAGATCAATCCCGAGGGCGTAGCGATCCCGCTCGTTGGCCGCCGTGTGCATTACGCGATCATCAGCTATGGCCCCAATACGAGCCTGAACTATATTCATTCCTATCCGGTCCCGCAAATTTCAATTTACGATCCAACCAATGGTACCATCAGCCTAGGCGACGTCATCAATTTTGGCCAATAATCCCCACCGATTTGTAGCGTAGCATCTCCGGATGTGGCGTGCAGTTTCCTGGGGTCGAACCATTCATTCCAGATTTTGCGTTAGAGAAGAATTTTTTCTTTTTTAAGTTCAAAATACAGTTTTTAATTCTTTTAGACAGGATTTACAGGATTCTTTAGGTTTTTTTATCCTGTTAATCTTGTTCATCCTGTCTAATAATCTTTGTCATTTTTTTTACTCTTTTTAATTTTTTTTGGACAGGATTTACACGATTTACACGATTTACAGAATCAATAGGATTTATCAGGGATTGACGGGATTCTTTAGATTTCTTTATCTTGTTAATTCGGAGAAAAATCGGGGACTGTCCCAGGCGAGGAACGAGCGCGTGGACTGTACCCTATTTTTCTATATCATTGCGGACTTGCTGGGGATGGAGCAATGCTAGTTTGCAGCTGTTCCAATTGCGCGGCCAGTCGTGGCTTGCGCTGTTCAGCATCGGGAATTAAGTCCTGCTCAACGAGCGTGCGGTACAGTGTCAGTGCAATCAGATGATGCTGGACCCGATTAGGATGCGGGTCATTCTCAGACACCCGGAACGCCTGCGACCGCAGCCCGTGACGACGCAGGTACGCCAGCTGATCCTGCAGCGTATCAACAATGTAGAATCCAAAGCGGCGATTGATACGGTAAAATAGCCAGTCTTCCTGGTACTGCGTAATCAGGGCATCTGCATTCTCAACGTTCATCCAGTATTCCAGATCCCCCCACGTGAAGGTCATGAGCACCGGGAAGCCATGATTTTTGGCCAGTCGCTGGAGCTCCTCCAATGCTTTGGTGTAGTTTTTCACTCCAACCAGATGGCGATATGCAGGAGGTACGCGCTTGGAATCCGGCTCAAGACTTACGAGGTCTTGTTCCATGAAAATATCCCTGGGCTGGATGAGCTGTATCTCATAGAGCGTTCTTACCAGAGCCTGATCGCCTCCGGATGTCGCAGCTGCGACCCACTCCAGAAGGTAGGAGCGTCCGAGACTGAGCAGGTTTGGCCGCTCCTGTAAGAAGGCGGGCACGTTTATATCATTGCCGCAAAACAGTATGATCACTACGTCTGGCTCGTACGCCAGCGCCTTTCGCTTCAGTGTCTCAACCTCCATGACCGTATTATATCCGGGCACAGAAAAATTTATCACCTCGTAGCGCACCGGCGGTGATCCCTCATTTAGCAAGCGCTCCAGGGCCTTCAGAGTAGTCACTTCCACCGGCACACCCCAGCCAAATAACAGCGAATCGCCCAGTCCGATAATACGAAAAGTCCCAGCAGGTTTTTTTACCGCATACTCGCGATCACGTAGTCCCTGCGAATTGATTTTAAGCGGCGCGCCTACAAGTTGCCCTTCTCGGTTCGGCACAAGCTCATAAACAATTCGCTTGTTCAGATGGGTCTGGAAAATGTCTGCCAGTAACAGGTTTTTGCGCCGGGGATCATACTTGTGCGCCGCCAATGCCCCCATACTCCCTATCTTCCACGACAGATAAAGCCGCGTCCCGATCTCAAGCACGAGCAGAGTAAGGATAAGAGAACCTACACAGAGGCTAATATTCTGAATTGATCGCTTGACCTGTGGCGATAGCTTCATGGCGTTACGTTCCAGTCATTTATTTGATTTCGTGCCGCTAAAGGAATATCAAGCGCAGGGTGGAAGCCCGCTGCTCGCCTGCGCATTTTGCGCTTGGCCATACCATTTGCCCGTAGAAATATCAATAGTTTCCATTCTTAATGTTTTTTCTTTCGTAGATTTGTCTCCAGTAAAGATTGCAATCCATTTTGAAATTCTTTGAAAACGGGTTTTCTCTATCAAGATCCCAGTTTATAGGATTATTCTGGATGTATTCTCTAATCCGGCACAATTCTGTTTCATTACGTACTATATGCTCGTAGTAATTCCGCTGCCAAACAGAGCAACCCGCGGTATTGCGGGCATGGTTGATGGTTCTTGCTGCCTGGTATTTATAGTATGCAACTATTTGCCCAAGTGTTGGCCTTTGTAGGGGCGAGGTCTCCTCGCCCAGGGGCGGGGTAACCCCGCCCCTACAATTATTTGTGATCATAATTATGCCGTGAATGTGGTTCGGCATAATGACGAATTCGTCCAGCTCAATAGTGCTGAATTTATTTTTCAGCGCAAACCAGCAGTGCCTTGCCGTTTCTCCAGCGTCGCTCAGTATCATTTTAGCTTTCATTATTTTACCCAGTATATGTTCACCCCCATAGATGCAAACAGTTATGAAATATACCCCAGCTTGGGAATAATCATAATGTTCGAGTCGCAGCGTTTTTCTGCGCCTTCTCATGGGCTCTGAGTTCTGTAAAGAACTCACCGTTGATCACCACAGCGTATAGTAAATTAATCTTACGTCTTGTCGAAAATCATTTTAGAACTGCGTACAAGTAGTGGGCTTGGTAGGGGCGAGGTCTCCTCGCCCATGGGCGGGGTAACCCCGCCCCTACAATTATTTGTGATCATAATTATGCCGTGAATGTGGTTCGGCATAATGACGAATTCGTCCAGCTCAATAGTGCTGAATTTATTTTTCAGCGCAAACCACCAGTGCCTTGCCGTTTCTCCAGCATCGGTCAGTATCATCTTAGCTTTCATTATTCTACCCAGTATATGTTTACCCTCGTAGGTGCAAACAGTTAGGAAATAGACGCCAGCTTGGGAATAATCATAATGTTCGAGTCGGAGTGTTTTTCTGCGCCTTCTCATGGGCTCTGAATTCTGTAAAGAACTCACCGTTGATCACCACAGCGTATAGTAAATTAATCTTACGTCTTGTCGAAAATCATTTTAGAACTGCGTACAAGTAGTGGGCTTGGTAGGGGCGAGGTCTCCTCGCCCGGGGGCGGGGCAATCCCGCCCCTACAATTATTCATAGAATTATTAATAGAAGCTTAAGAGCATTATTAAGTGTGCGGTTAAGACAAAGTCATCACAGGGACGATGAGCACCCCCGGTACAATTCACTATACGAATATCGATAAGAGCACGGAGTAGTATAAAAAATGTAAAGATACGGCTTCTTTGGGTAGCATCTAATAACGGAGCAAGACAGGATCAAGAAAACACTTGGATTCTAATGAGCAGGATTTCAAAATTCAGGAACCATCCTATGCATCCTGGTCATCCTGTTAATATAATTTCGTTGGTTCTTCAAAATAATACCGTCTATCCCCATTTCCTTCCGACTTTCCCCTCTTTTTTACACGCTTATCTTATTTACGTGTGGTGATACTATTTTTCTTTCTTTTGAATTCTACATACTTTCCTAACAATGTACCAACCAATACCCAACACAATAATAAAGTAATACAATACATACAAAATGCAGCGGCATTAGGTCTAAATATAAAAATTCCAAGAATAATGGGCCATAAAAGAACTAATAAATAGAAAGGCCAGCCACTCATAAAAAGAATAATACCTTTCAATTGACGTGATGTGATTCCTCGTGCATTGCACCAGTCGATAATTCTACGCTCTGTATGTACATTTCTGATGAAATTAGAGAAGTAATTTTTCCAACTTCCTAAAAGAAAGGGACCATATATTGGTGCAGAAATCAAGCCAATGATCATTCCAATCAACATTGCACGATGAATACCAATCTTTGTAGGTATTACTAAATAGATAAAAACATAACATATAGGGTAATATATCAAGAAAAACCAAAAATTTTTACTGTTCTTAGACTTCTTCATAGTATAGTTCCTGCGGGGAAAATCGGAGACAGCAAGCTCATTTTGGCCTTCCTTTAGGTTTTCGGCCGGGCTTGCGCGGACGCAAGACGCGACCTAAAATGTCTCCCAGGCCCTTGAAAAAACTCGGTCAGGCATTCGTACCACACCATCTTAAGTATCTCTAAAATCACGGATGTCGTCAATCGGAAACAAGGTTGCTGTCTCTGATTTTCGGGATTAACTTTGTTTGCCTCGCGTGGCAAGTGCGTAGGTAATGAGAATATCCAGGAGGTGGGGAAAATCAATTCCCAGAGCCTGCGCCCCTTGTGGGAGTAGAGATGTCGGCGTCATCCCGGGAATCGTATTCAGCTCCATCACATACGGCTCGTCTTCCTTAACAATCATATCCACGCGTGATAGCCCGTCGCACCCGAGCAAGACGTGTACCTGGCGCGCAACGTTCTGAATCTTCTTGAGAGTCTCTTCTGGGAGGCGCGCGGGTGTGATCTCATCGCTACGGCCAGCGATGTACTTCGAGTCATAGTCAAAAAACTCCGCGTGCAGGGGTATGATCTCTGTGGGAGGCAAAGCCTGCAGAGTTCTGCGTCCTAATGCATCCACAATATTGATCAGCCCACAGGTCACTTCAGTTCCCTGAATGTGTTGTTCCGCGAGAATCTCGGTATCGAACTCCCGGGCGATCTTCAGGCCGAGGAGAAGCTGATCGCGCGTGTGCGCCAGGGTCATACCAACGCTTGAACCTGCACGCGAGGGCTTCACGATGCATGGATAGCCGATTTGCGACTCAATCCGGCGCAACTCGGTCAATGTCATCTTGTTAGCCTCATCCAGCTGCAGCGGCACGTAGCGTGGGATGCGCACCCGATTGTGCTCAAGGAGTTGCTGACAGCGAATCTTGTCCATGGCAAGGGCACTTGCTGGCACACCGGAGCCGAGGTAGGGCACACCGAGAAAATCGAAAAGCCCCTGGATCGTGCCATCTTCACCATACGGGCCGTGAAGAACGATAAAAACCAGATCAATCTGATCCGCTAAAAGCTGCTCGAGAGCCTTGACCAGCGGGTAAGTTCTCAGCCGAGACGTTTGGGGCGGCGACGGCGACTGAAAAATCTCAAACAGCGGTTCGATCTCCTGAGTGTCTTTCGGACTCGTTAGAAAGAACGTGGGGATCTGCCATTCGCCATTGCGCCGAATGCAGACCGGCTTTACCGCATACTTCTCCAGGCTCATCGCCTTCGTGCAGGTATGCCCCGAGGAGATTGACACATCATGCTCCGGCGATTGCCCGCCGCAAAGTACCAGAATTTTGCGCTTCGAAGTATTCATATGGCTACCTTTCGGAAAATGCAGGCAGGGATGCCTGCACCACCACCATTGGAGGCAAGGACGCCTGCACTACCATCGAACAGGCACGGATACCTGCACCACCATTGAAAAGGCACGGATGCCTGTACCACCATTGAAAAGGCAGAGAGACCTGAGCTACCATTTTCAGAATCGCTATTGGTGCAATAGTCATGACTGGCCGCGCGCTGCATTGCCTATGTTTTCAATCATACTGCTAAGCCACTGCGCGATAGACCGCCAGGGTATCGCGTGCCGTGCGCGTCCAGGAAAAATTCGTCACGTGCCGCAGTCCCTTTTGTCGCCACAACGTCTGCTGCTCCTCGTACATCAGCATATTCGCCATCGCGTCCGCAAGCTCCTCTACGTTCGTTGGGTCCACCAGCATCGCGGCATCACCCACAACCTCAGGCACCGATGCGACCCGACCCGCAATCACTGGCACTCCACACGCCATTGCTTCCAGCAGTGGCAGCCCGAAGCCTTCGTACAGCGATGGGAATACGAACAGATTTGCACAGTTATAGAAATAGAGCAGGCTCTCTTCCGCTGTATAGGGCCTCAGCTGGATGTCGGCAGCATAGGGTGAGCGCTTGATCGCCC
>CAYVXD010000106.1:2337-14232 GCA_964454265.1 uncultured Candidatus Sumerlaeota bacterium | reverse complement strand
TATTAAACTAAAAAAGCTTTACCCAACATTTTGAGACGGTCAGAGCACTAGGCTGCCAGCGTAATTTCCTTCGCCAGTGTGCGGAGCCCAACATTTAGAAACCCAGAAATCTATTTACAAAGTGTGCGCTGGTTCTTATTGTCTACTAACATCAAGAACAAAAGGAAGAACCAATGCCTTCGTCAGAGAATATACCGAATCTTAATACGATCAGGTTTGACTGCCGTTTTTACACGGGCTATAAGCCGTGCGGCAAGGCAGATGTATGCGAGGGATGTCCTCACTTTAGTCCGCAGGGAACGCGAATACTTATAGTAAAGCTGGCAGCCATGGGTGACGTGTTACGCACCACGTGCATCCTTCCCGGTCTGGCCAGGCAGTACCAGCCGTGCCGTATCACGTGGCTCACCGACGCTGAGTCGGAAGTCCTGCTGAACACAAACCCCTATATCGCACGCCTGATGAGCTTTGAACCGTCGAGTTTGCTTGTGCTGCTTTCCGAACAGTTTGATTTGCTCCTGAACTTTGAAAAGGAGCCAAGGGCCCTGGCTGTAGCTAATCTGGTGCGCGCAACTGAAAAGCGCGGCTTTGCTCCGTCGCCAGCTGGCAGCTTGACGGTTTTTAATACTGAAAGTGAATACGCGCTACAGCTCGGCTTGTCTGACGAACTCAAATTTCACCAAAACACGAAAACGTACCCGCAAATCATCTACGAGATGGCCGGCCTCCCTTATCATAATGAGGAATACGTTCTCGAGTTGAGCGAGCACTCGAAACAATTCGCCGAGCAATTTGCCAGAAACCATCGCCTTGCCGAGGCAAAACTAGTTCTTGGCGTCAATACTGGCTGTGGGGCGGTCTTTCAGACCAAACAATGGACTGTGGACGGTTTCGTCGAGCTAATTGAACAGCTGGCAAAGAAGCCAGGAGCGCGCGTCTTGCTCCTGGGTGGGCCCCGCGAGCGCAGTTTCAACGCGGAAATCTTGCGTCAGTGCGATCAGAGCATCATTGACACTGGATGCGATAATAGGCTGGAAGATTTCCTCGGCATTGTGAGTACGTGCGATCTGGTGGTCAGCTCCGACAGCCTGACTATGCACATTGCGATTGGCTTGAAAAAACAGGTCGTAGCGTTTTTCGGTTCTACATGTCCTGCTGAGGTTGATCTATTCGGTCGCGGCGAAAAAGTAGTCTCTGACTTTCCCTGCGCTCCGTGCTATAAGGCCACCTGTACGATAAATCCCAGCTGCATGGACGCGCTGTCAGCCGAGCAGGTCCTGGGTGCAGTGGAGCGCGTGCTGGCCAACCGACCTGGCTCATAGGGAGCTCCTGCATGCCCGCCATTGGAACCGGTCGCAAGCCTCACCTCAGTATCTGGCTTCTCTCCCTGGTTCTACTCCCCGTGCTGATCTATCTGCTCCTGTTATTCCGCTATCCGCTTGTGCGGGCGTACGAGGGGCTCAGGTTTCCGTACCAGCTGGATGCAGAAGAGGGGTTTCTTGTAAACCAGGCCTTTCTGCTCAGTCAGGGGAAGTCAATTTACCAACCCATCCAGGAGTCGCCATATCTAGTCGGCACTTACGCACCGATATATCCAGGACTCAATGCTCTGACGCTCAAGATTTTCCGGCCCAGCAGCTATTACCTGCTATCAGGAAGAACGATAAGTTTGCTAAGCTGGGTTGGCATTCTCGCACTAATGTTCATTCTGGTGTATCAAAAAACCCGGAATGTCCTGATATCTCTGCTTTCGCCTCTACTCTTCACAATCACCTACGATCTATACGAATGGCTCCCATATTACCGTGTTGATCTGCTAGCGATTTTCTTCAGCATTGTCGGGTTGACTCTGATTGCTCTCACGAGCAGCAAATTGGGCCGGATTCTTGCAATTTGCGCATTCGTACTGGCTGTCTATACCAAACAGAGCCAGCTGGCTGCTCCGCTAAGCTGCTGCCTTTTTCTTTTGCTTCAGGATTACAGACGCGGACTCCGCTTCATAGGCAATCTGCTCGCGCCAATCGTACTGATCTTCATCCTGCTAATCGTGTTCACGCGCGGGGAATACTACAATCACACGGTGCTTTACAACGCGAACATCTTTGACTTTTTTCAGCTCAAAGCAATGCTTAAGCATCTCGTGCGATTTAACTGGGCATTACTGGCTGCGGGAGGAGTAATCTGTTTGTACGCGCTCGGCAGCATTATTGTCCCACTCTTGCGTCGAAAAAAAGACTTATCGAGCGTCCAACCAGATGGAGCGCCGGATGAGATACCGAAGGGCATTATTGACATTCTAAAGCGGCTGGATCTGATCACGATTTACTTCCTGGTCTCTATACTATCGCTCATTGGCCTGGCCAAACAAGGTGCAGCCACGAACTATCTGCTGGAGCCGCACATCGCCATTTCGCTCTTTCTATGCATACGTATGGGCGACTTCATCACACGCGCTGCCAGTCAGGCCGCCGCGCCAGGACGCCTGATGATGTACGTACTTCTGGTCGCGTTGCTCTACACGCACGCCATCAATCTGCATCAAAAACGGCCCATCCTCTTTTATCCGCATAATCCTGATCTCACTGATATAAATAAGGCCTCCGCCGTGTTGAATGCCGTGCAAGAGCAGCCGGGGGACGTGCTGAGCGAGTTTCCGATATTCAACATCATGGCGGGAAAACAAGTGCTCTTTCACCCGTTTATTATGTCACAATTAGCGCGGGAAGGAAAATGGAATCAGGCACCATTCGTGCGTGACATTCGCGAGCAGCGATTTGACGTTGTGATCACCACGCAGGATATCATGAATCCCCAGCAGTTCTTCTCCCGGTATACCCCGAAGATACTTGAGGCATTGCGGCGTTTCTACCAACCTTACTATCCTGAGCATAAAGCGCTTGATTTCGGCCGTGGCACGCTGTACTATTTGTATATTCCCGGGGAGAAAGCGGAGTAAGTGTAGTTATTAGTTCGATAAGGCAAAAGCAGCTGGCAAGCAATTCAGCCAAATTGGCGTACAAATTTATACTCGCCTCAGGCCATCGCCTGTCCTGACACGTCACTACACTAAGAGAAGTGCAATCCGATGAGTACTGATACGATCGCCAACCTGCTCCAGAATATTCAAAAGGTCATTATTGGCAAAGAGGCAGTGGTAAAGCAGGTGATCGCTGCACTGCTGGCCCGCGGTCACATTCTCATCGAAGACGTTCCTGGCGTTGGCAAGACGCTTCTGGCCAGGAGCCTGGCCCTTTCCCTTGATGGCATATATAAGCGTGTACAATTTACGCCCGACCTGCTCCCATCCGACATCACCGGTGTCTCGGTCTTTAATCAGAAAAACCTTACGTTCGAATTTCGGGAAGGACCGGTCTTTACCAACATCCTCCTGGCGGATGAGCTCAATCGCGCCACGCCTCGCACCCAGTCCAGCTTACTGGAGAGCATGGAAGAACGTCAGGTCACGGTTGATGGCAAAACTTACGCACTGCCGATGGTTTTCTTTGCCATGGCCACGCAGAATCCAATAGAGCAACAGGGTGTGTATCGCCTGCCTGAGGCGCAACTCGACCGATTCTTAATGCAAATTGATATTGGCTATCCTGGGCATTATCATGAAATTCAGATTCTGGAGGATCAGCGGCTGGCGCACCCGATTGAATCACTCTCCTCAGTGGCTACAATCCGCGACATTCTCGATCTACAGGAGCGAGTGAAACACATCTACGTTGACAAATCCATTAACGACTATATCGTACGCCTGGTGGAAGCGACGCGTGCGCACGCGGATCTGCTGCTGGGTGCAAGTCCGCGCGCCTCCCTTGCCCTCTACCGCGTGAGTCAGGCTTATTCACTGATTGAGGGCAACGACTTTGTGACGCCTGATACCGTGAAAGCGCTCTGCCATCCTATCCTGCGCCATCGCCTGCTTCTGAAACCGCAATCGCAACTGGGCGGAGTGACTCCTGACCGCATTATTGACGAGATCCTTCGCACAGTGGACGTCCCCATAAAGAATTATGAACTTTAGCGAGCCTACCCCGGTTCTCACGAAGCGCAACTGTCTGCTATTTCTCACCACCCTGGCGCTCTACGCCGGATACGCCAGAGGAAACAACGCGCTTTTCTTCCTCGGCGAGCTGTTGCTCGTGATCCTGATCATCACATATGTGAACTCCGCTCTGCTTTTTCAGCATCTGCGCGTTTCCCGCAAGCATTATCCGCGAACATTTGAGGAGCAGGCAATTTCCATCGCCCTGGAATTCCATACTGAATCGGCAGTTCCACACTACCTCATAGAGGTTGCTGATCGGATTCCCCCGAGCCAGCATTACAAAGTCCACTCAATCGTGCCATGCTGCTTTGACCGCACTAATCTGTATCAAATGGAGTACAAGGTCAAGTGTGTCCGCAAAAGGGGTCTATATATACTGGGGCCCCTTGAGCTTCAGTGTGCAGATCCTGCAGGGGTGTTTCCTCGAACGCTCCGCATAGATGTCTTTACCGAGCTGCTTGTATATCCACAGGCGCTGGACCTGAAGGACTTTCCAGTTCTGGGGTATGGAACTCTGGCCAATGTCGGGACTGAGACGACGCTGAATCCAGGACACAGTGAAGAATTCATGGGCTTGCGTGACTATCAGCGCGGTGACAGCCCTCGCCGTATTCACTGGCCCTCAACTGCTCGTCACAACCGCCTGCTGGTCAAGGAGTTTCAGGAAGACGTCGTCACTGAAGTTACCATCTTTCTTGACCTTTACCGTCTCTCACTTACCGGATTTGGCGACGTCACGTCCGTGGAGTACCTGATCAAAACAGCCGCATCCGTGGCTAAAGCAGCAATTGAAAAATCGCACCTTGTCCAGGTGTTTGCCCTGGGCAAGCAGGTCAATCACGTTCCACTTGGTGGCGGCATGCAGCACCTCATCACGATTCTTGATCGCATGACGTTTTACAAAGCCGAAGGCGAGGGGTCGTTTGAAGACATTTTCAGCCAGAAGGTTCGCCACCTGCGCCGGGGATCAACGGTCATTCTCATTGTGAGCGCGACGAACTTTTCCCTGGCCAGATTACGCCCAACATTGCGCTACCTGGTGATTTCTCGCATCAAGATTATTGTAGTGCTGATTGACGATCGCTCCTTTCTCAAAATCTGGGAAGAGCAAGAGCGCTTGCACATGAAGGCACCTTCACTGGCTGAGCTGAAACAACTGCTCGTGGCCGAGGGGTGTACGGTGTACACCCTGGCCAAACGCGACAAGATCGAACAACGCCTGGGAGTACCAAACGCCTGACCATGCCGATCACTCTCCATACTGCAACAACATTATATCGTATCGGCCTCTATGTCAGCGCATACGCTTTTACCGTTGTGACTGCGCTGATTGGAATTCGCTACGGGCTTAATCTCCCGGTGCTGATTTACTTCCCACTAATGTCACTCGGCTATGGATTACTCTTCCTGATTGCAAGTGCGCTGCGAGTGCTGTTCCTTGACCTGCTGGCAAATCTGCAATACCGCGAGCGCCTGGCTCTCTTTCTTTTGCACGCAGTGTTCTTCGTGATGCCGATATATCTGTTTGAGCACACGTCGCTGATTCCCTGCTTCCTTTTCCTGAATATTCCGTTGTGCCTGCTGCTGCAGCGTCCGCAGTATTTCACCCGGCTTTATGCGAACAACATTCTTATTCTGATTGCAACAACACTGGTTGATCCAGGGGTACCTGTCTTCTGGTTGCTCGCTGCCGGTATAATGCTAATTATCTGCATGATTGGCGATCGCTTCGTGTTCATCGGCGAACGATATTCCGTGCTAAACCAGATCAAAATCCGTGACGTTGGAGAAAGTATGCTACTCTACGTAATCCTGATTAGCCTCACCTCTCTGGGGCTTTACGGCCTGACGCCGGTATTGCCAGAGCCACGGGCCATTGCAAAGGGAGCGCTCGTGAGACCTTCGGGTCAAGCGGCGCAGTCACTGGACACAAAAATGATCTTCGACCTCGTGCTTAGCGCCGTGATCTTGCTGATTCTCTGTGTCGGTACTCTTGCTTTACTCAGCTGGATTCACAAGAAGATCGTAAAGTCCCGGACCAAGCCTTTTCTGCCTGCTCAATCATCCTTGTCCACGCTCAAGAAAATAGTGAAAAAGAAACTCATCCGGCGCTTCAAGACCCACTTCTCCAACCCACGCGAGATGATCGTCTTCTACTATGGGCTCCTATGCGAACAGCTAACCACGCTCGGGTGGGGTCGCAACCCGTGGGTCACGCCACTTGAGTATGCGAACTATTTGAAAATCGCAACTAGCGAAAAACCTCCAACTATTGACCAGATAACTGACATGTTTCAGCGGGCGAAATATAGCCCACATGCCATCGTCATGGATGAGGCAAAAGCGTTCAAAGATGCGGTTGAGATGGTGATCAATAGGGCGAAAGAGAGCGTGGCAAAGGCCAAAAAGAAGAGCGATGAATAATGTTTCTGCCGAAGGCAGGGAAGGAAGCAGTGATTATCATATCCTGCAGATTGTGCAAGCCATTGGCGTCATGGGCTGCTATAGAGGATATTTATTTCGCCATGTGCCGACTTGCTCGTTACGGTCCACAGGGAAATGACTTTGTGAAAGTATCGCGGAAGAACTTGGTGGTTAACAACATATGCCAGCTCAAAGGCCTGAACAATGGAAGCCGCTGTATTGGAAAGCAGCGGCTTGAGCCACACCAATATAGTTTGCAATTGCTGCGCTTGCTGCTCATATACGCGGTAGGAAAGGCGCAATGCGTTGTGGAGATGCTGACTGCGAAGGCGCTGAATCTCGGCATTTTGCGCGAGACTTAGCCCTGTCTTGGCGTTCATGCGGCTGATAAGCTCGCGCACCTCGTCAATGGAGCTGCTTGCGACACAGAATGAAGGAAGGCAGGCCAGGCCCCATTTGTGTGTAGAACTGGTTACATTGAACGGCCTGATGACAAAAACGATTTGTCCGAGATACATATCGCGCTGATACTGGATCATGCCGAGGGACTTCGCTGCCTCCAGCATCTTTTCCATGCAGCGCTGCATCTGCGCTGCATCGCTCACGTCAATAATGTATGTCCTTGAGTAAAACGGCTGTCCCTGGTCTGAGCCTCGACGTACGTATAGTGCGCATTCTCCCCTGACGACACTGAAAAGCTCCTGCTCCAGGAAAAATCCAAATTGGGCATCCAAAGACTGTTCCAGGTCGGAAAGACGAGCAAAGGCGTCCGGCCAGCTTGCGCGAAGAATCTTCTTAAGCGTGCGCCACTGCGCCGCACAATCCCATACTGAACTCCTGTAGACAATCGCATCAGGTGGCGTAAGTCCGAGCGACCTGAAGCTGTTTACCATCTGCGGAAAGAGAAGCCCGGATGTGCTTGACTCTCTTCGCGATAGCAAAATTTCTTGCACGATATCCAGCCCCTGCGGTTTAAGCTCAAGCCAAACGCCTGCCTCCTGAAATTCCGACAAGCCGAGGGACCGAAAATCAAGTCCACCCGAGCTCGCAGATCCGCGTTGGGAGCCTACCTCATCCTCCAGGAGCTGAAAGCACAGGCCCGCATTGATGTATAAAAAGAGGTCTGCAGACTTCCGATTGTTTGCAGCAAGCTCCTGGTAGGTGCTCCTCTGGGCCAGCGACGAAGCTGAGGGCGTCAGCCAATCCTTCAGCACGGCCTTCAATGCGGCGTCTGTTCCCAGGCCAAAAAGGAAAACAGAATCATGAAAGGCGTATGCAACGGGATACCGGTATTCTTTCAATACGGCAGCGGGAGAGGACGCTGACGCCGACTCCGCTGGAACGGTTGCGCCGTGTCCTGTTGACTTTCCTTTTTTGGCATTCACTTCAGGGATCGAAACCGGTTCGGTGAGCACATAATTGCAGCTATACACGGTGACGCCGTTTACGCTTGAGCTCTTTCTGCTAACTTCCTTCAGACCGGGAAGGCATGTATTAATCAGCGATTCAACATCAGCCTGGCTGCCCTTATAGTCGGCCAGAAGCAAGACATGGATATTCTCAAGGGAAACGCGTGACGGGTTCGTTGAGACTAACGCCACAGCCGCACGCCGTGGGAAAATCCGAACCATGTCATTAAGAGGAATCTGAACGCGATACGCCACAGGAAGCCGAGATCGCATCCATTGATCCACGCCGGCCTTTCTCAATACGTCTGAGAGCACCTGGTCTTTCACGAGCGCTGGCAATGGGCTGGCCTGCCAGCGGACGTGAAACTCCCGAAGGTTCTGGATGGAGCAATAGAGAAGCGTATCAGCCGGGAAAAGCGCGTCAAAGGACTCTATGCGGTCAGCCCTGACCCATTGCCCAGGGGAAAAAAGAAGCGCCCACCACAATATAAGGAGCGAAGTGACTCGAAAAATCCCTTTTCCTAGTGTAGGCATTCCGGAAACTTTTCTATGAAGTTTTTCAGGGCAAAGTGAGTGAACAATAGTCAGGCTTTATCTGATTACAGCATCGGCCCTTGAGAAAATGCGCCTGCACAGCCTGATATTCCTGCTTTGGAATAACCTGTCTTATATCGAAGTCCATAATAAGGTATCTTCATTGCGGGCACATTCACCAGCCAATTATGCCGTGGTCTTACAGTACCAGGAGAGGCGAGAACAGCAAGATGATCGCAGCGTCGGTGAGTGCCCAGACCGTAAGCGCGCGATACATGCCTTGCTTGCCATCATACGCTGGAAAAAGCCGCATCCAGGGGAGTACAATACTCAGCCATGCCAGCAAAATCACCACCAGCGCAATCCCCGGCAACCTTAGTCCGTGAATGTATTGATATGTAAAGAGAAAAACGGCCATGGCCAGAAGAAGATTGATGAGCGAGAAAATCAGGGCTGTCCGGGGCCCAACCCAGACCGTGAACGTTTGATCCTTACGTGCCTTGTCGTGCTTGTGCTGGTAGATCTGCGTCAGAGGATAAAACCCGGCGAACAGAAAGCCAAAGGCGATAGCAAGCAGAAGAATCTTTGTCGCAAATCGTGGTTCAAACACTGCCCATCCGGCCAGCAGCGTGAGACCGCCATACCCGCTTGCATTAATGATTACGTCAAAACCTGCGTGGGCCTTCAAACGTATGGGTGGACACGAATAGAGCACCGATAGCACAACGCAGATGCCGTAGCAGATAAAGAACAGGGGTGCCAGGAACCATGCCCCAACAGCTCCTCCCAGCATCAATACAATGGCAACCAGAGACAAGTGGGGCGGCACTGGCGGTGGATTATCAAGGTACCCGATATCACCCTTGTCCTTATCAAACGCGCTGTTAAACGCCAGCGTGCCACCATTTAAACAGATACCCCAGATCGCTGCGCCGCATGCTAAGGAAACAAATTGCGATAAAGAAGGTCGAGAAAATGCCGAAGCCAGCAGCGCTCCTACGCTGAAATGAAACATCACAACCGGCCACGAAAGTGGGCGTAGATGTTGTAGGTATGTGCGGAGTGCCATGCGACGTGAATGAGTGCGAACGAAGATATGAGGCGGTGTTTTTTCTGTGAGTCAAACGCCGTGAAGCACATGGAAGTGCAGCGGCACGGCCTCTTTGTCCTATTTTTCTTTGCGGCGAGCAGGTTTCGGTCTGCTCACTTTGACCATAGCAGGGCGCAGCACCTTCCTCTTGAGCATATACCCAGGACGAAGCACTTCCACCACAGTATTTTCTTTCGCACCTGATGCCTCCATTACACCTACCGCCTCGTGCAAGTGCGGATTGAAGATTTCTCCTTCAGCCTTGATCTTCTCCAGGCCAAGAGCGCCAAGCGCAGTAAGCAGCTGGCTCTGGATCATCTGGACTCCCTCCAATAAAGCGCTGGCATCGGTTGCCGCCGCAGATGAAGAAAGGGCCAACTCGAAATTATCCAGCACAGGAAGGAGCTGAGCAACAAGATCGGCATGAGCAAGCTGGACGAGCTCGTCGCGCTCCCGTGCGGTCCTTTTGCGGAAATTTTCAAAGTCTGCACGTGTCCGTAGAAGGCGCTCACTAAGTGTATTCACCTGGGCCATCAGCTTTTGATTTTCTTGCTCGAGCTGTGGCGCCTGATCCGCAAACTCAAGACCGATCGGATCATACCTCTCCAAGTAGTGACGCCGCCGCAGCCGATAGGCTCTGCGACGGTCAAGCTGAATAGGTATCTGTCGTGAAACAGGCGTAGTTTTTTTGGACATCAATGACAACTCCTCCTATCTGTTGGCACCGCTTTGACCGAAAAACATGCACCGAAACCTATGACTATGGCCGGCACTTTGAACCCTGAGGGGACACCACTCATTCGCAGAATCGCGCCTTTGCGCAGCCGCGCATGAGTAGATACGCGGACAGCCAACCCGGCTCAGTCGGTCCGGCCCGAAAGCAGCTGATTCGCCCGCTCCAGATCCTCCTTGTAGCCAATGGGAATCCACATCCGCAAAACCAGCACACAGTGGATACTGCGCTTTTTGCACAGGGTGCGCAGCGCATCGGTAAACTCGTACTCTGCCCTGTGCGTCTTCTTAAGGTGCCTAATTTCATCAAAGATCTCGTCGGTCAGAACATATAAGCCAGTATTTGCCAATCGCGATACCGGCTCGCTGGGCTTCTCAATTACGTCCCGAATCACGTGATCTTCCACGATAAAGACGCCATACTTAGACGGATCGTCAACCTCCATTGCCAGGGCCGCTAGGTCGTAGTTCAGACAACGCCGAATGTCATCGTGATGATAGATATTGTCACCCATCAACGCGATGAAGCGGCCTGTGACCAGCGGCTCCACCTGCGCCATGGCATTCGCTGTTCCGAGCCGTTCTTTCTGGTAAACGTAGCGAATCGGCAGGCCCTGGAACTGTGTGCCAAAATAGTCCTTGATCTGATCGCCTTTGTAGCCAATCACCAGAATGGCCTCGTCAACCAAACCTCCAAGGTGCTCGAGGTTATACTGGAGAATCGGCTTGCCTGCGACTTTCAGCAATGGCTTTGGTGTCTGATACGTGAGCGGTCGTAACCTGGTCCCCTCCCCCGCTGCAAGAATCACGGCTTGCATGGCAGTTCCATCCGATCCTTTCCTTGTAGGTACGCATTCCTACGCCAAGGCTACGGCAGGTCTACGACCTTGTGCGGCGTCACGCCCCTTGGCTCAGCTGCTGATGCTGTAATATCTTATTAATTGCCTTCCTCCGCTGCAAAGTCTTCAGGCGCATCCAATCCTTGGCTTCGTCGTTGCGATCAATTGTAGCCTGGTCAATGCTATGGTCTGTTCCGCCCGTGTGGCGAATAACGTCATAAATGGGATCAAAGATGCGGGCAATGTTATAGGTCTCACTTATGCGATGCACAAGGTCGTAATCCTCGCCGTAGTTGCGAGAGAACCGTTCATCATTCAGGCCAAACCATCCCAGCTCCTTGATAACCTTAATGTGCGCAGCCCGTGGTGCTCCTGCCCCATTGATCCGCAGCAGGTTATTGCGACCATTTTCATGCGTCCACTCATCGTGCGTGACAACCGGAATTTCCTCTTTCCGCGTGATCTCGCCGGTGGTTTCGTTCTTCTCCCAGACCTCATAAGAGCCGATGACCATGCCCACGCTGGGATCCCCTTCAAATTCCGCAATGATTTTCTCGATCGCATTCGGCTTAAGCCGATCGTCTGAGTCGAGCTGCACATAGTACTTTCCCCGCGCCGCAGCAATTCCCATGTTCAAACAGAGGCCAATATTATTGATGTCCAGGACGAATAGGCGAACCTTGGGAGCATCGGGGTCGTATGCATCTCCTCCCTGCATGTAGCGCTCAACCTCCTCGGCCGTTGGATCTTTCCCACCACCATTAACCATCACAATAACTTCCACGTTTTTCACCGTCTGGTTTTGTACGCTCT
>CAYVXD010000106.1:0-2327 GCA_964454265.1 uncultured Candidatus Sumerlaeota bacterium | reverse complement strand
CCGATGAATTCCGGGCGGTTATTTACCGGAATCACCACACTCGCAATGCATTCCTTAAATTTTTCCTCCTCCTCTGGCGTATACGTGACACGATGAAAGTTGGCTCCTGGTGCAAGATATGCTCCGATGCGCTTTAAATGCTCTGTGCATATGTGTTCGAGTTCCAGCTGGTTCTCTTTGCTCGATAGGAGATAATCGAAGACGTCGTGTCCTTTCTTGCTTGCCACCACAGTGTAGAGCGAGCCGCGGATCTTGTTCGAGACGTGCCGTATGCCATAGCCCTCCGACAGCTTCAGCCGCAGATCATACAGCTCCCCAACCGCGTAGTCTTCGCAAAGTCCACCTACTGCTTCCACTGCTTCTTTGCGATACATGATGACCCGGCCAAAATCTATATTGTCCCGCAGGCGACCAGCATGATAGTCAAGAAGATGCTGTTCCATGCACCCACCTGCCTCATCTGCCAGCTCGTAATCTGCGTAGATCATTCCTACCTTCGTATCACGCTGCATTGTCCAGAAGAAGGCATCAACCGCACTGTGTTTAAGCACGACTGGACTGGCAAGATTGTCAAGGTGAACTATATATTTTCCCTTCGCCCGCTTCACGGCGGCATTGAGCATGGCCGCTCGATTCTTGAACGACCCTGGCAGATGTTCCACCGAAAGGTCGCCACTTATGCGGATCGTGTCAATGAAGTCGAGCTTCGCCTGCGTCCCCCGGTTATCCACGATAATGAGCTCAAGCGGCTTATATTGCTGTGTACAGGCGCTGTCTATGATCTGCGAAATGGCTTTAGGGTCGTACGGCAGATCCTCTACATAGTACATCACGATGCTTATGAGCGGTTTGTCGTGCATGAGCCTCACCTGGGAGACGTATTCAAAGTAGCACGCGAAGTGCCCCTTCTCAGATGAATACTTCTCCCTTCCTCCTTTCTCGCTGTGTTATTATTGTCAAATTTGCCTTAAAAGCCTCTGATGCGGATGTCAGCTCCCGCTTTCAGAATGTGCAGAGCATCCTTTCGGGATGTCGGTATGCCGAAGAGGCCTCTCACTCTTTGAATTCTTCCCACGATGTCGTCAGGTTGTTCAGGAAATCCGGGGTCAATCGTATTTCCAATTTCGCAGCCGCGCCAATGATCGCCCCAACGCCTGCAGAGCTCTTGGGCCGAATCGCCTCCGCGCCAGACACACCGCTTCCTATTACGTCCCGCATACGATTAAAATAGTATTCGCTGTGTTCAAACACGCCACCTGTGAGGATGATTTGTACAGTATCCGCCTGAAGCTCCAGGCCACTGCGTACAGCCCGGACACCCTCCAGCAAATCACCAATCTCTTCATTCAATATACGTTTGGCAATCGGGTCTCCTGCCTCCGCTGCTTCCAGCACCATCGGCGCGAACTTGCCAACTTCTTCTTTAATTGACTTAAGCCCGGATATCCACGGCACCAGCTGCATCGGGCTCTCCAGCGAGAGCACCTCCAAGATTCGGTCGTTGTATGACGGTTTTGGTGCTCGGCCATCGTAGCCTTTCATCATGCTGACCAGCCCTTTCAGACCAAGACGATACCCGCTACCTTCGTCAGCGAGATACTGGCCGTAGCCCCCGGCACGACGCACATTTCCTCGCTCGTCTATTCCGTAAATAATAGAGCCGGTTCCAGCGATAACCAGAATTCCTACATTTGACAATGCACCACCCATCAATGCAATGGCCGCATCGTTCGTAAGCGTGAAGTTCGCTTTTATTCCAATCCGCTCAAGAATCGGCTCAATAACTTCATGATCGCTTGGCCGTCCAACACCTGAAAGTCCTAAGTAGCACCAGGCCAGGTTGTCAAAATTCTTATCGAGCAGGCCGTGAATAGCTTCTTTCAAGTTTGCCTCAACCATCTCACGACCCACAGCATGATAGTTCCCCGGGCCTGCGGTTTTTTTCTTAATAATCCGACCCTCTTTCGTTGCTAAGAGCCCCAGGGTTTTAGTGCCACCTCCATCAATTCCCATTAGATATTGCATCCACTGGCCTCCACCAGAGAAAAGTCTACACTATCAACTACGCATTCAGAAATCATAGCGTACCCAGCCGTTATTTCTACTGTCAACACATTTTCCAATGCCTGTATTATAAGATTCTGTCTGGCAACGCAGCAGAGAAGATCTCCATCTGCGGCGCTGGGGCAGCATAAAATAAGTAGACAGTAGACAGTAGACAGTAGGCAGTAGGCAGTAGGCAGTAGGCAGTAGACAGCGCAAATTACCTTAGATACTAGTGCTCTGACCGTCTCAAAATGTTGGGTAAAGCTTTTTTAGTTTAATAC
>CAYVXD010000105.1:12211-14281 GCA_964454265.1 uncultured Candidatus Sumerlaeota bacterium | reverse complement strand
AAAAATTCAATAGGGGGTAACGCAGTATGGAGTTCAAACCGCTTATCATGCCACGCGGGCTCTACTTTGATAAGGAAACATTAACCACAACGTATGGGAAGTTTTATGCCGAGCCCTTTGAACGCGGATACGGCACAACCTTGGGCAACTCGCTGCGGCGTGTCCTGCTTTCTTCGATCCAGGGAGCCGCAGCTACCTCGCTGATCATTACCGGGGTCAAACACGAGTTTACCAGTGTGGAGGGAGTGAAAGAGGACATAAGCGAGATTATGCTTAACATCAAGTCGCTGAATTTCAAGCTGCTTGGCGATGTCGCAGCAACCACAATTTATCTCGATGCAAAAGGCGCGCGCGAAGTCACCGGCGCTGATTTTGAGCTTAATAATAACGTGGAGATTCTCAATCCGAATCAGCACATCGCAACTTTGACCAAAGGGAGTCGGTTGAAGATGGAAGTCAATGTGACATTGGGTCGCGGCTATGTGCCTGCCAGTGAACACAAGCCTGAAGATGAAGAAGAACCCCTTGGCATTGTTCCGATTGATTCGGTTTTCTCCCCCATTCGCAATGTAAAGTACCTTGTCGAAAACGCCCGTGTCGGCCAGCGAACAGACTATGACCGGCTGATTATGGAAATCTGGACAAACGGAAGTGTGACCCCGGAGGAGGCGGCATCCTATGCCGCCCGTATTCTGCGCGATCACCTCACGATGTTCATTCGCATGGAAGACGAGCAGAAGGCCGTAGAAGAATACGAAGAAGAAAAGGGGGAAGTCACTCCGCTGAGCGAACTAGAAGAAAAGCTCGACAAAAGTATCGAAGAGCTGGAGCTCTCGGTGCGCTCGTTCAATTGTCTCGAAGCGGCTGGGATCAAGACCATTCGCGATCTTGTCCAGAAGACCGAGCAGGAAATGTTAAAATATCGCAACTTTGGCCGCAAGTCACTTACAGAAATTAAGAACATTCTGAAAGACATGGGCCTCTCGTTCAACATGACGATTGACGAGCGAGGGTTGCCCATTTTTGAAGAGCAGGAGAAGGCAGGAACCACCCAGGACTCGGATCAGCAGAACACGTCTGTGGCCTGATGAGAAATTGAACAAACTCTGGCACCGCGGGGAACAGCATGCGGCATCGCAAGATTAGAAGCAAATTGAATCGGACAACAGCGCATCGCAAAGCGCTGCTAAGGAATCTGGCAGCAGCCCTGATCAGTGAGGAGCGCATTCTCACGACCCATGCTAAAGCACGCCAGCTCCGTCCGTTTGTCGAGCGATTGGTGACCCTGGCGAAAGTCGGTAGTCTGCATGCGCGGCGTCTGGCCTTCAGTTACCTTGGCAAAAAAAGGGTGGTACACAAGCTGTTTGAAGAGATTGGCCCTCGATTTGGCAATCGTCAGGGAGGCTACACGCGCATTGTGAAGGATCAGCCGCGCGCTGGCGATGCAGCCTTACTGTCATATATCGAGTTCGTCGAACGCAAGGAAAAGGAAGTCAAGAAGCCAAAGAGGGAGAAGCGGCGTCCACTCCGCCCGCAACTGTAAACTGATCACCGTTTGAACTTCCCCACCTGCAACATAGGGCACGACGCATGTCTCCGCGTCTTGGCATGGCCGCATGCGGCTGAAGATGTCCGAGAACCCAGAGGACAGATGGCTATGAATTCAGGCCAAGGCTCAACGCATCAGGGCCAATCTCCATCGGCTAATAATGCTGACGAGTCCAATTCGCGCCGCTCCACTCCATTCGGATCACTCTCAAACGTTATCATTTTCCTCTTCGGAATCGTCTGTCTGGTAGTTGGCTACATTCTGTTAAGCATAGTAGACGCTCAGGCCACCAACGTCGCAGCGATTCTCTCCCCTATCGTGATTCTTGCCGGGTTCGGGCTTGTCGCTCTCTCGCTGCTGTTAAAGCAATAGACATTGCGCGGCTGAACTGAAAGCAAACAGGAAAAGGGATCTCTCCAGAAAAAAAATCACTTGGCAGACAGCAAACTTCCCGGCGAGTTAACAATCAGGATCAAACGCATGATATTATAGTATATCCACCTCTTCGTGTTCTTCGTGGT
>CAYVXD010000105.1:2327-12111 GCA_964454265.1 uncultured Candidatus Sumerlaeota bacterium | reverse complement strand
CTTCGTGGTGGATCAATACTCACAGTTTAACCACGAAGCGCACGAAGACCACGAAAGGAGTGCGCAAAATGAATCTGGTGCGTCTCTGGCTCGTGCTCATATTCATCGCAAGTGCAATAATGGCCTATGGAGAGGAACCGACGAGTCCCCCGCTTGTTCTTGAAGCAGGCGAGGTCGTTTTGGTCCGAATAGATGCGGCGGCGCCGGCTGGCACAATTAATCCATTGCTGTACGGTTTGAACACAGCGCGCTGGGACGAGTCGCTCTTCCCTTATCCTGCCGACCAGATGCTCCTCACCTGCGATAGAGATGCAATTCGCAAAGTGAAAGAGGCCGGAGTGACGCTGCTGAAATATCCAGGAGGCAATGACGCTGACAAGTATATCTGGAATGGCCCGGCGAATCTGGAATCGGAGATGGACACCGACGAATATTATGCCTTTTTGCATGCCACCGGCGCGGTTGGATTCATCACGGCGAATGCGTCGGAGTCGCCAGAGCTGGCCGCCCAGTGGGTCGAGTATTGTAATCGTAAGCACAGCTACGCCATCCAGCTCTGGGAGGTTGGTGATGAAGCATGGGGATCATGGGCGAAGAGCCATGCAAGCGGCAGGGAATACGGCAATCGGTTCGTGCGCTTTGCGCGCGCCATGCGAGCGATTGACCCAACAATTCTAATGGCCGCTAATATGAGTCTCGCTGAGTCGCATCAGGAGTGGAATAGGCAGGCCCTGGCAGCGCTCGGACAGGAATGCGACATCATCACGTTTACCTTTTTCCCGCTCTGGAGACAAGCAGAGACGGATGAAAATCTGTTCGCCGCGCCTGCGAAGTTCCGCGAGATGTTTAACACCCTGCGGGCCACAGTAAAAACCACCATCCCTGATCGCGCAGATACCATGAAGTATTGCTGCGTTGGCTACAATTCCGTAGCCTCCTGGCCAGGCCCCCAAACACTGACACTCGGAAATGGCATATATGTGGGAGAAATGCTCGGCATGTTTGGAGAAACCGGAACCGATATGGCTTGCCTGTGGGCTATGCATAATTACTATCCGCCACGCCGCGGAGACTTTGGCTTTCTCTCGTCAGACGGATCTAACACGCCATCCTATACGTACTATGTGTTTCGCCTGATGGCTCACCATTTCGGCGGTACACTGCTGAGCGCACAACTCACAGGTGCGAGCGACAGACTTTGCCTCTTCGCATGCCGGCCAGATGGCGGGCGACTCGGTGTAATCCTGCTGAACAAGGATCCAAAAAACGCTTACTTCGTGACAATTGCACTTGAGAATTTCCAGCCCGCGCCAATGGCAAGAATCTGGCGTGTTTCAAAAAGTGAATTCGGCGGTGCACTCCCGGATCTTCCCGTGCATGGCCACGCGCTCAGGTATCTCGTACCGCCATACTCTGTCACAGCAATTGAATTCACGGCTAGGACAGCTGTGGCGAGGCCCAATCTGGTACGCGGCGCCATTGCCATAGCCTCTGGCTATAGCGAAACCGGACCCTCCTTCAAGCCCGAAAGCGCGATTGACGGCGATCCCTACTCACGCTGGGCATCCTCGGCATGGGTGTCTCAAGACGGCACGGATGAAGCATGGCTTACCATTGATCTGGTCGAGCCACGCCAGGTTGCTGAATGCCGCATCATCTGGGGCCCGCAGGCTGCGACCAACTTTGGGGTGATTGTTTCTGAGGATGGGAAGCGCTGGCGCAGCGTGTATCAGACCGACAAAGGTTCAGGCGGCACCACAACGATTACGTTTCCGCCGCAGACCATACGCTTCATCAAAATTGTCTGCACAAGAGGAAAGCCCGCGATCAGCACTTATTCCATCATAGATGTTGAGCTTTTTAGCCCAGGAGAGACAGTAGGGGCGTTCAATTGAACGCCCCTACAAAGGCATGCAATAACACCCTACGGCGTGCTTAGGATGATAGACCCTCTACCATCCGGCGATGGCGAGCACAGAACTTTTCCTCATTTTCCACCATGGCCTGGATTAGCTCTTCCTGCCAGTGCGCATTGTAAAGGAGACAGTGCACATCCGGGCAGAACGCCTCTCCGGTCACCTGATACATGATCGCCTGGGTACACATGCCCACTAGCACCGCATTGATGCGCGAGTCCTGGGGCAGCAACATGCGATGTCGGAGTTGCTCTGCCACATCGTGCTGCATCATTTGGTCGAAATATTGCTGTCCTCCCGGAAGTGTGCTGATGCCTCGTTTGAGCAGGTAGAATTCTTTTGGTTTTGCCGGCGCTTCTCGAAGTCCCGTTGTGGAAATCAGGCTTGGATTCCCCAGGATTATTGTGCGCAGGTGGTAGCGGCGGTCTTGCTCGTCATAAGTGCCAAGCAGCTGGTTTGTAATAACGATGTGCACTGTACGCATAGAGCGAATCTGGCAAAGCGAACGAATCTTCGCCTGAAGAAGAAATCCATTGTATACAAGCCCAACGATGCTTGCCGGGCCTTTTTCCATCTGTCGCAGCTCATAGGTAACCTCGCCGGGGAGCGGCTCGTTCTCCGTTACGGCGATGTCCTGGACGACTTTGCTTCGCGCCATCGCCTCTGCAACTGCGTTGCGGTCCACGCCGAACTCATTGTGCCATGCGCGCAATACCTTAGGTTCAACCCAGGGAAGAAGCGCCTGGAGCCCGGCACACAGAGCGCCACAATCCAGTTCCGGGCACGTTCCTTCGTCGTAAATGCATACAGACGTTTTCATTCCTCAGAGATCCGTGGTATGTTAATCCGCTGAAAATTGCCGTATGGTTTCTTCCTGTTCCTCGTGTTTCTCGTGGTAAGTTACTAATGAGAGCACTAAACAGGTTACAGATTTTAAATCTCTCGCAAAGACGCCAAGAACGCAAAGTTCCGTTTTCTTAGCGACTTTGCGGCTTTGCGTGAAACTTTAATAACTCATACAATGACACCAATACGATGCTCTGAGTAATAACATGCCTTATTAAACCGCGAAGCACACGAAGATCACAGAGAATTGAGAAAGTATGGAATTGAGTTTAAAACTTCCTGTGACCTAAAACAAACAGGGTGCAGCGCGCTTTTCAATCTTCATCACAAGGCCACGCATGTCCCGGCCTTTCAGCGCCTTACACCCTGAGATTAAACACCCTATTTCTGCTTTGTCAATATGTTGGCAACTACCTCTGCTGCGCGTTTGCCTGAAAGCAGCATGGCACCGAACGTCGGGCCCATGCGCGGCAAGCCATACATCGTCGAGACTGCCATGCCTGCTATCACAAGCCCCGGAAACACCTCGCCGGTGTGCTCGACCACCAGATCCTCGGATTGATTCACCCACATCGCGCCGTAGCCTTTCGCCTTCAGGACGCCACGTTCTTCAAGCTTTCGCACCACGCAGGCATCGTGACCTGAGGCGTCAATCACGATCTGCGCTTCGAGCGCAATAGGATCCACACAGGTAAGTTCACGCGGCAGTGCTGTAATCGGCGTCCAGTTCACCACCACGCCGCGCACACGGTTATTCTCTCCAATGACCACATCATCAAAAACTGTCATGTTGGCAATTTTCACACCCGCATCGCACGCAGCAGCAATTAACTTCGAACAGGCGTGAGGGCCATCCGCAACGTAGAGCCCCTCGACGTATTTGCTGTAAGGAACTTGTAACTCATCAAGAATCTTCTGCGCTGGCTCGCGCACCGTAACTTTGTTCATCAGGTACCCGCCCAACCAGAAGCCACCGCCGAGATAGTTATTGCGCTCAATTATGAGCACTTTGTATTTTTGACGAGCCAGATCGCGGCCGGCGATCAGGCCGCTTGGTCCCCCGCCAACAATCATGCAGTCCGCCTCGGCGTATTGGTCGAATTGTTTCATAAACTCCGACACAATCGCCCGCGTCACATCCTTTTCGCTCACGCTGGTAAAAATAGGCATAAAAATAGCACTCCTTTCTTGCTGTACATTTTTTTACACGCAGACACCTAGCCTATGTGTAATTTTCTTCAAGAAGCTAATTGCGCTCGGGGCAATTGTAAATAAAAAAATAGCTGGTCTTGCAGCCAGAAAATGTCGCTATTCGCTCACTTCAAGAATTGTGTTGATTTCAGCCTGGCGATTCGCTACACAGTGCAACTAACAGCACCAGTGCAGCAACGGAAAAGTGTATGGAGAGACATAAATCCTGCGTGCAATGGCATGGGAGCAATTGCCGCACTCAGACAGGAGCATCATGATGCGAGTTGATGGCCGAGAGCCTGGCGCAATGCGCTCTATTGCGATTACGCCGAATTATTTGAAGTACGCCGAAGGATCAGTCTACATTGCAGTAGGCGAGACGCAGGTAATCTGTAGTGCCACGGTTGAGAATAGGGTTCCTCCGCATCTCAAAGACCAGGGTGAGGGATGGGTAACTGCGGAATACGCTATGCTGCCGAGGTCGTCGAAAATCCGCATCGTCCGCGATGGTTTCAGGGGTTACATTGGGGGACGATCCCATGAGATACAGCGACTGATCGGCCGTTCCCTGCGCTCGGTTGTGGACTTGAGCGGCCTGGGTGAGCGCACAATCATTGTGGATTGCGACGTGATTCAAGCCGATGGGGGAACCCGAACTACGGCAGTTACCGGCGGATTCATTGCAATGACCATTGCACTGAAACGGCTATACGATGAGAAGAAAATTGGCAAGATGCTGGTGCGCGACTTTCTGGCGGGAGTAAGCGTCGGTATTGTCGAAGGCCGTACCGTTTTAGACCTTTGCTACTTAGAAGATGCCCAGGCTGAGGTTGATATGAATGTCGTAATGACTGGATCTGGCAAGATGGCTGAAGTTCAGGGTACTGCTGAGAAAACACCCTTTAGCGTGAAACAAATGATGGAACTCCTCGAGCTGGCACGCAGTGGCATAGATCAGCTCATCCGTGCGCAAAAAGAAGCCCTGGGCCTCGAGTCGCTGCAGTGACCTGCACCAATATTAACTAGAGGTCCCGATTCAGCGCCGCAAAATCAGTGAGGAAGCCGCAATCCTGTGTTGACGAACACATGCAATGTGTTGTATACTAATATAGAATATCTGGCTTTCATACCGCATTACATATTATCCCTGCATGCACAGAAAGAGTCAGGCCGAACACCTTTAATCTGCTGCTGGCACATCAGCGCACAAGATATGGCCGCACGGTTGTACATATGAGAACCCGCACTGTTATGAAAATAAGTGCCCCCACGAAAATCACTCTCGCGCTATGCATTCTTAGCCTGATAATTGTTCAAACACTTTACGCACAGCCTGGAGAAAACGTTGAGGATCTCATTGCCTGGATCGAAGACTACCGAATATGTGACAATCGGCGCAATCTTGGCCGGATTGGCCCGGTGGCAATTGGTGATGTCAACGGCGATGGTTACGGCGATATGATCATGTGCGCTCCCCGCGCTATGTGCGAGGGCTCGGCGGACACAGGGATGGTTTACATTCGCTTTGGACTGAACTACGGGTCTGGCATTGGTCAAGCAGAAGAGGATTTCTTTGATTTAACCACCTCTCCAAGTGTATCGGATCCCACGATATCAAGGCTCAATTATGACGACAAATTTGGCCGGCCTGCGGGTGTCCAGATCAATGGCGAGGTTGCAGGACATTTATTTGGCGATGCGGTGGCAGCAGGCGATTTTGACGGTGACGGGTATGATGATCTCGCAATTACGGCGAGTGAGCGCCTTGGGCCAGCAGGTACTGGACGCGTGTATCTCTTGCGTGGCCGCAGCGGCATTCATGGCACCCTCGATCTGGAGCAGGAGCGTTTTGATACCAATGCGTTCTATATCACGGGTCGTGAAGTTGGCGACCGATTTGGCGAGGTGCTGCTTTTTGGGGATATTGATATGGATGGCAAAGAGGATCTGGTGATCGGCTCGCCCCATGCCGGCACTGGCGGAGTAGTGGATATCTTTTTTGGCCGCGACTTTATTCCTTTTCACTTCACGCCAATCCATTCCGTCCCGTCACCTCACGTTGTGATCCTTGCCGAGGATGAGAATGACCAGCTGGGTGCATCGCTTGCAATCGGCGATATGAACGACGACTCACGCCCTGACCTCGTCATTGGAGCGCCCATGAATAGTGAGTACGGCCCATATTCCGGAAAGGTCTATATTCTGCATAACAGTGATCTTCTCACTAGCGGTCCGACGGTGCAGCACTGGACAATTGATCTCGCTCAGCGGGCACCCAGTGTCATGATCGTTAATCCAATGGCAAACGATACAGCCGGCTCTGCTGTGGCGGTCGGCGATTGCGACGGCGATGGGCTTCAGGATTTGGTAATCGGCGCACCGTATGGGGATTTGCTTAATATCTCAAATGCTGGAAAGGTATATTTTGTCTACAACAAGGGCCGATTCAGGAATATTCTGTACTTCAATCTTCAGAGCCACGTTGATTTAACGGTCGGCTCTACCTTCGCCAACGGCCACTTTGGCCATCGCGTCGCCACCTTCAATCTGAATGACGACAACATTGCGGACGTGATTATGTCAGTCCCCTACGGAGCGGCAGCAGGTCGGGATTATGCTGGAGCTGCTTACATTATTATGGGGAGAAGTGGCACGGATGTTCTCTCTGGCTATGCTTGGGTTGGCGACCGACACGCTGATGTTGACATACTGGGCGGAGAACCAGGCGATTTTGTTGGCTATCATCTTGCCACAGGCGATATCAACGGCGACGCAATAGATGATTTTATGCTGACAGGAGACAGAGTTTCGGGCGTCAATAGCGCTTTCGGAAGCGTGTGGGCACTGTTCGGTACCATACACTACGAATACTTTAACATAATTGCCTCTCACTCTCAGGGCATCCCGGCTGCTGTTGAGAAAAGCCTGTGGCAACTGTATCGCTAATCATTTGAATCCCTCTATACTCCATACCAATGTGGTGGTGCACTAGTATTTTATGGAGTAGTGCTTCCCTTCCTTTTCAATCTCAACTGTGGTCTTGAGTATTTTCACAATCCTGACACCCTCGATCTTGTCGCCTTCTTCAACGATTTTTCCATTGATCATCGCCATTGGCTCGGTTTTGTCCCACACAATGCCCTCTAGTGCTAAGCCAAACGTCTTGCCTTCTTCGCGGATCGGCGCAGAAGAAACTTCGGCAGGAGCTACGGATTCCTTCGCAGGCTCGTCAGGTAAAGGGGAGGCCGGCTGAGGGGAAAAGTGTGGAGCAACTTGCTGAGCGGGTGCTGGTTCTGCGGGTAAGGATGGAGTGCTCGCTGCGGGAACACTTAAAGCAGGTGCCTGTACGGATGTCGAGGCTGCGGGGGCGGCTGGCTGAAGATTAATCTTGATAATTGTCGGCGGCTGGACACTTTGCTGCGGCACAGGCGTAGCACGCGTTGCAGGCTTGGCAGTCAGATCAGCCACGGCCAGCATTCCAGGTTCAGGTTGCCTATCTTCGGTTGTTGGTCGGCTCGGCGGCTGGGGTTCGACAGGCTTGACAACAGCAGGACGCGCTGGAGGTTGCACGTCGTCCGATAACGCTACAGAAGTACGCGAGTGTTCTGGTCTCTGAAACAGCGTCACAACAAGTGAGAGCACAAGCACGATAGCTGCCAGAACCACCACGATTCCCCCAATAAGGAGCAAAGGGTGCCGAGCCGGGGAGCTGGGTGCATCGCCGTGCGCCTCACCGGCAATCTGGTAGAGCCGATCTTCAAGTCCGCGCGTAACGGACTTTGTGACGTGTAGTTTCCTTTCCTTGCTGGCTTTCTTCAGGGCATCGAAAATGGTGCTCATCGTTAATCTTCACCTCCGGACGAGAACAGGCGAGGTCGTACTGAGTGCATGCGGGAGCTGAGCAGGAGAACCGTCTTCTCATCTAGTCTGCCTGTAGGCTCGAGATGGTAGTAACGCTGAAAATTCTTAATCGCTCTTGCAGTCTGAAGATCGAATACACCCGATAAAGGGCCGGTATAAAAGTGCCGTCGTAATAAATATTCTTGTATCTTCCCAACGCGTTCGCTTTCTTCACCCCGTTGGATTGAGCTTAGGCCGTCCTTATCGAAATACAAAGCCAGGGCGTTTTGAAAACAGCTACCCACCTTGCTGCGTCCGGTGATCATACGGCCACACACAGGATCTGCAAGCGTGCAGGCTTCGCCCTCCACCCACTGCAGCACCACATAGGGTGCGAATCGTCCAGTTGGGTCGTCAAGGTGCAAAATGAGAGGTACGTCATACTTGACGGCCTCAGACAGTTCGCTGCCAAGCTCAACCATCTTCAATCCCAGGGGCGAGTTGGCTGTAAGGAGCGCAAGCTGACTCAGGGTCTCGGGGCTGTAGTGCTTAAAATCCGAAAGTTCAACTCGCATATTCCACAACCCCAGCCACGTCAGGATTGATGCGTGGTACGCGTACCCTGGATCATTCACCCGCACAATATTATCCTCGTCATATTCCCAATTGTAATAGAAGATTGCTGGAGTTGGCGATGGGCTGAGCGGTTCAGACGCCGGCTCTGCCGGCTCCGGCAAGCTCACGGAGGCTTGCGAAGACTCGTAGCGCAATTGCCCCACGCCCTCCATATCCTCCGACCCGGACTCGTTGAGAGATTCCTCGCTCGTTAATGCACCAGAGGATTCAGCCACTGTAGATTCGCTTCCGCTGGCAGGGGAAGAGCGTTGTGCCGTTGTGTTCCGGTCCCCGATGAGCGAGCGTGCGTTGTAATTGGCAATCCATATTCCGCCGCCAATGGCACCACCGAGAATGATGAGCGCGCTTCCAACCAGCGCATATTTGACAATCAAACGGGTTGGCCCAACTAGCGCACGATGTTGCTCGCGCGTCAGGGCCCGCGGTTGGCCACTGACAAGTTCAGCAATGGCACATCTCACCAGCCTCGCATCTATCGTATATGTTGCCTCGACGTACGCAGCAAGCATGGCTCGATCGCATACCAGATTAATTTTGCGGGGAATACCTTTCGAGTATGCGTAGATCAATTGGAGGGCTTGTGGTGTAAACTCGATTTCAATCTTTGCTTGAGCAACAAAAAGGCGATGGCGTATGTAGTGGGCAATTTCCTCTTCGCTCAGTGCACTAATATGATAGCGCACTGCAATCCGCTGGTTCAGTTGCTCCAGGGCTGGCAAATTTAGCGTATATCCAAGCTCTGGCTGGCCAATCAGAACGATCTGCAGGAGCTTTTCCGTTTCGGTCTCCAGATTGCCCAGCATGCGGATTTGTTCCAGACAATCTGGCGAGAGGTTCTGCGCTTCGTCTATGATGATGACTGCATTATTGCCCTGGCTATTTTGCAAAAGCAGAAATCGGTTGAGTTCGTCAACAAGCGCCTTCTTGCTGTCGAAGGTGGAGCGAATTGCAAACTCCTCGTTGATCGTTTTCAGCAGCTCCACTTCGCTCAGGGAGGAATTCAGAATGAGGGCGACCTTCGTGGTGTGAGGATCAAGCTCGTTAAGCAATGCCCGGCAGAGGGTGGTCTTTCCCGAGCCGATCTCTCCGGTGATGGCAATAAAGCCCTTGCGGTGCTTGATGCCGTAAAGCAAGCTGGCAAGGGCCTCTTTGTGGCGTTTACTGAGAAAAAGAAATCGCGAATCGGGTGTTATATTAAACGGCGCTTCTGCAAGACCAAAGAATTTGGTGTACATGAACGTGAACCGTTATGAGAGATCACAGGAAAAAAAACCGCAGCGCTATGTCTCCGTATTTGTTTTCAAACAATACGGAACTTGCATCCCCTAGTCAATATAAACTTATCCGGATACTAA
>CAYVXD010000105.1:0-2227 GCA_964454265.1 uncultured Candidatus Sumerlaeota bacterium | reverse complement strand
GACTGCCTTCAGTAGAGCCACCGAGACACGGAGGCACAGTGAGCCTAAGGCTTATAAAAGTATTGGATTGTAAATTGCAAATTGAAAAATGAAAATTTAAAATTTGATGTTTGCAATTTTACTTTTACAATTCTCTGCGCTTCAATCATCTCTGTGGCAGTCTTTAATGAGCCTCGGGCTCATTAATCAAGATAGGCTATAATGCGATTGAGAGGACACAGGGAGATGGTAGGAAGGGTTTGATAAACACGATGGTGGTTATTGCGCAATCTCTTTAACCTTGGCCGGCACCTCGGCTTCAATCTGCGCGAGATACCGACAGGCCTCTTCTGGCGGCGTGGGATTGATATAAAAACCTGTTCCCCACTCAAACCCGGCCACCTTGGTTAGCCGTGGCATGATCTCGATATGCCAGTGGTAGAAGGGTGCAGGGCCATTTTCGAATGGCATGGTGTGAATGATATAGTTATAGTCAGGTGCCTGGAGTGCCAGTTGAATTTTTCGCAGCGTTAGGCGGAGAATCTTGCTCAGGGCGATCACACCATTTTTCTGAATGTCGTTAAAGTGGGATTCATGCTGTTTGGGAATGATCCACGTTTCAAACGGAAAACGGGATGCGAAGGGCAGGAAGGAAAGAAAGAGCTCATTTTCGGCCACGATGCGGACATTGTCCTTCAGTTCCTGGTGGATGATGTCGCAAAAGACGCAGCGTTCCTTATAATCGTAGTAGCGACTCGAGCCTGCGAGTTCTTCCTGCACGCGCTTTGGCACGATCGGCAGGGCAATGATCTGCGAATGCGCATGATCCAACGTCGCACCAGCATCGCGCCCATGATTCTTGAAGATCAGGATGTAGCGGAAACGCGGATCCTTATGCAGTGCGATCGTGCGATCGCGGTAAGCCCAGATGATCTCCTGGACTTGTGTCTCCGGCATGTCGGCAATGGAAAGATTATGTTCCGGCGTTTCGACGATCACTTCGTGCGCCCCGATTCCATTCATCTTGTCAAACATGCCTTCTCCGACACGCCGGGGTTGTCCCTTGATCCCAAGCGCAGGAAATTTGTTGGGAATGACACGCACCCACCAGCCTGGCTTATCCTTTTGGGAATTGGGTGGGCGATAACTGAGAACTTCGGGTGGGGTATAGACTTCGTTTCCCGAGCAGAAAGGACAGAAGCCCTCTCTCCTCTGCTCTTCGGTTTTGACAAAAGTGGTAGGCCGTTTTGCGCGTTCAGTCGCGACTATAACCCAGCGGCCAATCACAGGGTCTTTGCGCAACTCAGGCATTTACCCCTCCTTAACCATGCCGAAGGCAGACAATTACCAGCCTCGAAAAAAACGCTGCCTGTCTATATTTATATACCCTTTTTTTCTTTTTCACCTGAATAATGCCGTAGAACATAGATGGGTCTGCGGCTTTGTCAAGAGGTTTATCGCTACCACAAGCAGGAAATGTACATTGAGGGCAGACCTGAGGTCATTTCATTGACTTAACTGCTGCAAAATAGTGCACCGTGCAATGCCTTATGCCTATTTTGATTAATGCGCGTCTAATAAAAAGAACTATCAAACCACGACGGCACGACGCGTAGCAGTAGGGGCAGGTTTCAAACCTGCCCTTACAGTTCTGAATGACACATTGAGGGGCGATCCGCCGCGGCGGATCGCCCCTACTCCTGATGTGTACGTTGTATCGCAGTGGTCAATGCGCCTTAGGCGCACATCTTGACAGTGTCTCCAAAGACCGACACAGAGATTCTCAAGGAATGAATCCCTTTATGATGAACCTCGACACAAAAAAAACACCCCTGAGCGATTCTGCTACAATCCCTCAGGGGAAAAACCCGCCGCTACTTTCTCTCTCGTTACTTCAGATAGTAGGGGCAGTTCATGACTTGTGCGCCTCCGGCGTAACTGCCCTTACTCTGGATACCGTTAGTAAAGTTCCCAGCAATCAACCGCGGTCGCCCATTCCTGAAGGTCAGTGTCAAAGCGCGGCTCTGGCTATTGATACAGCTCCCAATTCACGGAAACCGCAGTGGACGGCCCAGGCGTCGGCGTCGGCGCCGTCCAGATCTGAACGTCAGTGTCAAAGCGCGGAAAGATTTCGTAAGTCGTCTGGTATATAGCGGCGATCCCGATGACATTCTGTGTGCCACTTGGTACGGGGTCGCCAACCAGCTCACAGTTGTAATAAACTCTGACAGCTACGGCCTGTGCGTCG
>CAYVXD010000104.1:12677-14410 GCA_964454265.1 uncultured Candidatus Sumerlaeota bacterium | reverse complement strand
AGGTTAGTGCGGGGATTGAAATAAGAACAATTTTCTTTGTCCAGAAAATTGGAACATGAAGATCTCATACAAAGCCGCTAAGTCACGAGGAGATTACGGTGAGTTGTTCAATCTTAGCTCGCCCTTTGCTTTACGACATTTCGTGAGAAATAGTGAAGAAAGGAACACCTGCATAAGCGGAGACAAGCACATCGCCTGTTTTTCAGGATCACTTGCTCTTGAGGAAAATGGCGTGCATATCAGTGGAAGACTAATCAATTTTTTATTGACAAGGTCTGAAGGGCCAGCATACAGTCCTTTTTACAATTGAATATGGTGTGAATCCGCAAATCGTCCCGTATCAAGTTGACACGTAGACGTTGATCCTGTTCCCGAAGGAGGAGATTATCGTGCTCTCGCGGAGGTTCTCAATCAAGCGGGTAGTTGAGTTGACGGGGCTGGAAGAAAGCGAAGTCCGTTATTATGAGTCGGTCTTCAAAGAATTCCTTACGTTCACCCAGATGGGCATGGATGATAATGAGTTCAATGAAGACCACATTGAAATCCTCAACCGCATAAAAAGCCTCATTCACAAGCGTGGCTTCTCCGTTGTAGAAGTCAAAAAAGAATTAAAGCTTACCCTGAAGCCCTTCCGAGCGAAATCCTCAACAGGCTTGCCCCCCTCAAAGCCCTCGGGCTACGCACGAGTGATTGCTGTTACGAGTGGCAAAGGAGGTGTGGGCAAGACAGCAATTGCCGCCAACCTGGCCATCTGCATGGCGCAAGAGGGGAAACGCGTGGCGATCTTTGACGCGGACCTCGGCCTGGCGAATATTCATATTCTCCTCGGGGTTAAGCCGCGCTTTAATCTGAGCCATGTAATTCAGGATGATTTTTCGCTCGACGACATTCTCGTACAAGGCCCTGCAGGAATAAAAATAATCTCAGGCGGCCAGGGGATTCGCGAAATGGCCAACCTGCAAGAAGAGCAGCGACGTGTGCTGCTGCGCCAGATGGATGCGCTGGAACGGGAGGTTGATGTGATGATTGTGGACACTGGCGCCGGGATTTCAGAGAATGTGCTGCGCTTTGCCACTTTTGCCGATGAGGTTATGGTTGTTTCTACACCCAACATTGCTGCCTCCGCTGACGCCTTTTCGATCATCAAAATCATGCTCGAGATGGAGCCAAACAGCAAGGTCGGGTTCCTCGTTAACATGGTCGAAAATCAATACCATTCGCGCAACGTATTTAACCGTGTCAACACAGCGGTTCGGAAGTACCTTAAATACTCGCTCGGATACCTTGGCTATGTCGTCTACGATCACCACATGCAGGCATCGAATCAGATTCGTCGGCCGTTGATGTTTGCTTATCCAGAGTCACCTTCGGCACGCTGCATTAGCAACATTGTAGACACAATTCTGCGCACCGAGGTCTTTGTCAATCGCCGCAAAGAATCATCATTTCAGGATCTTATGGGTGCACTGCGGCGTACAATGGCAGAAGCATCGTAATATTCCGGGCAAGCAGATGGCTGTGATAACTCGCGTTTCCCTGGCGAGTTTGGAAGTGCACAATTCCATATGATAACAATCGCACGGTCCAGTTGGCAAGGGAGAGGAAAGATGGGCAATTCCGCAGAAGAAGCCAAAGTGGTTGATCTGGTAGACAGAGTTCAGGCTGGACCCCGTGAGGCAGAATTTCCGTCTGAATCGTCGGTTCCTGTCAAGCATTTCAAGCTTAACATCAAC
>CAYVXD010000104.1:0-12667 GCA_964454265.1 uncultured Candidatus Sumerlaeota bacterium | reverse complement strand
CTTCTTTCGGACAGAGGCACACGAAGATGCCTATATTAAGATGAAGAAGTGCATTGAGGATGACATCTCGCTCGGGTTGATCACCGCCATTAGCGGCACCGGGAAAACTCTTTTGACTCAGATTCTGCTCACAGAGCTCCACACGGCCAGGCACAAGGTAATTCTATCCCTCGTTTATCCTCAGATGACCCGGAGTGCATTGTTGAAGGAAATTGTTAATGAACTGGGTCTGAGGAATCTGGGGTCTAGGCCGCTGGTTCATACTATGGTGAGTACAATACACGATGAGATCATCAAGTTGCACAAACGGCACATCAAACTGGTGATCATTATTGATGAGGTACATTTTCTCAAGGCCGATTCCTTGCACATCCTGCGGACACTTAGCAACATTGAGGTGCCAGAAAAGAAGCTGGTGACGATCCTGCTATTTGGAGAAGATACGTTTCTGGAGCGCATGCATCACCCATCGTATCGCTCGCTGTTCAGTCGGATGTTCATCAGGGCTCGCTTGCGTCCTCTGAGTCGTGAGGAGGTTGAGCAGTACGTGAAATTTCGGTGTCTGGTGGCTGGTGGGTCACCCCAGCTCTTTGCGTCCGGCACGTTTGATCTGATTTTCGACTATGCAATGGGAATTCCGCGCGAGGTCAATCGGCTGTGTCATAATGCGCTCATTGAGTCTGCAAAGCTACGAAAGCCCTCCGTTGACCGCTCGGTGATTCAGTCGGTCATTGCGAGCTGGTAAGGGGGAGCCATGGGGAGTACTCGCCGGCGCAAGCGGCGACGGGCGTTGATGCATAGCAAGACAGAATTGCGTCGCGGGACGTCGCTCAAGAGGCCATCTAAGCGCAGCTCTAAACGAAAAGCCAGCATCTGCGAAATTTATCCGGCTATTCCAGATGGGCTGGATGAAATTCTTTTTGACGTGTCAAACGAGTCGCTATTTTTCGATCGAAAGAAGCCTTCCTGATCCTTGCGTTTTGTTCAAGATGCAGGGTCGTTCTATTGTGACTTCCTACGACTCCTACAGTAGCTTCCGCTTGATGTTCCAGCAATATTTTCCCTTGCAATCGGACGAGTTATACAGGTACGGTAGGATAAAGAATTGTTTGCAATTTCCATGCAAGCCAGCTGATTTTTTTTCTAACTCAAGATGCAACGGAGCATTGTCGGCTAGCCGCTAATTATAGGACTGCCCTATACCAGGATGCGCGAGCACACTGTATGACGTGGGAAGGTGTCAGGCTTGTCGCAGGTAAGTGCAGGTGGGGATGGATATGCCTGGCAGTATCGGATCGCAGCGTCTGTTGCGTAACTCTTCCGTGCTCAAGCCGGAGGGAGGCCGAAAAGCAGTGTCGGCGCAGTGTACATGTAACCCGCGCGATCACGTTTGAAGAACCGACCCTGCAAGATCGGAGCTATTTGAAACAGATAGTCGAGTACGTTGACAAGAAGCGCATGCGGTTCTCCGTGCCGCTAGACCTGCAGGGATTTTCACCATTTGTACGGCGCGTATGGAAAACGGCGCAACAGGTGCCGTTTGGTCAGACCCGCAGCTACGCCTGGGTTGCTGCGCGGCTGGGAAATCCAGGGGCGTATCGGGCTGTGGGCAACGCACTTGGCAAAAATCCGGTACCAATCGTGGTTCCGTGTCATAGAATCGTTCGATCCAACGGCACCCTCGGGGGCTTTAGCGCAGGACTGGCCTGGAAGAAGAGACTGCTTGCGCATGAAGGGATTCTGCTCTAGCCACAGGCGTATATGAGGCGGCGATTGATCCCTTGTGCGCCGCAGTTGCCGATGGGTGTGAGTTAAAAGTATTTACAACAGGGACGGGTAAAGCGTTAGGAGCTGTGACACTGTTTTCGTATCAAGGATAGGATGGCAATGCTGAACAATGTAATGGCGCGACTGTTCGGAACGAAGCAAGAGCACGATATGAAGCGGCTGCAGCCGATTATTGATCAAATCAATGCCTACTGCGAGCAATATCAGCAGTTGTCTGATGACGAGCTCAAGGGCAAGACGCAGGAGTTTAAGGAACGGCTGGCTAAGGGTGAGGCCCTCGACGACCTGCTGCCCGAAGCCTTTGCAGTGGTCAAAGAGGCGTGCCGCCGACATCTGGGCCAGAAGTGGATGGCGGCTGGCAATGAAATTACGTGGGACATGGTCCCCTTTGACGTGCAGTTGGCTGGTGCTGTTATTCTCCATAGGGGCAATATCGCAGAAATGGCCACTGGCGAAGGCAAAACCCTGGTGGCAACCATGCCCCTTTACCTGAACGCTCTGACCGGTGGCGGCGTACACCTGGTGACGGTGAATGACTACCTGGCTCTGCGCGATCGCGAATGGATGGGAAAGATTTACGAGTTCCTTGGTCTGACCGTTGGCTGCATCCTCATGAATATGGAACCTGCAGAGCGGCGAAAGCAATATGCCTGTGATATTACGTACGGTACAAATAATGAATTTGGTTTCGATTACCTGCGCGACAATATGGCCATAAGCGAAGAAGGCCTTGTGCAACGGAGCCATTATTACGCAATCGTGGATGAGGTGGATAACGTTCTCATAGATGAAGCGAGAACGCCGTTGATCATTTCCGGGCCGGTGGATCGCTCAACGCACCGCTACGATAAAATGCAACCGCGCGTTGCAGAGCTGGTACAGAAGCAGAATTTGCTGGGCAATCGCTTGTTAACCGAGGCCCAGTCGCTTCTCGAAGAGGATGGCAAAGAATACGAAGCAGGAATCAAATTGCTCCAGGCGCAGAAAGGCGCACCGAAAAACAAACGCTTCATGAAACTGCGCTCCGAGCCCCGCAATCAGCGCTTAATCGAGCGCGTGGAAAACGACTTTATGCGCGATAAGCGCATACCAGAGCTGGAGGCAGAACTCCTCTACGTGGTTGATGAGAAGGGCCATAGTATTGACCTGACAGAGAAGGGGCGTCAGGCGCTATCGCCGAATGATCCCGAGATGTTTGTGCTCCTTGATCTTGTGGAAGAAATTGCCAATATTGAGGCACGCACTGACATTGAAGATCGTCAGAAAGAGAAATTCAAAGAAAAGGTGCGCACGGAGCACGACATTCGCGGTGAGGAACTGCATAATATTTCACAGTTATTGCGCGCTTATTCGCTCTTCGAAAAGGATGTAGATTATGTGATTCAGGATAATAAGGTGATTATCGTAGACGAATTTACCGGTCGTCTCATGCCTGGCCGCCGTTACAGTGATGGTCTCCATCAAGCCCTCGAAGCCAAGGAACACGTTCAGATCGAGCGGGAGACGCAAACTCTGGCCACGATCACCTTGCAGAACTACTTCCGAATGTACGAGAAACGCGCAGGCATGACCGGGACTGCCGAGACCGAAGCCCAGGAGTTTCATCACACTTACAAAATGGACGTGGCGGTGGTTCCAACCAACCGACCAGTGCGGCGTGTGGACTATAATGATGTGGTCTATCGCACGCGGCGCGAAAAATACAATGCCATTATTGACGAGATTATACGGCTGCACGAAATGAAACTGCCGATCCTGGTCGGAACCGTATCAGTCGAGGTATCGGAGACCCTCAGCCGAGTGCTGCGACGCAAAGAAATCTCCCATAGCGTTTTGAATGCGAAGTATCACGCGAAAGAGGCCGAGATCATTCGCGAGGCTGGAAAGCAGGGGGCAGTGACAATTGCCACGAACATGGCGGGCCGCGGAACTGATATTAAACTTGGGCCAGGCGTGGTGAAATGCCCTCGCTGCTGTATTGAATGCGACCTGGACTGCGAGTCAACGCCGGAATGTAAAGGCGTCAAGACGCGCAAAGAATATCTGCATTGTCTGCAGGATTGTCCGTGTGGGTTGCAGATTGTCGGCACAGAGCGGCACGAAGCACGGCGGATTGATCGTCAGTTGCGCGGCCGTAGCGGCCGCCAGGGCGATCCCGGGGCGTCGCGCTTCTTCCTCTCCCTCGAAGATGACCTGATGCGTCTGTTCGGCTCAGACCGCATCTCAGGCGTCATGACGCGCCTGGGCATGAAAGAGGGAGAAGAAATCCAGCATCCCATGATCACCCGAGCCATCACCCGAGCGCAGAAAAAGATCGAAGATATTAACTTCGAGCGGCGCAAGCGTACTCTGGAGTACGATAACATCATGAATAAACAGCGCGAGGCGGTTTACTCGCTGCGTCGCGAAGTGCTCGTGAGTAAAGATCTGAAAGACGTCATGCTTGATGTTACCTACGACGCGCTGGTGAACGAATTTCCAACGTATGGCGATCCCGAGCGCTCTCCTGGAGAGTGGAATGTTCGCGGGTTCATTGATTGGATTAAGCGTAATATTCCATACCAGGATTTTTCAGACATTACCGCGGCCGAGGGCACGACATTTGACGAGTTCATGGATCGCCTGATGAAGCGGATCAAGCAGGCGTATGAGATGAAAGCGCAACTCATCGGCGAGGAATTGATCCTCAATCTTGGCAGGCTGGTAATTCTGCGAACCATTGATACAGACTGGCAGGATCACTTGCTCGCTGTTGACGAGCTGCGCGAAGGGGTACATTTGCGAGCGTATGCACAGCTCGATCCGCTGGTTGAGTATCAACGCGAGGCCACGCGTCAGTTTCATGAGATGATGTACAACGTTAACAAAGAAATTTTCGAACGCTTCTTCCGCACGCAGATTGTGATGGAAGAAGAACGCGCAGCAGGCCCGCGCGAAATGCAGTTTCGCAAAGATGTGGCACAGATGGAAGCCGCGGCAGCAGCTCAGGCTGAAGCTGGGGGTGAAGGGGAGCCTGTCAAACCTGGTCGGCGGCCTCGTTCTGGGCAGCAGCCCGTGCACGTTGGGCCAAAGATTGGCCGTAATCAACCCTGCCCCTGCGGCAGCGGCAAGAAATACAAAAAATGCTGCGGCGCCAAAACCACCGGCGTCACACGGTAGTATCAGAAGAATTATAAGATAGGAGTGTTAGATTATATCGGAGGGGGTGCTTACATGTACGGCGTGAAACGTGGAAGAGGGCCTTCTTTGCTGAGCGGCCTGGGGGTTCGTGGGGGTTTTCTTCGGGATAATGTGGATTTGTTATTACTGCCTTTTTAGCAAAACGGAGAAAACAACTCGAAGGGCGGCGGAAGATATGGGAACAATAGAAGTGAAAAGAATATTAAATCTCGTACCTGAATTGTTGGAGGTACCATATTCAAGAATTTGGACGGCATACGATAAAGAAGCTGATGTTTTATACATCAATTTCAAGAAGCCAAGTCATGCCGATGATTCGGAATTGAGGGAAGATGATATCATAATCAGATATGAGAAAGGAGAAATTATAGGAATCACCGTACTTAATGCAAGCAAACGAAAGATAGAATAACATATGACAATGTGCATTATGGCAGTTACCAGGTTTCCAACTATTGCCCTTTGGAATCCTATACACACAAAGCTTCAAAATACATGATGGATTAAGTATGTGGCGTTTAGGGGATTTGTTAGCCACCATATTTTAGGATGAAAGATGCGGTTGTATTTTACATTGAGATCGGTTCCGGAACTCAAAGGATTGGCACCCAAAGAACGAAGACTCATTTGGAGGCTGTGTGTTCGACCGCAGAGGCATTGGCTGTTTTGGGTAGCCCTATTTGTCTTTCCATTTCTGATGGTATCACTTGATGAAGCTCTGCCGAACTTTCATGAGATTCTGCCTAACTGGGCTTTTGCGCTTTGCGTAGCTCTCTTTTACGGTGTATATTTATGGTTGTGCAACTCAGCATCCGCAAGGCACGCTCTTGCTTCAGGTCAGAAATCGAAAGGATGCGTTCGCATGTCGACCTGCAGCGTCTTTACCAGGAAATGTTGCATGAAGTGAGAGATCGAAAGGATGCGAACGCAAGGGAAGAATAGCTTTTTCTAATAACTCTTTGAACTTTACCGCTAAAACGATGGCCGGTTAGCTTAGGGGAGTTCGCAGCCTAGTTAATGCAGCTCAAGAACCCGATGACTTTCCCTTTATATTCCATCTTACATTAATTAATATAAGAAGAGGTGGGTATCATCTCCAAAAGAGTTTGAAGCTCCAACACATGTTCAAACAGGCTCTACCAGCACTCGCATAGGAGGGAATTTTTCCGGGGGAACTTACGTTCTGGTGAGGTCCGACGGCCTGCGCAGGAGGGCAGCGTAGCGCAAGTAGCAAGACGAATCAATGTCCTGGTAGTTCTTTATGACGAAGACCGTCATTTCCAGCGGCCCCCGGTGCTCCCAGATGCGCTCGACCAGGCGCCGAACATCGTAGAACCTAGCGTGGCGATTTTGCCACGTGCGCGATGCGTACAGCTTCATTTCGTCGTCGAACGTTACCCGACCAGGTACGGATAGGAGGGGATTTGTCAGACATGCATAGTGGTCACATAGATATAGCGGGACAATTACGCATCGGCCGCCGGGCTTCAGAACCCGGCCTGCCTCGCGAATGAAACGAATGTCGCGGTCTCCTTCGAAGTGCTCGAAGGAGCAGTGAAGGCCGAGCGCATCAGCGAATTGACCGGGCAAAGGTAGATTGCCCGCGTCCCCGCCAATACGGTTGCCGTGAATGCCCGGCTCGAAGGCGAGATCCTGCATGTAGGGAATGACGCCGTGAAGCCGGTTGTAGATTTCCGGGGCTACGCCATTCTGGCTGGCAATATCGACGTATACATTGCCGGGCTGGAGTTCAAGCAGCATGGATGCCAGGAAATGTTCTAGTGACTTCTCCGCAAGATTCTCGGCATAGTAGCCCGGATGGTGTGTGGCGTAGTCGGCTCTCGCGACCCAGTGGAGTACCTTCTCCGGGTCGAGAGCGAGTTCTGCCATGGGGATGGGCGAAGCCTCAAGCGCGGTAAGGATGGCCGCCTCGTTCAAATTCAGCTCGTCCTGGGTCTTCGGCTCCCGCAGGCGCCGGTAAGCCCTTGACCATTTGTCGCCGAAAAGACAGGTTAGCATACTCTCACTTGCCTCCGTAGCTTTTTCATCGCCGCGCCGCGCGGTACGAAGAAATAGAATACGAAGAGACTGTTGGACAATTAAATCTTTTCAATTTTTCTTGACTCTCTAGCACACCAGAGGTTCGATAGTCAATGTCTAGGGCACACGTTTCAAATGGCGCAAAAAATCATGGAATTGAGAGATTATCTTCCAACGCAGGGGATTATCTTCTGGGCGCCGCAGAACATGCGGGCTGTCCAGCTGGTTTATCAATCATTATGCTTTTAAGAAATACGTGACCGTCACCTGTTTAGTCTGGGATTCAGTACAGTGACGATGTCAGGCTGCACCAACGACGGCGTTTTTAGTTTCGTTTGCCAGTCTAATTGCAGTTAGAGTATATCGGAGGGCGTGTTCGCATGTACGGCGTAAAACCTGGAAGAGGGCCGTCTCTGCTGGGCGGGCTGGGGGGTGTCGTGGCGGTTTTCTTCGGGATAGTGTGGATCTGCATAGCCGCCTCAACAAGTGCACCATCTTTCTTTGTACTATTCGGGGTCATCTTCGTCCTGATGGCTATAGGACTTACCGTTTACAGTTTTTACAATGCTGCTGCGAGAAATAGAATGAGCACGTTTGAAATCACCCGCCAGGATGAAGAACGTGATCCTATTGCCACCGCCCTTGGCCATTCTCTATCCTCAAAAGACAACACCAAAGAAGATAAGCACGCCCAACGACGATTCGAGGGAGAATTCTGTCCTTATTGTGGCACAAAAGTGCAGGACGACTTTGATTTCTGCCCTAAGTGCGGGAAAGATATTTGACTGTGTCATACCTAGCCATGCGCTACTGCCGGCCTTCAGCGGCATAGTCCGTTAATAACAAGGGCTTACGGAAGTGCGTAGTTAGAATGCTTGCTTTGCCAGAATGCAAGATATGTAAGGTTTGATACTTGGGTTGGGCAGTTTATCGGCAATTAATTTTCGCAGCAAGACCATTGGAGCATTGGCCAGAGACAAGGAGGGATGCTCGTGTTGCTTAAAGAGGGAGACAAAATACACGTGATCGCTCGCCGGATGTTCGAAACCGATCTTCGGCGCCACTTCCTAGGCCAAGTTGAGGCTGTGACAGAAAACGCCGTCCGGGTTGCAGGCTACGCATTCATATGGGATTCAAGTAAGAATCAATTTATCAGGAGACCGGAGTGGAGATTTCGGATAATTTCACTGACTGATAGTGGGAACATCATCAATGTGCTTCCGCAGGACGTGATTCTGGAAGAGGTATCATACAAATTTTCAAAAGAAAAAGGGCTGTTCATAACAGACTATAGTGAGTCGTTCAGTTTGGACATCAATGAGTTCGGCGGCAAATGGTAGATGACGCCTATCCAAGAATCTGCGTGTAGGCATAAATTTCGACCTGTCGGGTAAGGTGGCGAAACAGGTAATTGATATTATCGGTTCGGGAAAGTATCGTGCTCCCAAGCTGGACAGCCAGACAGTCACAGTGGAAATTAGCGGTTCAGGGAATGCTACTGTCTGGGCACGTGACAGATTGGATATCAAAATTAGCGGAAGTGGTGAAGTAAACTACTACGGTAGCCCAAGTGTGACTATGGATGTAAGCGGTTCTGGGAGAGTAAAAAGTCTGGATGATCTCTAAATACTGCCTGTCTTTTCATCTCTCTCCCAGACGCCGCCTGACTGGCTGACAACGACAGCTTAGCTCTGTCGTTATTCATAATTCCGGTATAGATGTTCCGGATAAAGGGAGGACAGCATGAATATCTACGTAGGAAACTTGTCGCGCGAGGTTACGGAAGAGGATTTGCGACAGGCGTTTGGGGCCTTCGGAGAGGTTGCATCCGCCACGGTTATAAAGGACAAGTTCAGTGGTGAACCAAGAGGGTTCGGATTCGTTGAGATGCCTGCTAAAGCCGAAGCGCAGGCCGCGATCGAGGGCCTGAACGGCAAGGAATTGAAGGGACAAACGCTTAATGTTAATGAGGCTCGCCCTCGCACCGAACGCGGTGGAGGTGGTGGAGGCCGTCCAGGTGGAGGAGGCCGAGGTAAAGGAAGACCAGGAGGTGGGCGGCGCTTCTAGTAAGCGGCCTGTCTGTTCGTTGCACTCAGACAAGTACTTGGATCTGCCTATGGCAGGTCATAGCAGAACTTTGCCCAAAATGTGGCTGCATCTGAGCGCACTCCGCGCGGCGGATGAAGCCTTTGGTCTTTTTTCACCGCGGTAATATGTTCAATAGCAAACTGCGCAAGAACCTTGCCCATCTTTTTCTGTCTAGCGGCGAAGCGTGGGAAGGGCTCTGGCAGTTAAAGATTGCTTCCCTTTTCCCATTATTTCATGTTTGTTATTATACCAAACCAAGTGAACCTGATAGAGCTTACCAGAATCTCAGTTTCTTGTGGTTTCTCTATTGGCACTGGAAAATCAAAGGAGCGGATGAGATATATAAGACCTCACACCATTTGATATTTTGGGAAAAAAAATCACCCGCCGCAAAATCGGCAAGAAAGCTTGAACTAATGGTCTCTAAAGCGGCCGATTGTGGGCCAAAGACGTGGAAATTAATGGGCGATTGAAAACTGCCTTATGATTCTTTTCGAGATTCGGAGGAGAATGGCATGAGACAGGTCAAAATCGTAGTTGAAAAACATCCCGATGGATACGTCGCATATCCTCTGGGGCTAAAAGGTATAGTCGTTGGAGAAGGCGACACCTATGAGGAATCTCTCGCTGACGTGAAATCCGCTATCCGCTTCCACATTGAGAGTTTTGGGGCAGAAGTTCTCGATGTTGATCCGCCCATTCTTGAGGCATTTGTTGCTGAAGCCGGAGTGGATGTTTAATGCGGAAGTTTCCTGTTGATGCACCAAAATGAAAGGTTATCCAAGCTCTGAGGCTTTGGGCTTTCGGGTCGTCCGAGAAAAGGAGCATATTTCTATGGTACGCGACAATCTGGACGGAACAAAGACTCCTCTGACCATGCCGAACCATCCAACGATGAAAGCTTCAACACTAAGAACCATTTGCTCTCAAGCTGGTATTTCGAGGGAGGAGTTTCTTGAATCCTACGAAAAGACATAGGGATGACAATGGCAGATCAAGGGCGCTTTACGCTTCGCGCTGAACCGTATGGAATAAGAACTATGTTCTTAAGCAGCTCCGTACAGCCTATGAGTACCTGGCGAAAGTTAGCCCTGGCAGCGGCAGCGGCTTGGGCGGTACTCGTATTGTTTATTTTTGGCGGGCCGCTCTCCTTGATGAAGAAGTTGGTTGACTGGCCTCTTGCCTATGCGGTCGCGATGCAGATTGTTAATAACGTCTTCGGGGCAGTGATCATTGCGGAGCTGTTGCGTGTTCTGATCCCCTCTGGTGCCTCGTGGAGAGACACGAGACATTTCCGGATAGTTGGGGTGGTCTGGGTAGTTATGACATTTCTGTCAGTGGGAGGGTTTATATTAATGAAGCGTGCTTTGCACGCTTTCTAGTTCTAGCTACTCGCTGCAGCCGACCGTGCTGAGGTGGATGATCTAGAGGGAACCGTGACGGCACACTTGGGTTTGGAGAGAAGAAAAAATTTTGAACAGCGAACACCATGACGACGTCGGGGATCTAAAATCCCGGCGTTTTTTCTCTGTGAGTGAGAGCCGATGAAGATAATGGCGATGCTGCCAACCTACAATGAGGCGGAGAATATTCAGCCGCTCATTCGCGAGCTCCTGGCTCTGCGCAGCGACATGGAAGTTGTGGTGGTTGATGATCACTCGCCTGACGGCACGTGGCAGCTGGTTGAGGAGATGTCGGCAACGAACCCACGCGTGCATCTTGTACATCGCACTCGCGAAAAGGGACGCGGCTCCGCTGGCATTGCTGGTTTTCTGTACGCGGTCAACGCAGGGGCAGATTACATCATTGAAATGGATGCCGACTTTTCCCATCATCCCCGCTTCATTCCCTCTTTGCTGGAGGCGGCAGAAAAGACTGATGTGGTTATTGGATCGCGCCTGGTTCCCGGCGGTAAAGAGGTAGGAAGAAGTCTGCTGCGGCCTCTCATTACCATTCTGGCGAACTGGTACATCCGTACCGTGCTGCGCCTTCCAGTGAAAGATTGTACATCAGGATTTCGCGTATTTCGGCGCAGCGTGCTGGAGAAGATTGGACTTGAGCAGATGACGTCAAACGGGCCGGCGATTGTCCAGGAAATTCTCATTGCCTGCCACGCGCATGGATTTTCCTTTGCGGAAGTACCAATCGTGTTTGAAGAACGCCGTGCTGGAAAGTCCACGTTTACGCTACGCATTATTTTGAATGGGCTGTGGTCTGTGCTTAAGTTTCGTTTTCGGAGGCCTGGATGAAAAGGCCTTTGCGCGATTTGATTGATGAGACATCGCCGCCGCAGCAGGGGCATGCACTGCTGCGCGGGCTGCTCCACTGCGTGTCTTTTGGATACTTGCATCTTCATAAAGCGCGCCAATTCGCCTACAAAGCTGGACTAAAGTCGCCAGTCCGCCTGCCCTGCAAAGTTATTTCCATTGGCAACATCACACTGGGAGGTACCGGGAAAACGCCGTTCACTGAGAAGGTGGCCCTGGCATTGCGAAACGATGGACATCGGGTAGCCATCTTGAGCCGTGGCTATGCCAGACCGAAGCATGGCGACGATGTGGTCGTCGTCTCCAATGGAACGCACATAATTGGTGATTTCCTAACAGCAGGTGACGAGCCGCTGGTTCTCGCGCATAATTGCCTCGGTGTGCCTGTAGTTGTTGCTCGCCAACGCGCTGCAGCAGGCCAGAAAGCAGTCAAGGATCTAGGCACAACGGTTTGCGTGCTGGATGACGGATTTCAACACTGGCAGCTGGCGCGCGATTGCGACGTGGTGCTCCTTGATGCCGGCAAGCCGCTCAAGAATCTTAAGATGTTTCCGGCAGGAACACTTCGCGAGCCTCTGTCGGCGCTTCGGCGGGCACACATGGTAGTGTTGATGGCGAAGGCCAACGAAGATGTTCAGCTCAGCGAGATGACGGAAGAGGTGCAACGCACGGGTTTCACAGGGCCGATTTTCCGCGCAACGTATCAGGCGGAGGGCGTGGTTCCGTTCAACGGATCACCCGTCGAATCGCCCGAGTTTCTGCGCGGGAAGCGAGTAGTTGCGATTTGTGGGATCGCACAGCCGGAATCGTTTTTTGCTCTGTTAAGGCGGCACGGGGTCAATATCATCAAGACCTGCGTCTATAGCGATCATTACATTTACCGCCTGGATGATATAGAAGCCTTGCGCCAGCTTGCTCAGTCGCTCAACCCTGACATCATGCTGACTACCCAGAAGGATTTTGTGAAAATGGTAAAGTATCGTACAGATGACCTGCCCATTCGCTATCTTAAAATACGGGTTGCGTTTTGCCCGGCGGAAGACGAAGGAAAATTCTTGCAAAATTTGCTGCAGGTAGTAACAGAAGCACGCTGCACCTGACAGCTGGGGGAGCACCTGCAAACTAGTAGTCCGTCAACATTGTTTTGATGGGTAGCGTTCGCCACGGCGAACAGTCTGGAGGGCATCCTGCCCTCTCCTCATATGAAGGCGAGACGCCGGCGCTACATGTTTCATCGCAAAGTTGGCGGTGCACTAGTGTCTTGACCGCCGAGAAATGACAGGCTATAGAAGTTCTATCTTCCT
>CAYVXD010000103.1:0-14487 GCA_964454265.1 uncultured Candidatus Sumerlaeota bacterium | reverse complement strand
CTACTAGCTACAGAGCTATCAACATGTGCTCTCGTACTACATACAAGGCACAGAGATCGTCAAAATTGTAAAATTAAAATTGCAAATATCAAATTTTAAATTTGCCTTTTGCATTTTTCAATTTGCAATTTACAATTAAATACTTTTATGAGCCTTAGGCTCACTGTGTCTCCGTGTCTCGGTGGTTATACTATAGCCTTTTTTGTCGCGACGTCAGGGTATTCATCTGGATGTTGGCTTCGGTTCTGGACTGGGCGGGAAAAAATTGTTGCGCTTACTATGAGGAACGCGATACTTTTTATAAGGCATGACAAGCGAATTATGAAGGGGAATTTGAACGTCCGCGGGCGCGTTTCAGGTGAGTCTTTTTACAGTATATCAGACTGGTAAGTTCGCGGAGTTCGTACGGGTTCTGTGTTGCAGGCCGTGAAACCGTAATATGGAGATATGAGAGGGCAGGAACGATGAGCTACTGTAAAGGTGCTGTTGGAGCGGTTGTTATTGCCATAACATTGATCATGCTTTCTGGGGGTTGCTCGCTGATCGGCTTCTCCGGGGAAGGTCTGCCCAAGTTTAAAGAGACCGCGACTTTCATCGCTATTGACAAGACTAATCCATCGGATCGTACATTTCCGGGCGGAAGGGGCCCGGAGGAAATGGTGCTCTATACACCAGAGTTCGGAGAGCGTACGGGGACGAATCAGTGGGGAAGCGAAGCGGTCGTCGAAAACGGTATCGTTGTGACAGTGGGGCAAAACAACTCGCTGATTCCTTCCAACGGGTTTGTGCTGTCAGGGCACGGCAAAGCAAATTACTGGATCACAGAACATTTGCTTACGGGAACGGAGATTGAGATTGTCGGCCAGCAAGCTATAGCGTTAACCACGGCGAAATCTCTAATTTATCAGACTCGCGCACGGCTCAAGCTGGTGAAGGAGGCACTGGAGAAAGCACGCGCAACTGCGGCGGTGTATCCAGCAGCCGAGGCGCAGGAACGCTATGCTGCATCGCAAGCTGATGTTGAGATGGCCGAGGTGCAGCTCGAGCGCGGTCGCACGCAGCGCGCCGGACGGCTTGCTATGCGCGCAAGGCAGAAGGCGCTGGAAGCCTTTGCACTGACCAAGCCATCGCGCTCACGCGAAGGACGCGGCGTCTGGTATCGCCTCACTGAAAAGAATCCGCGACAGCTAAGAAGGACAATCGCACGGCTCCAGAATAACGGTTTCAACCTTATCTTTCCTGAAACGATTTACTGGGGCTACTCGATCTATCCCCCGGCGACTTCGGGCCAGGCCGAACAGACGGCATCCGACGCAATGCCGTTCTTCCAGCAGAACCCGGCATTCCGCAGATGGGATCCGTTGAAGACATTGATTGACGTTGCACACGAAAACGGCATTCAGGTGCATGTCTGGGTGCACGTTTTCTTTATTGGGTTCAAAGAGTCGCCGCTTATCGAGAGCCATCCGCTCTGGCTTGCACGCAATAAGCAAGGCGAGTGTGCGTCCACGCGCGAAGAGGGCTACTTTTATCTCTGCATGTCGAATGAGGAGGCACGGACGTTTCTTCTTGAAAACTTCAAAGCGATGGTCATGCACTACGACATTGATGGTTTTCAACTCGATTATATTCGCTATCCTTTCAGCGAGCCCTTTGAAGAGGGCTACTGCTATTGCCAGAGCTGCCGGGGAAAATTCTTTGACCAGTACGGACACGATCCAGTTGACCTCAGCCCTAGCGAAACGCCAGAGCTCTGGGAAAAATGGAACGCCTTTCGAGAGGAGCAGATCAGCTCGTTTGTCCAGACAGTTTCGACGACATTGCGGTCGTTGAAGCCGGATCTGAAAATTTCCGCAGATGTTTTCCCTGACCTTGCAGATGCACGGCGGAGTAAATTTCAGAACTGGGCTGAGTGGGCGCAGAATCAGTGGGTTGATTTTCTCTGTCCCATGGCCTATAGCACGGATGTCGGGGCAGTGCGAAATAATGTAGCCAGGATGCGAGAGGTAGTCCCTCCAGAGCTGCCCGTGTTCGTCGGCCTGGCTCCGTATCTTGGCTTATCCGGCGATGCGCTGCTCGACCAGATCGAAGCGACGCAGCAGGAAGGAGGCGACGGCGTGGTGCTCTTTTCGCTGAGCCAGATTAGCGACGATATGATGCACCTGCTTAGTAGCGGTCCGTTCCGCAGCCACGCGACTGTTTTTGAGTGATTATCATTGCTACCCTTAGCCACAAGATGATAAGACGGTTAATAGTAGATTAACTAATAGTGCAGAGTAGAAAAATAGGCTTGCCCTTTAGCAAGGGGTCGAATATGATATGTATGCTTATGGTTCAGAATATTATATATTTTGAACGTCAACCATCTTTTTAGAACGATTTCAATGAGTTCTCAGGGGTGCAACTATGACAATAACCAGAAAGTATGCAAATCCTCCAATAATAGAAATTGTTTGTGAATTTCGATTTGAAGTTGAAGACCCAAATGACCTGACCGTGCCAGGGCGGTTTTATGAGAGAATACAGAGTGACTACCCAATCAAAGAAGAGTTCCACGAATTTGAAGTGGGACTTGAATTTAGTAAAAGTAAAAAGGAACTCCAGCAAAAATTAAGGGCGAAAATGTTAGGGATGCAGTACAAGAGCAAAGATGGGAAAGAGATTATAAGGGTTGCGCCCAATTTTGTTTCTGCGCATCGCCTCCCTCCTTACCCCACTTGGGAGGCCTTCTTTCCTATTGCAAAGCGGGCATTCGAGACATTCCGATATATCGTTCAGCCCAAGGGGATTGAGCGAGTTGGTGTTCGCTACATTGATAGAATAGAGATTCCTCAAACATCGTTCGAGTTAAGCGAGTACCTTATGATATATCCGCAAAAACCAGAGGGGATAGGGCGTAGCATCGGACGTTTATTTATGAGGCTTGAAATTCCCTTTAATGAAGGTAGAGACGTTCTCGTCATAATGATCCATAATCCGCTAGGAAGCCCTGCTGGGAAAACATGGATAATTCTTGATTGGGACTATGCGCTAGTCCAGCCTTCGAAGCTGAAGATGGATAGTATTTTGAGCTGGGTGGAAGAGGCCCATGACAGGGTTATTGAGGCATTTGAAAAGTCAATCTCTGACGCGTCTCGTCAGTTGTTTGAGGAGGTAAAGTAGCGATGTTAGCTCCGCTTGAAATTAAGCAAAGATATTATGAAGCAGACGTTTCAGGGCAAAAATTCCAGCCCTGGGATGAACTGGCCAGTTCCTCCATGCCTACTTGGGCAAGTAAAGTAAGTATTTGGGGGTTTATGCCAGACACGAAATCTTTCATGACATTTAATTGGAAACAGGAAATTTGGGAAGCAATCAAAGGTAGTATCTGTTTAACTCATGTAAATGATATTCAGCTATTGGAGGATTTGTACACCTTCCATGATCCAATTGAGATAAAAAGATTTCTCTTTAGACAAGATCGTCTTACTGGCGCGCTTTTTGAAATCCAGGCACAGATTAAAAGAATATTCAGAAACAGTGTAGTGGAGCTTTCCCTAGAATATGATAGAGATCCTGAAGAAAATTTTGAAGGGCTGTCCGCTATCCTTAAGACCAACCTATCTCCTGAATTATCGCTAGACCTTTTAGATAAATTTGACGAGGAATGGTGGTTAGATGTGGATGATGAAATAAGAACTATCTTAACAGTAATGGTGAGACCGCTATGAGTTTTGACTGGAAGTCATATATCCAGTTGGCTGGCGAGTTGATAAGCCATCATAGAACCCCAGGTCTTAAAGAGGCGTATCTTCGCTCAGCAATAAGCCGGTCTTATTATGGGGTATTTTGTATGGCAAGGAATTTACTTGCCAGAAAAGGCATAAATATTCCCCGGGCCGATACGCACAAATTCGTTAGAAATAAATACCATGGATCTCCTGACAGGACAGAAAAAGAAATAGGAAATAGCCTAAGCCGTTTATGGAGAGAAAGAAAGGACGCTGACTATGAAGACATAGCAGATATTGATAGTAACAGGGCAACAACTGCGCATAAACTGGCACTCCGGGCTCTGAGTAAATTAACGAATATACGAATGGTTTAGCGCCATTAATTGCTTGAATACAAGGATCTAACACGGCCTAGCAATATGGAAGGAACCCTGCTATGCTTGCCCCATCGCAGTTGCAAACAGGCTACTTGGGTTCTGATCCAATGGCGTTGCCGTTTTTAGCAATGGTACTCAAAGGGTTCTGAGGCTGGAACTATGATTCCTGATTCTGATATCAAGGAAAAGATCGCTGCAATAGTGGAGAGGATCAAAACAGCGCATCGGCCCAAGAAGATTATTCTGTTTGGTTCGTATGCGCAGGGAGAGCCAACAGAGGATAGCGATATTGATATTTTAATTGTGACTCAGAGACGCGCAAGCCTTGAGGAAGCCTACAAGATGCGGCATGAATTATTAAGAGATTTCTCTATTCCTGTGCAACTCATTTGCGTGAGTGATGAGGAATTCCGCGAAAGCAAAGACGTAATTGGCGGCATAGCATATCCGGCTTCGAAATACGGAGAAGTGCTTTATGAGAAGTCGTGAGTAGCCGTATGGAACCGCTTATTATCGGCACAGCTGGGCACATTGACCACGGCAAGACCCTCCTTATTAAGGCCCTTACCGGTATTGATACAGATCGCCTTGAGGAAGAAAAGAGGCGTGGCATCACCATTGATCTTGGGTTTGCGTACCTGGATCTTCCTTCGGGCCAGCGCGTGGGAATCGTGGACGTGCCGGGCCACGAGCGTTTTGTGCGCACCATGGTGGCTGGCGCAACAGGCATTGATTACGTTCTCTTAACTGTGGCTGCGGACGAAGGCGTCAAGCCCCAGACCATCGAACATCTTGATATTCTTCAGCTCTTGCAGCTCAAGCACGGGTGCGTGGTAATTACCAAAAAAGATTTGATAGAGGAGGAGCTGCTAGATGTAGTGACCGAAGAAGTGCAGCAGCTCGTTGCCGCGACGTTTTTAGAGTCTGCGCCAATTGTTGCTGTATCTGCGCTGACTGGCGAAGGACTAGAGGAACTCAAGGCGACACTGAGCCGTGAGCTCCAGCAGATTTCTCGCGAGCTACGCGGCCCATTTTTTCGCCTTCCCATAGATCGCGTGTTCACAGTTCACGGCTTCGGGTGTGTCGTCACAGGCTCGGTGATGAGCGGTCAGGCATCTGTTGGTGACGACATGGAGATTTTTCCCGCTGGTCGGCGAACAAAAATTCGGGGATTGCAGAGCCATAACCAGACGCTCGAAAGAGTCGTTGCCGGGCAACGCACTGCTGTTAATCTGGCTGGCGTCAAGATTCACGAGGTTGAGCGCGGCTATGAACTCGCACCCCCAGACGCTCTCGCCCCAGCTGCTTTTCTTGACGTTACGTTTTCGTACCTGAAGAGCAATAGCAAGCCACTGCGTCTTCCTATTACTCTCCATTTTCACAGAGGAACCATGGAAACCACAGGACGGCTGGTTCCGCTGGAACGGGACATCGTTGAGCCCGGGGAGCAGACCCTGGCCCAGCTACGCTTCGCCCACCCGGTAGTAGCGATGCGCGGTGACCGCTATATTGTGCGCTTGCCTGCACCGGTGCGAACAATTGGCGGCGGCGAAATCCTGCGCATCTCGCAAAAGAAAATCAGCCGCTTTAAAACAAAAAGCGTTGACGAATTGCGAGCTCTGCAGCGTGGCCCTTCTCAGGAGCTCACGCTCGCCCTGCTTAGCAAGCAGCCATGGACGCCCGTTACGCCAGAGCTTCTTCAGCGGCTCCTGACTATTGATGCATCACAAGCTGCGTCTATCCATCAGCAGCTGAGCGAGACCAGGATGCTCAGCCTGCTCCAGGTTGAAAGCCAGACAGGGCTTTTTCTCACTGATGCGGTTGACGACTGTGCCGTGCGTATTCTTGCTCACCTGCGTGAGTTTCACGAATCGCATCCCCTGGAGCCGGGGATTGATCGGCTGGCGCTGAAATCCGCACTGCCTATGGATATTCCTTTGCCCGTGTTCACTGCGCTCTTAAACAAGCTCAAGGGCGCCTCGAAAATACGAATAGAGCGCACCCGTGTGGCGCTAGCCGATTTTTCTGTTCGCCTTAAACCCGGGCAACAGAAGATGAAGCAGCATATTATCAATCTCTACCGCAGGGGCCAGATCGCTCCTCCAACTATTACTGAAGTGAGACAGCAAGTACGGAAGGATTTCCCGGGTGAACACGCTCAGACAGTGGAGCACATCCTCATGCTCCTGAAAGAGGACAAGACGTTCGTGGAAATTTCAAAGGAGCTCTTGTATCTCACTGATGTATTGACGAGCATCCTGGGGCAACTGCGCGATCAATTTACCACGCAACAACGCTTCTCTGTGGCCTCTTTCAAAGAGATGTTTCAGCTCTCGCGCAAGTTCGCTATTCCCCTGCTAGAGTATCTGGATGCGGGGGGGGGGGTAACAGCGCGGCAAAATGGAGAGCGCATCTTTATTGGGGTCGAGGCGCTCCTGCACAAGCTGGCACCTGAAACAAACTGAACAGCTCGCCGGCGCGAGTTAGTTCGTATCCTGAGCACAGTGCGGTTAGCGTCCGTTCTGAGAATTCGCGGCTGGCTACCACCTCCATGAGCTCGCTGTGCGGGCATATCATTTTCTGCTACCTCATGCTGTGCCGCCACGGCAGTGGCATTGTTGGCTTCGCCAAACGGCGCATATCTACTGTGCGGATATAGTTCTTAAAGAACCACATCCCGCCTCACCTGCCTGTGGCAGACATGTCAAGTGGCTAGCCTTTGGGATTCGCAATTCTCACTACTTGCAGCACAAGATATTTTCAAATCCTTGTGCGCCCCGGGTGTATATGACCCGGAATACTAACTTATTTGACAAGGGGCCAAGAAATTATTAATAAGATTACTAATCAGAGGGTCATTTTCTCAGGAGCTCTATAAAAACATAATCTTATGAGACGCGTGCTCGTCGTCATCCAATATTTTCATGAAGACAAGTTGGGGTCATATCGGCGCCTAGCCAATTTCCTCGAAGAAAATGTCTCATTGCGGTTCCTCGTGCCGAGCCATCGAACTGATGGGAAGTGGAGCAGAGGCCTTCCTTCGTTAGTTTCGGTCGAGCCAGTGAGGATATCGCCACGCTGGCCGGAACGTGGCCAGTTCTGGGGCTGGCTCCGCTATGGGCTGGAGTATTGGCGTTGTCTCAGTCGGGCCGAGCCGCCGCCGAGCGAGTTTTTTTGCGTGGCTCCTCCGGCGTGGTTCAGCCTCCCGGCTGCTCTGCTGGCATACTGGCATGGAATCCCGTGCGTATTGGACTTGGGGGATTCAGCCATCTCTCAAGCCAGGGGGATCTCGCGCCTGTGGCATCTTGTGGCAGAGCGGCTCTTGCGCCGCCTATCCTGCGCCGTCGTGGTTGCTTCCCCTGACCTGGCTGAAAATCAGGATCAAATCGTTATAACCGGAATTGGAGAGGAGTTCTTTCGAATCGGAGAACGTCGTTTGACCGATGGAAATTGTGAGGGCAACCCATCCCCCCAGGTGGTCTATTGCGGAACGTTCGGCGAACTGCAAACCCTTGATCATCTGCTCGAAGCCGTGGCCGACTTGATTGGCAAACTGCCCGGCATAAGGCTGACTCTGATCGGTCGAGGCCGTCATGGGGAAGAAAATAAGTTGCGTGCCCTTGTGGCCCGGCTGGGACTGCAGGCTAATGTGACGGTGGAGGAGCAACTAGCTCCTGAGGAGATTCCACAAAGGCTTGCCCGCGCGGACTGGGGTTTGGTGACGCTCAGCGACCGCCCCGAACTTCATTATGCAATACCGACAAAAATTCTTGAATACTTGGCGGCAGCCCTTCCGGTTCTGGCTATAGGAGGCGAGCGGATGCGCAAGATCCTGGCGACTTCGGAGGGAGGGGTATGGCTTGCGCCCCGCGAGGTTTATTCCAGCCATGGAGGCGAGCTGCTAGCGTCTGTACTCGCGGGCCCCCGCCGTCAGTTTGCCGAGCGCGGATTTGCTTACGCCCGCAGCCACCTGACAAAGGCTGCTTATCAGGCCGAGATGAACACTATCCTCTTGCGCCATGCCCGTCGCTGGTCGCCGACGGTTGAACGAGCGCTGGTGTGGCTGGAAAAGAAGTGCCTGGTCGGTCGTCCGTATCTGCCCGCCGGGAGGTTGGCTGTCCGCCATTCGATTTCCCCTTCTCGTATTCCCCAGGCAGATCGCTGGGTCTATCCCGAAGCCTCGGCCTATGCGGCCATGCTTTATCTCGAGCTTTACCGGCTTGATCCAAAACCAATCTTCCTGGAGCGGGCGAAGGCGCTGGCTACCTGGGTGGCTAACTCGCAGACTGCGAGCGGGGGCGTGCGCTTTGTCTATGACCTGCTTGAGCGTAAATTCAAAGGTCCTTGCTACGCCTTCGACACGGGGATGGCCGTGCGGGCCTGGCTGATGCTGGCAAGGACGTGCGACACCACTTTGAAGGACGCAGCCGGGCGGGCAGGTCGCTGGCTTATCGGGCGGATGCAGGCTGAGGACGGTTTCTTCCGCGCCGCTGAAAGGATAGATAACGGCGGCGACCTGGCGCTGCCGGTACCTTCGTGTCATTACGGCGACGGTGGTGCACTTCACCTGAAGCTTGCATTGCCGCTGGCGGACCTTATCCGGACTTTTCCAGAGGAAGAAACCTATGCGACAGCCCGGCGCCGCCTGCTCGATTGGGGGCTTCGGTTGCCCCTACCTGAAGGAGCCTTCCCTATGGGCCAGGGAACTCGTGAAGTCTTTATTCACACGCATTGCTATGCCCTGGAGGGATTAATCGGGGTTGTTGAGGCATTGGAAGTCTGGCATCGAGGGGTGCTTTGGAGCGCAAGATACGTCCGCGAAGATGGCTTGATGCCTCAGACAGTGTCCTACAGGCACTGCGGTCCCTCCGCCATTGATGCCAGCGCGCAGACACTGCGGCTTCTGGCTCTGTTGGTGCGCGAGCGCACGGAAAACGAAATAATATTACACACAGCTGAGCGCGTGGCATGCGCCTTACGCCGTGCCCAGCGACGCGACGGCTCCTGGCCCGAATTCGTGCAAAAGCAAGAACGCCGTGGTCCACCTGTTTGGCCTGCGCTCTTGGCCATCTCTGCCTTGCTCTTCTGGGAGCGCGAAGAACTCGAAGCCGACTGGATTTTCTGAAAAATCTCCGCATTTATCCAATGCCCCTGATCATTCTACCTTCCTGTTACCCGGGAGCTATGCCAATATCTGGCAATCCCCCCAACTTCTGACTCAAGATTTTTCAAGCCCATGTGCGCCTTGGGCGTATACGACCTGGAATGCTGGCTCATTTGACAAAGGGCCGCTCGTATTAGCTCAGCGCAGGATGCTGCTGGGCGATGAGCGCATTGCCAGATTCTTACTGCCTTTACGTGGCGTGATCGTGATAACCTCAAAAGAAACAGTCCTTTATCCCACGAGACGCTTCGATAATTTCTCCCCGTTGCTTTTGTTCTTTGCGAAATAATTATTGAAATTCAATGCAGGAACGTGGTTGAATTTTTGCGTTTTTCTGAAGAGCAAAGCAGCAATTTTTTTTCGCTTGTGCAGAGCCGCCGACACACGGATGCAAAGTGAGCCTAAGGCTCATAAAAGCATCGAATTGTAAATTGCAAAATGAAAATTTAGGATTCGATATTTGCAGCTTTATTTTTGCAAATTTTCCCTCTTTGAGGATCTCTGTGTCTTTGTGTCTCTTTGGCAGTCTTTGATGAGCCTGAGGCTCATTAATCAAGATAGCAAAATAGGCCACATGAGAATTCCCGGAAGAGGAAAAACAAAACGGCCTTTGGACCCGAAGCTATTGTATGCGGCGGATCGCATCGTCTGATGCGTAAGGCGCCCTATGTTAAGCTACTGCAATCAGAATAGTATGAGGATATACTGACGTGACTTCGCGAACCTCAAACACAGCGAAGACAACACAGATTCCTACAGGGAAGCAACTCCGTGGGTTTCTCAGCCAGCGACACCTGGAACCTGTTGATCCCCTTGATGCTCTCATGACGACGCTGCCCCGCTTGGAACAGCGCAGGGAGACGAATCACGTGGGTATCGAACCAGTACTTACCCAGCAGATTCCCAGGGTCCTGACCGAGCAAAAGGCGCTCGAGCGCATCCTCTATCACCTGCTGGATAATGCCGTGAAGTTCTCGTCTAACAACAGTACTGTCACGGTGGAATTCGAGCCCGTGGAAACTAAACTCAATATCCATGTCAGTGACCAGGGTATTGGCATACATAGCCTGCATCTCAAAAAAATCTTTGACTATTTTTACCAGGTTGACAATAAACTCACTCGATCATATGAAGGATTGGGTCTCGGACTCGCAACCACGCGCGTGTTGCTTCTCGCCACAGGTGGCGAGATTGCGGTGAAAAGTACACGAGGAAGCGGAAGCGTCTTTACTATCACGTATCCGATAGTTGAGAAGACCCGTTAGGATTTCCCGCTGGAGCTGATGCTGATGGACCCGCGACAACTCGAGCAGACCATCCAGACGCTTGAGACAGCCCTGCAACAGCAGCCCGAGAACCTCGAGGCCATGCGCGCCCTGGCTGAGGCGTATTTGCAGCATGGTGACTTCCACCATCGCGCAGTTCAACTGTACGAACGCATCTCTGACGAAATCCCCCAAGATGTCACCATCCAGCAGGCTCTGAGCATTGGCTACTTGATTCAGCAATCTTCTGAGCTGGCCATCGACGCTCAAGACCCAGCTCGTGTGGATCAGACCGCTATTCAGCGCAACATCGCGAAACTGCGGAAGTTTCACAAGCAGTTCCCCGCGTCACCCCAACTTTGCAAAGCCCTGGCTGACCTGCTCCTGTTTGCCGGCCAGATTTCTGATTCTATCGAGATGTACAAAGCCGCGCTGGAACGCAGCTACCCGGTCCCAGGCGAGCTGCTCCAGGTTTTCCAATGCGTGGCCACCCACTTCTCCTTCTCCGCTCAGGAGCTCCTCTTCTTTGCCGAGCTGTATTATAGCTCTGGTCTCTATCCCAGGGCCAAGAAGCTCCTGCGCTCGCTGATTAATAAAGGCTTCCGACACTCTAATGCACTCGAGATGCTGACCAACGTTCTGATCCTCGAGCTCGAGCGTATGCCCGCTGAGGCCAATTCCAATGACCTGGGTGCTGAAATAGCCAGTCTTTACATGGAACGTGGAAATCGTGAGAAGGCGCTCGAGTTTCTCAAGGACGTTGATCTCCAGAACCTTCGCTCATATACCTGCATTAAGAAGATTGCCAAGGCGCTGATTGAGCTCGAAGACTACCGACAGGCATTCGACTACCTCTCGAAGATTCCGCTTGATAATGATGCCAAAAGCTTGATTAACGAAATCACTCTTCGCCTGGAGCAGCGCGGCGAACTGGACACCGCCGTCTATCTTCTCCAGTTCATTAACGATAATGATATCCTCGTCAAGGAGGCTGCTCAGCTGAAGGAGCAGGAGCTGGAGATCAGTACCCAGCTAGAACTTGTAGATCTTCACCTTAGAAACAAACGCTACCGAAAGGCTCTGAAGTGTCTTATCGCAGTATTGCGCCTTGGATATAAAGACATGAGTGAAATTGCCGAGAGAATCGAGGAGCTGATAGCCCACGTGGACGAAGTCAGTACTGTGGATTTGATCTTCCTCGGGAAATTGTTCCTCACTCACAAAAAGCTCCATCGCGCTGTTCATTTCCTCGAACGCGCCCTGGCCCAGGATCCCGGCAATCGTGACATTATGGACAATCTGCGTAGTATCTACGATGATATCCTCTCGGCAAATCCCAATCTGGCAGAAATCCGTATCAAATCCGGCGACCTCCATATGTTCTGCGACAATGTCGAAGAGGCCATTGCTGATTATCGTGAAGCAGCTAACTCAGCAGAGGTCAGCCTCCGCGCCAATAAAAAACTAGCCCACGCCTTCCTCCAAAGTGGTGACTCTATGCTTGCCCTCGAGAAATATAAGTCCTGCTCCCTGGAGACCGAAGACCTCGACAGTCTTTATGAACTTCTTAACCGCCTCTTCAATGATGGCCTCTTGCGGGAAGCTCTCGATACCGCAACAATAATCTACGAAATAGACCCCTCCTACCGCGACATCGAAGCCCAGATCACAGACCTCTCGAAACGCATGAGGGCGGAACAGCCGTCCACTTCAGTGGATGCCAAGATGCAGGAACTCATCGGCGATCACGCGATTGGCCGTTATAAATACCTGGAGAAAATAGGCGGGGGTGGTATGGGAGTTGTGCACAAGGTCTTAGATCTTAAAAACAACGTCACCGTAGCCATGAAGATTCTCCGCGAAGGCTTATCAAGCAGCGGCAAGGCAATTGACCGCTTCTTCCGCGAGGCACGCATCGCTGCAACGCTCAATCATAAAAATATCGTCAATATTTACGACTACAATATCAGCCACATCCACGGCCAGAGCTACATCTCTATGGAATACGTTGAAGGCCCCTCTCTGCGGGAAATTATCGAAAACAAGTTCAGTGAATCGCCCAGCATCCAGATTGAAGACGTCGTCGAGGTGCTCCACTATATGTCACAGCTGTGCGACGCTCTGGATATTGCGCATAAGAAAGGCATCATTCACCGCGATATCAAGCCCGATAACATCATGGTCACTCGCGGCGCCACGGTTAAAATTACCGACTTCGGCATCGTGCACATTGAAGAGGCATCATTTACTCCCACCGGTGCACTTATTGGCACTCCCCGCTACATGTCACCTGAGCAGGTGCACGGCGGCCGTATTGATTCGCGCGCTGATATTTACTCCGTCGGCATCATCCTCTACGAATTCCTGGTCGGCTCGCCTCCCTTCATCTCTGGCGATATCGCCTACCAGCAGGTCAATGTCATCCCCCCAAGACCACACGAGATATCATCGGTTATCCCCGAAGAGGTTGATGAAGCTATTATGAAATGCCTCGAGAAGAATCCGAGCGATCGCTACAAGACCGCCATGGAACTGAAAAAAGCGCTTGACACAGCGCTCAAAAACCTTGGCGGCTACCAGCCCGACGCTAGTACCCACGGCGACTCTCCCGCCCCAGTCGACTCCGAGCTCGATAGCCCTTCTTAACAAGTTCTTAGCTGTTGGTGTTTGGAAGACAAGACGGCAGCATAGTAATCCGGTTCATTTGCTACGCAAAGGCTATGGCGTGACAAGGTTCGATTGAATAGGGTTGTGCGGGGCGGAATACGCATCGTGCCTATTGGGCAGACAAGTCATGCCTGTTGTTCTTTCTCCATTATAGGTGCGCTATCAGGTACAAGGCTTTTCCAATAAGCCGGACAGTTATTAAGAGCCCTTAATGCTCTGTTGAAAACCTACATATACCTGCATGACAATGTTCGTTTTAGCCCGCCTCAGATTATGTCGCGCCCTTCAGGGTGAACCCTTTCAGGGCTTATCGTTGATTGTGTATCAGCCTTTACCCAGGGCATCATATAGAAGCCCAGGGCGCTGTCCTGGGACAATGAAATTCTCCCCCATTATACCAGCCCTGTAAGGGTTCACCCTGAAGGGCGAGACATATTGTAATTCGTGCACCTGGAGGTTTTCTTAATAAGAAGGTGGCACGGGCATCACGCCACAGGCGCATTTTCAACCTGCCCGTGTAGGCGAACAGAATAAGGGCGACCCGACGGGTCGCCCCTACATTCTGAATTTTTAATGCGCCTAAGGCACATTTGCGTTATGCGGCCGTGGTTTGACAGTTCTTTTTGTCAGGAGCTCTAAGTTTATTTCAATAGCCCAGACATAGCGTTGCGGCTGGTAGGGACGCTTGGGCAGACGTTCTTCAAAAACCCAGATCAGGCCTTGTTTGAGCGGATACTGGTCGGGCGTAATCACAGTGGGTCGGCGGCATGGCTCGGACGATTGACTGCACAGAATAGGTTGGCGAGAAGACAGCCCAGTGCGCAGAATGTAATCGTGTGCCGCATGTGCTTCACCCTGGATTGTTTAATAAACCGCCAGGCAATGAATAAGTTGTCGCCCGCAAGCTTACGCTGATATCCAGACAGAAAGTGTATAGCGTCTTTTTCAAATGAGTCAGTATTCTAATCCAAAAATGATCCCCACTCACAAGGCGCATTTTCAACCTCACCTCTATCCTCTCGCCTAGGCGAGAGGATGCAAGGTTGGGCAATGACTGGGGATGGCGAATGGCAAAGAGCACGCTGTCAATTTACGCTATCTTCTTGAAGAAACCTTCAAGCATTAAAAGCAAAATGCAGTTGGGGAAGAAGTCGTATTAGAAGCCTGCAAATACGCAACTTGCTCCTTAACATATGACTATTCTTGCTGAGCTATCTGACAAAGAGCCAATTTATACTCTATTCCTAGTGCCCTTTCAATATTGCTTTGATGGGTAGCGTTCGCCGCGGCGAACAGTCTGG
>CAYVXD010000102.1:4442-14723 GCA_964454265.1 uncultured Candidatus Sumerlaeota bacterium | reverse complement strand
CAACTGACTTTGCCATAGGCACCAACCCATCATTTCAAGTTTGAAGATGCACTAGAAGCGTCCGCCTATTCCATGAACTCGATCAGCCTCTTGCGCCGGCTGGGATGGCGCAGCTTGTTCAGGGCCTTGGTTTCAATCTGTCGCACGCGCTCGCGCGTGACGTTAAAAATTGTGCCGACCTCTTCGAGGGTACGCGGGAAGTCGCTGCCGCCGATGCCGAAGCGTAAGCGCAGCACCTTCTCTTCTCGTTCGGTCAGCGTTTTCAGCACTTTCTCAATTTGTTCCTGCATCAGGCGATATGCTGTGGCAGTGACTGGCGACGTCGCTTCCTGGTCTTCAATAAAGTCTCCAAAGTGGCTGTCACCGTCTTCGCCAATTGGTGTCTCAAGCGAAATGGGCTGCTGCGCGATCTTAAATACACGGCGGATTTTCTCCACCGCTATCCCCATCTTTTCGGCGATCTCTTCGGGCGTCGGCTCACGGCCCAGTTCCTGAACCAGGAAACGCGACACGCGCGACAGCTTGTTGATTGTTTCGATCATATGCACGGGAATGCGGATCGTGCGAGCCTGATCCGCGATGGCGCGCGTCACTGCCTGGCGAATCCACCAGGTGGCGTACGTACTGAATTTGTAGCCGCGCTGGTACTCGAACTTATCAACCGCACGCATGAGGCCTATGTTGCCCTCCTGAATCAGATCCAGGAATTGCAGTCCCCGGTTGGTGTACTTCTTCGCAATACTTACCACCAGCCTGAGGTTTGCCTCGACCACCTTCATTTTTGCTTCGTGCGCTTCTTTTTCGCCCTTATTAATGGCGATGACGATATCGCGCAATTCATCGTACGTGTTACCAGCTTCTTTCTCGAGCCGCTTAATCAGGTGCTGGGCATTGCGTACTTGCTTGTCCATCTTGATGAAGTCGTCCAGCTTGAACCCAAACTTCCTTTGAAGGGTACGTGCCTCAGGACTGTTCTTCCTGGTGCGTTTTACGATCCGCCTTAGCTCTTCCTCGCTCAACATGGTCTTGAGAATGATTTCGCGGATTTCACGATTTGATTCGTCGAGCTTGATGAAAATCGTGCGGATCTTATTAGCGATTTGTTCGATGATGGTGAAATTCAGATCAACTTTGAGGAGGTGCTGGTAAATCTGTGACCGTTTCTCCGTGATGTCCTTGACGATCTTCTCTCGCTGCTTCTGCGATAATGTCGGGTCTTCCAACACATCCAGTTGCTTGAGCGCCTCGTTGTAGAGATTGAGAATGATATCGAGGTTTTCCAGCACGAACTTCACCATTCGGTTTCGCTCGTCAATGTCATTTTCATCCACATTTGCGCGGAGGATATCATTCAGATTAAAGGCTCCGCTTTCGATGCGTGCGTAGATTTTCTTTAGTTCGCCAGCGGTAGCACTGGCACGCGAAATGGCTTCCGTGATCTCGTGGCGCCCTTTTTCAATCTGCTTGGCAAGCGCAACTTCCTCTTCGCGCGTCAACAATGGCACCTTGCCCATTTCCATTAGGTAGAGCCGTACGGGATCATCAATGCGGGAACTCTCGGCAGCGGCCGTAGTAATTTCCTCTTGTATCTCCCCCATTTCCGCACTGATGTCTTTGTCTTCTCGCTCGGCCGCTTCCACCGCGCCCTTTAAATCTTTCTCGTCGTAGACGCCAATCTGCAGCTCTTCTAGCTCTTCCAGAAGGTTTTCCATATCTGCCGACGTAATATTATCCGGAAGATTCTGGTTGATCTCTTCGTACGTTAAATGCCCCTTTTCCTTACCAAGGTCAATCAGACGCTCAAATTCAGAGAACTTTGTACTGCTTTTCATAGCCAATCGTACCACTCTCCTTTTTCGGTTTATCTCTTGTCTGTGTTAGTATTTGTGTTCTTAGATTCTTAGACTGGCAGTGCCGTCTATCGGTTGGCATGCGCTGTATTCACTCTCGTGCTATGATGTTTTGCCAACAAACCGCGGGACAGAAATGCTCTCTTGTCCCGGCGCCATTAATCCTGACTCACTTTTCTCGACTGAAGTTTGCTTCGCCAATGACGCTGCTCCCTCAGTATGTGAAACTCTATAGGCCTAGCTGATCCTTGAGCTGTTTCACAATTCTCTGAGAGTCGCTATGCATGGAAATCAAAAGAGGAAGAATTTGATCCTGATTTCCTTGAGTATAAGATTGCTGAATTTCTTCAGACAATCGTGCAGTCTTAGCCTTTTCAAACCTAAGCCGCAAGCGAAGTATAATTTCCTCGAGAATACTCGGGTAATCCTCAATGGCTTCGTCCCACAGTGCAACCTCGCGCAGAAACGCAGCCTCTTCTTCGTCTTCACAGCGCTCTAATAGATCAACCAGCAGGACTTGCGCGCTGTCCGTCTGGCAAACATAATCGCCCGAAAGGAGTAACTTGACCCACTTTTTTACCCGCGCATCAAATATCCACTCGGGATCGAAGTCCGTACAGAAGCTCTGGCGCGTGTCAGCCTTGACCGATGCCTCTCCGAGCACTTTCAGCTGATCGCGAACATCTGTATGCTCGACCAGGATTCGCAACAATCCTTTTTCAGCCGAATGAAGCTGATCCAGTCGCTTCTCCTGAATCCCCTGTGCCAGTTTATCTGTGGCGTTCCGTACGGAAGTTGTGGCCCCAACCCCAACATCTTTTAAATACACATTAATGAGATGTTCATGAATACCGAGAAATTCTGCCAGCCGATGAACGTAGTTCTGCAAATAGATAGGATTGCCAACACTCTTTAGCATTGGTCGCACCAGGTCAATTGCCTTTACCTTGCCTTCCACGTTGGCGAGATCATATTTTGCAGCTGCTGCGGATAGAAAGAAGTGGAGAAAATCCTCTTTTGTATCAAGCAGTGCGGCAAAGGCCTCTTTGCCGCTTGTGCGCAAGAAACTGTCCGGATCTTCGCCTTGCGGAAGTGTAACCATCCAAATCTGAAAATCGCGCTTCAGTAATACTTCGCATCCGCGAAGCATGGCATTCTGCCCTGCTTCATCGCCATCGTACAGGAAGAAGACATCAGAGCAGTAGCGCTTCAGCAATCGTGCCTGAGGCTCTGTCAGCGCGGTACCCAGCGTGGCGACTGCATTTGCAAATCCAAACTGATGAGCCGTGATGACATCGGTGTAGCCTTCGAGCAGCAGGGCACTCTGCGTCTGTTTCAGCGCGTCTTTTGCCCGATGCAGGCCGTACAGCACCTGTCCCTTCTTGTAGATGTGCGTCTCGGGTGAATTGATGTACTTTGGTTCACTGTCATCGAGCACACGCCCGCCGAACCCTACACAGCGCTCAAGCGTGTCGAATATGGGAAAAATCAGCCGGTCGCGAAACCTGTCGTAGTATCCTCGTGCCTCTCCCTCGGCAGCAGCCGTGTGACCGTCTGTATGAACGGGTTCGCGCTGGCTGCGGATTATCAGCCCTGTGTCTTCCAGTACCTTCTCCGAGTAGCCTTTCTGCCTGGCCAGCCTAAGGAAGTTCTCCCATCCCGCGGGAGCATAGCCGATCTGAAAATCATGAAAGACCTTATCGCCTATTCCGCGTCTCTTGAGATATTCGCGCGCTTTCCTACCTCTGGATTCCTTTAGTTGTGCTGCGAAAAACTCCGCTGCGAGCGTATGGATTTCGTATAAAATGGTTCTATACTGATCCAACTCCGCATCGTACGAGCTCACGGCAAATCGGGGAACTGCCAGCCCGAGCTTCTTGGCCAAGATCTCCAGCGCGTCCTTAAATCCCACCTTCTCATACTGGCGGACAAAGCCAATGACGTCTCCCCCTATATTACACCCAAAGCAGTGGAAAATTTGCTTGGCAGGGCTAACCATGAAGGATGGGGTTTTCTCTTGATGAAACGGACACAAGGCCTTGTAGTTGGCGCCGCCTTTCTTCAATGTCAGGTAGGAGCCAATAATATCTACTATACTGGCAGTCTCTCTAACCTTATCGGCAAACTCTTTCAGAGTCGTCATAAAAAATTTTGGCTTTGTTCGCACCCTTGTTATTTTAGAAGGCCAAATAAGTTTTATAGGACAGTATCCGGATTTTGTCAAGCCCCGCAAGACGAAAATTTTCTATAAAAAAGAACAATCTATATCCCTGTTACTACGTAACTTACGACGCTTCACAATGATACTTGATCCAAAGGGCTATCAGAGATAGAAAAACAAAAGCGTCTGTTCTGTGGATTAGTCAACCTCCAGTCGAACTGGAACCCCCCTGGCTTTCAAGTATTCCTTTACATCACGGATTGTAACTTCCCTAAAATGAAATATTGATGCTGCCAATACTGCGTCAGCTTTCCCTTCGGTTAGTGCCTGGTAGAGATGCTCCATATTCCCTGCCCCACCGGAGGCTATTACCGGAATGCTGACGGCTTCTGCGATTTTCCGCGTAAGCTCGAGGTCGTAGCCCTCCTTGGTACCGTCAGCATCAATGCTGGTGGGAAGGAGCTCCGCAGCCCCAAATGCTTCAACTCGCTTGACCCACTCAATGACGTCCATGCCGGTCGGTGTGCGTCCTCCATTAATAAAGACCTCATAGCCTGATGGTGTCTTACCGGTTTTTTGAGCATCCACAGCGACTATGATGGTTGACTGACCAAATTCCTTCGAGGCCTGCCGGACGAAATCGGGGTTCTTGACTGCCGCCGTGTTGATTGAGACCTTCGATGTACCTGCGTTGACCAGCTTACTAATATCGTCAAGCTCCGAAATGCCGCCGCCAACGGCCAGTGGCACGCTAATCGCCTGAACTGTACGTTTCACCAGATCAATCATTGTTTTACGACCTTCGACAGTGGCCATGATGTCTAGAAAGGCGATCTCGTCCGCCCCTTCCCGGCTGTAAAGCGCACCTGCTTCAACAGGATCAGCCGCATCACGCAGATTCACAAAATGCACCCCCTTTACCACGCGTCCCTCTTTAATGTCTAAACAGGGAATAATTCTCTTGTACTTCATGATTCAACCATCCTTTCTACAGTTGTCAAATTCCGGGTAGATTCGTGTCAATTATTTCTTCGCTTTCTGCTTCCGCAGACGTTTTTTGCCATAGAACTCCTCGCGCAAGATAGCCATGACATAGAAATCAAAGTACCGGTCGTTCTGGTACATGGCCTGCCGCAGGAGTCCTTCTTTGCGAAAGCCCGCCTTTTCGTACGCCTTTATACCTCGGTTATTGTGGACCACTACGTGTAATTGAATCCGATTGAGATTCAGCACGTTAAAGCCGTACTCAACCATGAGCTGGGTGACCTCAGAGCCATAGCCTTTTCCCCATTCGCCGGGCTCAGAAATTACGATTGAATAGATCGCTGCTCCACCCACCAGATCCACGCGATGAAACGCAGTGATGCCAATAGGCTTGTCAGTCTTTTTGACTACTATGGTGAAGGGGATGAAATCCCTCTGCTTATAGAGCTCTTTGATCTGCTCTTCCTGTCGAATAAGATTAATGGGAAAAGCTGTGAAGAAGGTCAGCCTTACCTCCGGATTGTTCGTCCACTGGCAATAGATCAGTGCATCTTTCAATTCCACGGGCCTGAGGTATACATTCTTCCCAACGACAAACTGGTTCTCCATCTTCTCACTCCTTTGCTAGCAGAATTTGCGTACGCCGCTCTTACCAGAAGCGATCCCTGGCGAAGCTGCCAGCGTGGGTTAACCGATTGGCTCACGGCAAAATACATGCAGGTTCAAATGCAAATTTGATACCCTAACCTTTGAGCCTTTGCAACGGTTTTTATTCGAACTTATTGACGGAAGCTCATGGCCCTTGTTTGCAACCAGAGGAAGTCCGTTATCCAGGGTGTCAGTGCATGGTTCTCTCAAACGGCACGGGTTGTCCGAATGCATGCTTGAGCAGATTTTTATTGTCTTTTGCAAGCCGGTATTTTATAGGAAAGCCTATGAAAGTTCGTTGTCCCCAGTGCGGAAGCGATAATACCATTGATCAGAAGGATGTCATCTACATCCAATGTGCCTTCTGTGAGTCATCGCTCTATTTCGCCCGCGGACAGGCGGTGCAGCACTACTTCCTCGTTCCGAACATCGCTCCCAAAACGGTGCCTGGCCTGCTTCAGACCTGGTGCAAGGAGCAGGAGATCCATGGTAAACTCGAAATAACGCGGCTGGAGCGCGTGTACGTTCCGGTGTGGAAGATAACGTTCCACGACGGTACGAGTCGGGTAGTCAGTGCATCACTTCAATATTTTAGCGGGCTGAGCGACCTGGGCATTCCTTCGGGCAGTTTGCGCTATTTTGAGCCGCATCTGCTTCAGGAGGAGCAGGTTCTGGACGTAGATATAGACCTTGAGCCCGTGCTGGCACGGATAGATCAAAGATCGGATATGATCAGCCGAAACGTCCAGGATGTTTTACAGGTGCCGGTTGAGGAGAAAGGGCAAGACCGTGATACAGATACCGACATCCGAGAAGCAATGCTGTTTCATCTTCCATTTTACATGATTGATTACACGTATAATGGCACGCCGTATACAGTAACGATGGAGGCAGCCACTGGCCGGTTTATTGCCTCAGAGACACCCCCGTCGTTTAAGGATATCCGTACCATGACGTATGGCCTGATTACAGTGGCCTCGCTATTGGTGTTTATGGTTGAAGGTTTGCTGATACCTGATTTCTGGCTCGCTGTAGCCGTTGGAGGATGCACGTTCCTGGGATTTTATCTTCCGGTCACGATTTATCATACCTTGCAGCAGCGCTAATACAGCCACACCCGGAGCCGTAGTCTGAATTTTTAACCTAGGGAATTATTCATAGAGAACAATGCGTGTGGAAGCTTCAGATGATCGTAATGCAGTAACGGTGCTCAGCTGCAGCTCATGCGGGGGCGCTCTGGATTTTGGCCGCGGCTCGCATATTGCTCGCTGTTCCTACTGCGGTACGGCTCATCTCGTGATTGATCCAACCGGGGTGTTGCAATTTTACTATCCCGCGCGCCAGACCCAGCAAGACGCACTGCGATGCATCTATGCAAAGGTTTTTCTTGATTCCGACGTCAACCAAGGGGTGAGCAAGAAGGCAGTAGTCCGGGATATTCAGCTCCTCTACGTGCCGTTTGTTGAATATCGCGCGAAACTAGTAATGAAAAAGGTGAAAAGAGGCGTTGTCGAGGATCCCTATCGGCTTCACCAGATTACGAATTTCAGAGAGGACACAGAGGTGCGCTACGAGCGCTACGCACGCTACGAAGTCGGCTGCGATTTCAAGGAGATTCTCAACATTCCGATTGGCTGGGTGCGCGAGTTTGGCGAGTCGATTGACCAGCTCCGCGAGCCCGATCCTCAGCACCGCGTGCGTCTCTACCCGTATGACATCCAGAAGATGCAGCAGCAAGGACTGGTCTTTAACCTCAACAAGTCGCTCACACACTATATTGCTCAGTTTAAGAAGATCGAGCGCGATTTCGCTGATTATGATACAATCATATTCGATAAAAATATGCGGGTGCTCTATTATCCCCTGTGGCGGGTGGTATATGAGCACCGTGGGGATCTCTACACGGTCTACGCAGACGGTTTGCGTCCGACAATTATCCGGGCCAGTGCGCCGGAACGCCAGCGCTCACCAGTCTTCTCACTGCTTCTAGCAACGTTTCTGCTTGGGCTTGCGATATCACAGACGATCCATCACAGCCATGTATTGCTCAGGTGGGTGGAGCAAGGAGTGGTGAATCCAATATATCGCTGGATGCTCGCTGGCACGTGTTTGCTCGGGTTTCTTGGATTCATTACCCTGCTCGGCTTTCTCTCGGTGGCATGGAATCAGTTCCGCTACACGGGAAAGGTGGTCTTTGAACGCACTCAGAAGCAGATTATACGTATCAATAAACCTCCTCAGACGTTTCTGGAGCGCCTGGTGGATGTTGCAATTGATATCTTTGGGAAGATTCTGGAGCTCATTGTGAAGATCCAACAGAGACGCTTTCGCTATTGGTGAGGCAGTAGTGGTTGCGGGATTGCATCACGCCCGGCAGGAACCATTTTTATCAGCAGAAAGATGAGGTAATAGAATTTGCATGAAAGAACCGTTGGGCTTAGACCCTGATTATTTCCAGACCAGCCAGGAAAAGGCTTATGCCACGAGCTGACGCCCAAGCTGGCTTGCAGGTTATTCCGCTCAAGTGTCCCCGGTGTAAGACGCAGCTTAATGCTGAGGATCGAGACGTTGTATACTATTGCGCGCAATGCCGTGAGGGATTTGAGCTGGCGGGGAATAAATTCTTTCCTGTACAGGTGCGGTTTGCACTTCCCCGGTGTCCCCGGCAAGGCACGCCTGTCTACCTTCCGCTGTGGTGCTTTGGAGTCGAGCCGCAGTTTCAAAGCAAGAACCGGTTCAAATTGACGCGAATCAACCAGTTCGGGTTCGCGTTTCCGAACGTCTATGTTGAGGGGTTCTCAAGACAGGCCACCAGTTTGCGACTGGACATTGGCCTTCTCTATACCAATGCACAGGTCGAGTTCGAAACCATTCAATACAACGTGTTACAAGGGTGCAGTCGCCATCGCAAAGATGCGCTGCAATTTGCCAGGATTATAGTGCTCGCCCTTGTTGATCAAAAGGTGGACATTACGGGCGTGGACGTTCAGCTGAACGTGCAAGATTGGGATCTTGTCGGGTTTCCATTCTACAAGGAGGGTATGGTCTACTACGACGGGATACTCGGCAAGAAGTTCTATATTGATTGATGAGGAATGGAGCTGCTCAGCTGGATACGTGCGCCACAAGATGAAAAGTGGTTGCGCGCGTGATTCGCACGCGCAGCCGGTCGCCAGGCTGCAGAGCATTTTCCTCCCTGAGCTCCGATCCACCATCCTTGTCTTGGGGGACGACTACTGGCTTGTACGTCGTATTGCGCGCCAGCCAGCTTCCAGCCTTGCGTTGCTCACTTATCAAGACCTCACCTTCCCAGCCAACCCAACTGAGATTATTAGCCAGCGCAAGGTCTTTTACGAGCTCGGTGAGACAGCGCGAACGCTGCGCCACGATCTTTACCGGCACTGGAGAGAGGGCGGCAGCCGCAGTTCCCGGACGTGCGCTGAATCGCGAGCGATTAATCGTGGCAGGCTTGACTTCTCGCAGCAGTGCCAGAGTTTGCTCGAAATCCTGATCCGTCTCTCCTGGAAATCCCACAATCACGTCGGTTGCAATTGTACCGCGCGGAAACGCCTGGCGAAACTGCTGGCAGATGTCATGGAAGTCTGCAACCCGATAAGCCCTATTCATTGCCCGCAGTATGCGGTCGCTGCCTGATTGCACGGGGACGTGGAGGAATTTGTACATCCTGTCGCTTTTGAAAATCTGAAGCAGCTCGGGAAGAATGCGCTGGATATGATTTGGATTTGCCATGCCAAGGCGTATGAAGAATTCTCCAGGCAAGGTGACGAGTCGGCGCAGCAGCTTGATGATATTAGTTCCAATGTCCTGTCCATACGCGCCAGTGTCCTGCGCTGTGAGCCAGAATTCCTTTACCCCGTCTTGCAATGCGCAGCGTGCCTGCTGCACTATTTCGTCCTCGGGATAAGAGACCAGTTCGCCCCGCGCAAGCCTCGTCTGGCAATATGCACATCGTCCCAGGCAACCTTTACAGATGGGCAGGATTTCGACGACAGAGTTGCGCCGGAGCTTCGGGAGATTGAGACGCTTCTTGTCGCCGCCGTCAAGGCGCTGAAACCACTTTCCAGTCAGAGTGGCGGTTACCGCCTCAGCAATCTGACTAATGTTGTCGGTCCCAATGTATGAACTGCGACTTAAAAGCAGTGAGTGGCGATAGGCCTTTGGGATACACCCGGCAACAACAAGCGGTCTTGCGGCAAGTTCCCGCAAGCGCTTTTCAAAATTTCGAAACGTCCCGTCCTTGACTGTGCAGGAATTCAACACAACAAGATCCGCATGCTCTGGATTCCCGACAATGCTGTAGCCCGCCTGGCTGAGCAGACCAGCCATCAGCTCGCCATCAGCAACATTCAGGCTGCATCCATAGGTTTCGATGTAGACGCTTTGTGGCATTGGCGAAGGGAAAGAAGATTATGGAATCTGCTTGATGTGAGACAGAAATTCGTCCGCAGGCGTAAAGCCACTAATGGTAAACTCAGTCAGCAGCTCGCCGGTTGGGCTGAAAAAGCGAATGGTTGGGATAGCCGCCACGCTGTATTTTTCAGCCAGCCGCGTGCCTTCTTCTGTGCTTTCCGTGAGATCCACACGAATGGTCACGAAGCGCCCGAGCTCGCTGATCAC
>CAYVXD010000102.1:0-4342 GCA_964454265.1 uncultured Candidatus Sumerlaeota bacterium | reverse complement strand
TGCTTTCCGTGAGATCCACACGAATGGTCACGAAGCGCCCGAGCTCGCTGATCACACGCGGGTCTGTGAACGTCTCGCGGTCCATTTTCACACAGGGAAGACACCAATCAGCGTAAAAGTCAATCATGATCGGCTTCTGCGCTTGCCTGGCCAGGGCAAGGCCTTCAGGTTCCGAGGTTATCCATTGGATTTCCTTCGGTGCTGCTGGTTCTGGAGGTGGCGTTTTACTTGCATCAACCTGCACTGCTGAAGACGTGCCAGCTTCTGGCGTGATGAGTGCGTGTTGCACTTGCAGCGTATCAAAGAGCAGGGCCACACCAGCCACAAGAAACACAATTCCAAATGCCTTGTGCACCTTGTCAAGGCCTGTGCTCTCCCGTGCCAGAGGCGTAAATGCACCCGTGAATACACCAAGTAGAATGAGGCTTACTGCAACCAAAAGGAGATAGATAAATAGCTGTTGATACAATACGAAGCTAAGATAGTAAAATGCGACACCTAACAGGAGCAGGCCGAAAAATTTCTTCACCTCGTCCATCCAAACTCCGGCTTTAGGCAATGCACCAAGAAAGTTCGGAAATGTTCCAATGGCAATGAAAAGAAGACCCATCCCGATTGCGAAGGTAAAGAACATGATAAATCCATGCGCAGGATTCTGCGTCGCGCTGACGTAGACCAGCAGGCTTGCCAGTACAGGACTGCTGCAGGGCGAGGCCACAATGCCGGCAACAATACCTAATACGAACACCCCGACCAGCCCTTTTTTCTTTTTGCCTTCGAGTTTCGACGACACAGCCAATGGAACAGCTATATCGTACAGGCCGAACATGCTCAAGGCCATGGCCGTAAAGATCAGCACGATGGCGAGCAGAACAGTTTTACTTTGCATCAGTGCGCCGAACAACGAACCGGTCAGCGCTGCCGCGACTCCAAGCGACGAGTACGTTATCACGATGCCAAGAACAAACACGGATGATAGCACGAGCCCTTTGAGCGCTTTTCCCTCTCCCCTAGCGCCTATAAGACCAAGCGTAATGGGAATCATTGGATAAACGCAGGGCGTAAAGCTGAGCAAAATTCCTGCAATAAAGATCCCCACCAGTGTCAGCAGTAGTCCCTTTTCTTGCATCTGCTGGGCAATGGACAGCGTCGCGGTTGGCGCACCCTGCGAATTCATATCATCCCCTGCCGAAGTTATCTCTTTCTCCTGGCTTACGTCAGCGAAGGGATTATTGGATTGAACGACGGCTTGCCCATGCACCGCTGGCTGAAGCGTTAGCCCCAACCATCCAAAAACTATCCACCCTGCTAACACAATTAGTGCCATATGTATGATTCGTTTTTGCACTGTTGGAGCTATTTCCTCGCCTTTTATCATTAGGTGCGAACACACATTCATTCGCAAAAGCGCATGGAGAATGCAGTAAGCAAGATCACACGGCGCTACCCAATTGCGCTTTGTTATTAATAAGCGTATGCGACCTCTTGGAGAATTGCAAGCCAGAAAGCTGAGTCCTGCTCTACATCCCTGCTGAGGGCAAACGAAGGTATGATTTGTAGGGGCTTGATTAATCAAGCCCTTTATTTTCTGCGAGCACGGAGATTCAAGGTTTCAAGCAATTGCAATAGGCTGGGATGAACTTTGCAGACCAAGATTGGAAGAATCAAAATGGATCTATTTACCTTTCGCCGCAGGACGCGCAAAATTGACGATAGCAATACTACCCGGTTCCAAAAATAGAAGATTATTCAGGGTGAATTGCCAGTGCCGTAATTATTTTTTCCCTGACACCCGGCCAGCGCGTTTTGGCCTTTGGCGATATTTCAACATACACGTGTCCCCATGGGCTCTTTCCCAGATACTCACTTACGATTATCTTATCCCTTGGACGCTGGTCTTTCAATGGTTCCTGTGTCATCTCTTGAGTTGAGATATCCACTTCACGGTCAACCTGCCAAATCCTTATAACCGCTGCATCGCTTTTGTCTTTTCCGTAGTGGAGCAGGACAACGTAAATTCCTTTAGCCGATTCTCTTCCTGTTGGAGTAACCATATCATCAGAACTCTTGGCTTTCCGTGTTGTTGCCAGGTGCCATTTCTCAGGAAGAGCAGGCAGCAGGCGACCCACCACGATACCGATCGGAGAAGGTGTTCCTGGTTGCACCTCTATTTCAAGGACGTTTGACGGAAGATGTATCGCTGACCCACTCCACGCAGTTGGGTCGGCATTCTCAGTTGCGTGAACAATGCCAAGGCCCTTGCCGCTATATTGAATAGTATATCGGTTCGGTTTGGCTATATAGTATTGGGATGTAATGTCAAGTTGATCGAAAAGCGTCACAATTTCGCCGGGATTAATCGGTTTAGAACGCAGTCCGGTCTGGCACATACCCCCTATATACGGCACATTTTTCCCGTCCGTAACCTTAACGATCATCGAGTCGTTCACGGCCACCTGTGAAGATCCATACAGTATCGCCGAGTCACCTACGTTGGTCATTTCGAGCCGAAACTTCATCGGCTGCCCAATGAGGTATTGCTCGTTCAAGGGAATTAATCGCGTCTTGAGCCCATTTTGCACAGGCCCCCATTCATCTGAAGTAGTGGAACCCGAAGAAGTTCCCGCAGAAATGCCCATCGCAACGACACAAATAATCAGTAGCGTCTGTAACCGTTTAGTCATGGCCATTCCTCCCCCTTTTTTCGTTTTGAAAGTATCTGACTCTATTTTAAAAGCGGCTCTTTTTCAAACGAGTTAGCACTTCACGACGCAGGTAATCCCTACGCACAAGGCGCATTTTCAACCTCACCTTGCTCCTCTCCCCCAGGAGAGAGGGATGGGGTGAGGGGAACTTTAGGAGCTAACTGCCGTGACGTTTCAGTTATCCTCGAAGCCCTAAACATACTGGAGTTGGTCTATGTCTCAGCAATTATTCTGCCAACCTTTCTGACAAAGAGCCTTAAAATTCAAGTTATTATGGAGCAGAACGCTCCATAAAGTCAAGTGGCGTCCCCAATGGGATTCGAACCCATGTTGCAGGATCGAAAATCCTGTGTCCTAGGCCTGACTAGACGATGGGGACGCCGGGCAAAAATATGGTGAGCGTGGCAGGAGTCGAACCTGCGACCAACGGCTTAAAATTCTTATACAGATATTAAAGCACCATCAGATGAACTAAGAAATCATGGCAAGAGTGGCTTACAAAAATCAAGGGGAAAATGCACCTTAGCTTTACAGTCCAGAAATTGGGGGTGACAATTATGGTGTTTTAGAAATAGAGAGTGATAAAAGCCCAAGCCGGATTATGTGGATTATAGTTTATCAAGCAAGGCAAACATCAGTTTAATGTTTGAGCACTTCAAATAGTTTTTGAAATCCCAAGCTATTTGCATAGCAATGACTTTAGCCAAATTTGGTGTCCATATTTTTTCTTGTTCGCCCAAATATCTAGTCACCTTGAGTACGAAAGAGCCACTCAATCCTGGTGCTCGTGGTAACTTAATCTTGGACCCGCTAGAAGTTTTTATATTTTCTAGTTCCATAGGGTACGCGCAGTAGAGGAAATCTTCATCTGAAGCCTTTTTGCTATATGGAATGGTGTGATAGCTCATCGGCATATTGTAAACACCATTCTTTCTTGCATCCTTAAGCTGTGACGGATATCCGCAAACCATTAAATTTGTATTGTCGAAGGAATACGCGCTGAAATCATCAATCAGCTCGAAATCATCAACCTCATACGCTTTATACGCATCGGGCAACACGTGTTCATCGATAACCTCTAAAATGGCGATGTCAGTTTCATCATCAGTTTTATGAGGGTCTGCATAGCGAAGCTTGTTAGCATAGATTCTCGTGTTTCCCTGGAGAATTATATAGCCGCGTTGCACCCGAAAAAAAGCGTCCGCCACGTGTTTACACGTTGCAATGAATACACGACCATCATACCTGAGAAGATTTCCTGTCCCGACTCCCTGTACAACATAACAGATTCTCGACTTCACCCGCTGATTGAGCGCGCGTCGTGCTTGTCTATCGAGTTGCTCTTGTTTGTTAAGCATATCTTTACCCATATCTTCATAACGGCTGAACTCACCTGACAAAAACAAAGCGGCCAATAATCCTGATTAACCAGTACTCCTCATTCCTACGCTTCACTTCCTCTAGTTTTGGCCTCTCCGCCATTAGATTTCCTCGTTGTTCGATGTTCGATTGAAAAAGCAGTGATTACTAATAAAATCAGCGCTTAGGTTTCGGAGGTTTCAGGGAGGTTTCAGGAGGTTTCAGGGACAGAGAGGCTGTCCGACAATTCCGTTTTTTTAATGGAGGCTTTTGAATAT
>CAYVXD010000101.1:0-15393 GCA_964454265.1 uncultured Candidatus Sumerlaeota bacterium | reverse complement strand
CGTGTTGGAATTCGTGCATCTGGAGGTTTTCAACAGAGCAAGCACCTAACAAAAAGAACTGTCAAACCACGACGGCACGACGCGAATGCGCCTAAGGCGCATTAAGAATTCAGAATGTTGGGGCGACCCGCCCGCCGCGCCGGGTCGCCCCTACTCCCGTCGCGTACGTTGTGTCGTAGTGGTTAGAATTTCATTTTGATATTGTCTCTTAGAAGAAAGCGCTCAAATAGTAACACAATTAAGTTTGCTTTGCTGTAATGCTGCGTTCACTTTTTCTTTTGCTTCTCTTTCCAGACGACACCCCCCTCCGCATACATCCAGTTGCGGGCAATGCCAGCATTTCTCTGGCAACCCTGAGCCTGCCGGATCTTCTGTTCTGTTTCTGAAACTCAGGAACAGGTCACTGTTCCAGATTTTTTCCCATTCGTCTGTCAATATATTTCCTGCTGTCACATAAAAAGACTGGCAGGGTAGAACGTTTCCATTTGGCTCTACGCACATCGAATACTCCCCGGCATTACACCGTTTGCAACCTATTCCAAGGTCCACCGGTGACATCCGGCAGTACTCAGTCGGGGTGTACCAGAGAAATTGCATTCCAAGTTCCATCGCCTTGCTACGTACATGGGCAAGAACGGGCTGCAGCTCATTCACCGGCACAGCATCAGCACTCGTGCACCCTTTTCCTGAATATATCATACCGTTCATTGCGAATGTCTTAATTCCAATGTCATGGAGAAAATCAATAATTTCATCAACATGATGAATGTTTTTTCGGGTAAGCGTTGTATTGGTTATCGCGTGCAGGGGAGTAGCCAGGGAGTTTTCGATGCCCTTCACTGTCTCATGAAAAGAAGCTTGGGCGGTTATGCTGTTGTGCACTTCCGGCTTGCATGATTCGAGGGTAATTTGCACATGGTTAAGGCCGGCATTCGCAAGCTCTTCAACGAAATGTGCGTCTGCAAGGCGACGTCCATTTGTATTCAAGCCTGTTATCTGTCCAAGTCTGTCCGAATATTCGATTACATGTGGCAGCTGGGAATATAGTGTGGGTTCTCCGCCGGTGAATATAATATGAGGAACACCTATGCAGGCAAGCTTATCAAGTACCTTAAACCAATCAGAAGCATCAAGGGACGCCATCTCGCGGCGAGATTCGTCGTTATAGCAGTGTGAACATCTGTTATTGCATTTGTATGTAAGGGCGAGATCTACTTTATAAGGTGCATTGATTTGTTTCGTGAATACAGGTCTTTGAGTAATGAAAGAACAATCGCAAACAGGACACCCATTGTCAGAATCGCGGAGAATCTCTACGATCTCATACATTTGGTTCAGTTCTGGGAGAACCCGGTCTCTTGTTACATTTCGAAATATTCGCATCAGTCTGGATAGCGATTGTTTCGGGGAAAGTCCGTCCAGTGCCATTTTTGCCATGCTGGCAGCGGTAGGATTAAGGTGGATTACGTGTGTTACGTTATCGAAAAGAACCCCTGAGCCGTTTTCTTCTAATCTGAGATGAATTCTCTTTGTCCCATCATGCCGATTTATTCTGTACGTATGAAGTTTCTTCTTGATAGAGCCTGCGGGAATAAAAGCTGTTAAGAAGCCCTGAATATCCTGGCGAATCCAGTGGATTAAAGACTGTAATGGTTTTACGCTGCTGAGGGGATGTGTGCTTTTATTGAACAGCGAGATTACCACTTGGGAGCCTCTTCAATTTGATAGGTTGCGCCGCAATATTCACAATTTACAAATACCGCGCCGGCCTTAACGGTTACGGATTTTTCACCCAATCGCCCACCGCAGGAAGTACATTTCAAGCTTTCCAGGCTAACATCTCCGCTGAGGTCTATTTTCATTTTCTGGACAAGGTGAATTTGTTTAGGTCTCATTCGAGCCATGAAAATAAGTGCTCCGGCGGCAATCAGTAAAACGATGCCGACGATAATACGTAAAATTATTCCCTGCGAGCCAATAATAAATACAAGTCCGAAAAGGCCCAGGATGACTGCGAGAATATAGGCTATTGCAATCATGGTGGTATCGCTCTTTCCCTTTTAATTGCAGTCAGCGCCAATCGTGCAACGCCTGATCTTAAAAATCTCCGCCTGCGTTGAATGAATGTAATCGCATACCACACAGTGTCGTCAACACTTTTTCGTCTTTCCTTATGCAGTTCTCTTCCCATTCACCCATGTGTTGGAGACGCAATGCAAGCGGCGCTTCTTGAGAGATCATGAGCTCTGGTGAATACGTAATTAGCGTGAGAGAATGCCAAACAAGTGGAAGTGCTAGTTCAAAAAATGAGAATTGACCGCCTCTGATAATTGCAGTATAAGATAGTTTGTGAAATGATGTTCAGATTGGAGGTGCAGTAATGAAAAATAAGAGGAAACTGATCCTTATACCTTTGGTTATGGTGGTAGCTGGAGCGTTGATCTATATCTACGTTCACAGCAAGTCACAGGGGGAAGAACATGTCATTCGCGTTTCTGGCAACATCGAGGTCACTGATGCGGAATTAAGCTTCAAGATCGCCGGACTAGTTGAAGAGCGCCCGGTTTCAGAGGGTGAAACTGTCAAGGCCGGTCAGCTGGTTGCTTTGCTCGACGGAACTGAGCTTGCTCAGGAAGTTGCCCTTCGCAAAGCAGAGGTTGAGGCTGCCAAGTCGGCGTTGGCTGAGCTTGAAGCGGGCTCCCGACCAGAAGAAATTGCTCAGGCGGAAGCAAGCGTACGAAAGGCGCAAGCCCGGCTTGACGAGTTACTCGCTGGCTCAAGGCCTCAGGAAGTGGCTGCTGCGGAAGCAACAGTACAACGAGCAGAGGCCGAGGCAGAGAACCTGCAGGTCGAGTATGAAAGGCAGAGCAAACTTCGTGAAGAAAACGTCGCATCCGCACAAGAATATGATGCAGCGAAGACTGCTTACGCAGTAGCACAGGCGCGCTCAAGAGAAGCCGAGGAACAGCTGGAACTGATAAAAGAGGGACCGCGAAAGGAACAGATTGAACAAGCACGGGAGGCCTTGAATGAGGCAAAACACCGATATGCCCTGGTTAAAAAGGGCCCTCGCACGGAAACCATTGATCAGGCGCGCGCCCGCCTCCAGCAAGCAAAAGAGTCGCTCGCACTGACAGAGACACGGCTGGGCTATGCAACGCTGCTCTCCCCACTCTCCGGCGTTGTGCTATCGAAAAACGTCGAGCCGGGAGAATACGTCGCTCCTGGAACGCCGGTAGTCACAGTTGGCGATCTGGAAAATGTATGGCTACGCGCGTACATTAACGAGACCGACCTGGGCAGGGTGAAGCTCGGTCAGAGCGTGCATATAACAACGGATACTTACCCAGGTAAGCATTATGAAGGGCATATCTCTTTCATCGCCTCTGAGGCCGAGTTTACACCTAAGAATGTTCAGACGGACAAAGAACGCGTAAAGTTGGTTTATCGGGTAAAGATAGAAATTCGCAATCCAAACATGGAGCTGAAGCCTGGAATGCCTGCGGACGCGCAGATACTGCTAAACCCTGCAAGGTAGCGCGAAGCATGGATGCAATTCGAACTGATGGCCTGACAAAATCTTTCAATGGCCTGACCGCTGTTGACAGTTTTACATTAACAGTGACCGAAGGTGAGCTATTCGGCCTCGTGGGGCCAGACGGCGCAGGCAAGACAACGACCATGCGCCTTTTGACCGCAATCATGGAGCCTACATCAGGTGATGCATGGGTGGCTGGCCATCATATTGTGAAAGAGGGAGAAGCGCTAAAAGAGAAGATCGGGTACATGAGCCAGCGCTTCGGCTTGTATCCAGATCTGACAGTGCTTGAGAACATTCACTTCTATGGTGACATCTACGGCGTGCCTCGAAAAGGCCGGCAAGAGAAGATAGACCGACTGCTGGCCTTCAGCAACCTCGTGCCCTTCAAGAGGCGTTTAGCTGGCAATCTCTCAGGTGGGATGAAACAAAAGCTTGGCCTTGCATGCTCCCTGATCCACACACCAAAAGTACTCTTCCTGGACGAGCCGACAAACGGCGTCGACCCGGCCTCTCGCCGCGACTTCTGGCGCATTCTCTATCAATTACTTCGACAAAAGGTGACGATTTTCGTCTCAACTGCTTACCTCGATGAGGCGGAACGCTGCAACCGCGTGGGTCTCATCCATAGAGGTAAGTTGCTTGCTTGCGGAACGCCCGAGGAGGTGAAAGACCTCATGCGCGGCACGATCATTGAAATTCGATCATCTGACCCACGCAGGGCTACCGAATTGTTGCGCGAACAGGTGAAAGCCGATTCGGTGGGCCTTTTCGGTAACCGCATTCATGTCGTGACACGAGAACCTCAAGCGACTGCCAGGCAAGTGGAAACAGTCCTTTCTCAAGCTGGCTTTGAACTCTATGGTCTCCGAACGATCGAACCATCACTCGAGGATGTTTTCGTATCAGTCCTTACAAGGGACAGCGAAAAATCATGAATGGTACTGGAAATAATGAAACCGTCGTTGTGAAAGATCTCGAGAGGCGCTTCGGCAGCTTCATTGCGGTGAATCGCGTCAGTTTCGAGGTAAAGGCAGGCGAGATTTTCGGCTTTCTAGGCCCCAATGGGGCTGGAAAGTCTACGACCATTCGCATGCTTTGCGGCATTCTCGCACCAAGTAGTGGTTCCGGAACTGTCGCAGGTTTCGACATCCGTATTGAACCGGAGAAGATCAAATCGCACATTGGGTATATGAGCCAGAGATTCTCGCTTTACGAAGATCTTACGGTTGAGGAGAATATTGACTTCTATAGCGGCATATATCGTATTGCTCCGGAAAAGAAGCAAGAGCGTAAGGAGTGGGTGATCGAGATGGCTGGCCTTAAGGAGCATCGAAACTCCCGGACAGCCATTCTTTCAGGTGGGTGGAAGCAGCGCCTGGCGCTCGGGTGCGCGATTCTCCACGAGCCGCCAATTATTTTCCTCGATGAGCCGACCTCCGGCGTGGATCCCATTAGCCGTCGCCAGTTCTGGGATCTGATCTACTCGCTGGCAGGAAAGGGCGTCACTGTATTCGTCACAACTCACTACATGGATGAAGCTGAGTATTGTGATCGCATCGGCCTGATCTATCGAGGCGAATTGATCGCGATGGGAACTCCGGGGGAATTGAAAAACAAACTTACGCAGGAAGAGGTTCTGGAAGTGATGTGCGAACGTCCTCAGGACACCATGGGAGAGATTGAGAAGCTCGCGGGAATAAAAGACGTTGCACTGTTCGGAAAAGGGCTGCACGTAGTGGCTGAAAACGGTGATGCGGCTGTGGGAGCGATTCGTGACCTCCTCGGCAAGTCCGGATTTCCACCTCGCGCGTATCACGTAGAGAAGATTGCGCCTTCGCTTGAGGACGTATTTGTGTGGCTGATCGAGGCCCGTGACCGGGCCGAAAAGCCCCAGCAAGAGGTGCGCCGATGAAACTCGCTCGTGTTCGGGCCGTCGCCCGCAAGGAATTCATCCATATCTTCCGCGATCCAAGAAGCCTTGGCATGGCTATTGCCATTCCGATGCTCCTTCTGATTCTTTTTGGCTATGCGCTGACCCTTGATGTGGATAACGTGCCAATGGTGATATGGGATCAGGATCTTTCGCACCCGAGCCGGGAGTTCATCAGCCGGTTCAGCGGCTCTCACTATTTCTCAGTTCGCGGTTACGTACGCAACTACCATGAACTAGAGCGTGCTATTGATTCTGGCCGAGCCCTTGTGGGACTTGTGATTCCAACTGGCTTCGCCGGGCGCATCAACTCGGGGCGCCCCGCTCCGGTTCAGGTGATCCTTGATGGGAGCGACTCGAACACCGCAACGCTCGCAACAGGCTACGCTGAAGCGGTAACTTTGGCTTATTCTCAGGGCGTTGCTCTCCAGCAGATGCAACGCAGCGGCAGTCGTACGCTCACTATGCCGCTCGACGTTCGTCCCCGCGTCTGGTTCAACATCGATATGGAATCAAAAAACTACATAATCCCTGGTCTAATCGCAGTGATTATGATGGTGATCGCTGCACTTCTGACCTCCCTTACCGTTGCTCGCGAATGGGAACGCGGCACAATGGAACAGCTGATCTCCACACCGGTGAAAGGGCCGGAGCTGATTCTGGGCAAGCTGCTCCCTTACTTCACTATCGGAATGTTCGATGTGCTGCTCGCCGTGCTGATGGGGGAATTTCTGTTTCAGGTACCTTTGCGTGGCAGCGTGGCGCTGCTCTTTGGCATGGCAGCGATCTTCCTGGCAGGTGCTCTATCGCTGGGAATGATGATTAGCATAGTGGCGAGAAGCCAGCTCCTGGCAAATCAGATGGCAATGGTTCTCACGTTTTTGCCCTCGTTTCTTCTTTCGGGCTTTATGTATGCAATCGGCAATATGCCGACACCGATTCAACTGATTACGTACCTGATCCCGGCCAGGTATTTCGTGGCCCTGCTCAAGGGTATTTACATGAGAGGTGTAGGGTTGGAAATCCTGGCTGGCGAAGCTGTCCTGTTGACCGTCTTTGGCATCTTCGTTCTTTTTCTGGCCAACATAAAATTCAAGAAGAAGCTGGTGTAGCCATGATCGAGCGGATCAGGCACATGCTTATTAAGGAGTTCATCCAACTCTTCCGAGATCCCAGGATGAAGAGCATGATTTTCCTCATGCCAATCATTCAGGTGCTCGTGTTTGGCTATGCCGTAACCACTGATGTCAGGCACATTCGCACAGCGGTATACGATCTTGACAACAGTTTCACCAGCCGTGAACTGGTAAGTCGGTTTGCTGATTCCGGCTATTTTGATATCATTGAGTATGTGAATAGCGAGCGCCGTGCGCGCTACCTGCTTGACAGCGGAAAGGCACAGACAATCCTTCGTATGAATAAGGGCTTCGGAGAAGAGCTGCGTGCTGGTCGCACCGCTCAACTGCAGGTGATCCTGGACGGTACCGACTCCAACACGGCAGGGATCGTACTGAACTACAGCGCCAGAATTGCCGGAAGGTTCTCGGAAAAAGTTTTGGCCATGCGGCTTTCGCGGCTGAAAGGCGTGGTTCAAAAAACCGGGCAGGTGGAGCTTGAGACACGCGCCTGGTTTAACGAAAATCTGGAGAGTCGGAATTTCTACGTCCCCGGCGTGATTGCACTGCTTGTGATGCTGATTACCTTGCTGCTTAGCAGTATGGCTGTTGTGCGCGAGAAAGAGATCGGCACCATGGAGCAAATCATGGTCACCCCTATCACTTCCAGCGAGTTCATACTCGGCAAGACCGTACCCTTCGCGCTCATCGCGTTCGCCGATGTGATTCTGATCACGCTGGTCGCTGTCTTCTGGTTCCAGGTGCCCGTTCGCGGCAATCTATTATTGCTTTTCTTTGCAACTGCTTTGTATCTGATGACGGCGCTCGGCGTGGGACTCCTGATTTCCACAATCAGCCAGACCCAGCAACAGGCAATGATGACCACGTTTTTCTTCTTCTTCCCGGCAGTACTGCTCTCGGGATTCATGTTCCCCATTGCCAATATGCCGGAAGTCATTCAGTGGCTCACCTATCTGAACCCGCTTCGCTACTTCCTGGTCATTGTGCGCGGCATCTTCCTCAAAGGCGTGGGGCCGAGCGTCCTGTGGCCCCAAATGACGGCACTGGCGGTGATGGGCCTCATCATGCTCCTCCTCGCCACCCGCCGCTTCAAAAAAACACTGGCGTAGAGGCTTAATCTTTTTCATGCATTATCGTGAGTGGGAAATGCCCTTAGTAAAGCGACAGTATAGATTTTTCAATTTGACAGAAACGCAGCATGAATGTGAATATTAGGAGGTATTCCCCCAAATTGCTTGGATATACAATTATATATCAAAAACGCTTCACAAGTCAATGCTGGCGACTACAGCAGTAAAGGCAAACTTCGTTTTCGAGAGCATAGCATTCTTGAATTTCAATTCCTATGGGCATGTTTGGGAATAATAATGCGAAGATCATAGGAGTGGAGGCTGAATCATGATTTCCCGGATTGAGGCTCTCAATTATAAATGCCTGAATTATGTATCCCGGCGCCTCTTGCCCTTCCACGTTTTGGTAGGCCCGAATGCCAGCGGCAAAAGCACGTTCTTAGACGTAGTGGCATTTTTGGGTGAGCTGCTCCGGGATGGACCTGAGCGGGCTGTATTAAATCGCGCAAAGTCCTTGAACGAACTCATATGGAAACAAGAGGCAAACGAATTCCAGCTCGCAGTTGAGTTGAGGCTGCCTAAAGAACTCAAAACAAAGGTACAGAAGGGCGGGGATGGGTACACGCATTGCCGCTACGAAGTTAGCATCAGTGTTGACCAGCAGGAAGGTGGCATTCGTCCGGTAGGAGAAAACTTCTTTTTGATGCGCGATAGTGACCAGGCTAGTAAGCTGATTCAGCCTTCCCTTTTCCCTGGGGAACATCTCCCACCGAATACGATTGTCCTTGAAAAGCATGCACGCACACCATCCGGCCGGAAAAAGGTTATTTCCCTAACCAAAGCGGGTAAGGCTCACTTTTTTTCAGAGACCACAGAGTGGAATTTTCCTATGAGCCCCGGGCCACAGAAAGCAGCTCTCGCCCTTGTTCCCGCAGAAGAGGAACGTTTTCCAATTTCTACTTGGGCCCGAAAAGTACTCGAGGAGGGAGTACAGGTTCTTGCGCTAAACAGCCGTGCCATGCGTGAACCCTGTTCTCCGACCGCTCCGCGCGTTTTTCAGCCTGATGGTTCTAATCTGCCTTTGGTGCTTCGAGAGTTGCGGAATAAGTTCCCATCCAAGTACGATAATTGGCTTGGTCACGTACAAACCGTGCTGAGCGATCTTGTAGGCTTTGAAGTCATGGAACGGCCAGAAGACCGCCATCTGTATTTGCTTGCTACATACGATTCTGGCGTGAAGGCCCCTTCTTGGCTAATTTCAGACGGCACGCTACGTCTTCTGGCGCTGACGCTTTTGGCCTATCTCCCTCAAGCGGATAGAATCTACCTGATTGAAGAGCCGGAGAATGGCATTCATCCAAGGGCAATGGAGGCCGTTTTTCAGTCACTCTGTTCGGTTTACGAAGGACAGGTGTTATTGGCCACGCATTCGGCACTTATTCTTGGGTTGGCTAGACCTGAGCAGCTACTCTGCTTTGCACAGATGCCTAGCGGAGCCACCGACATTGTAAGCGGGAAGGATCATCCAAAATTAAGGGATTGGAAAGGTCAGGTAAATTTGGGCGTTCTTTATGCCTCAGGGGTACTTGGGTGAAGAAACAGGTCTCAATCCAGAGAAACGATCTGGTAGTATTGCTTGCAGACAAAAACATGGAGGCAGGCATTCGGAGGCTATTACAGCGGCCGGAAGCCCTCGGCATTCGTTCTGTATCGGCCGATTTATTTGTGCATCCTTACCGAGATCCCGGCATTCTGAATGAGGCTCACAAGTTCTTGGCACCGCTAACTGAACAATACGCTTATGCCCTTGTAATGTTTGACCGACAAGGCTGCGGGAGGGTTGGATCCGCCGAAGACATCGCCAGAGAAGTGCAGACTCGGCTTGATAGCGCAGGGTGGATCAGGCGGTCGACCGTGATAGTTCTGGATCCGGAACTGGAAATCTGGGTTTGGAGCGATTCTCCTCATGTTCCACTTGTTCTCGGCATGTCCTCCGATGACCTTGAAAGCCTACTGAACGAAAAGTATCGATCGGGCAGCCAACTAAAACCTAATAGTCCTAAGGAGGCCATGGAGGAAGCTCTTCAGCGCTCGAGAACGCCGCGATCGTCCTCCATCTATTCCCGGCTGGCGCAAAGTGTTAGTGTAAGTCGCTGTACGGATAAGGCTTTTCTTCGGTTGAGGGCGTGTTTGGGTGAATGGTTTCCCCCCACACAAGGCAATGTGGGAAAGGAAGGCGCGGATAGATGAATCATCGTCGAGCATAAAATTAAATCAAGGATTCCCGTATGCCTATAGAAGCGCTCCGAACCACCAAGCCCCGTCATGGAGCGATTCCTTGAGTCGTGAGCCATTCCAGGGTATTTGTTGAAGAACGAAGAGCGGTTCAAATTCTGGCGCACGCAGCGCGACCCGCTCATTTACGGCTACGAGGTCTGCCATACCTTTAATCTTTTCATAGTGTGCCCTTAACTTTGGCATCGGCGTCATCTTTGGCCTATTGGACTTCAATCCCGAAGCCTGGGCCAGTGCTATCCTATTCCTCGATAAAGTGAAACTCGACTTGGCTTTCCGGCCCTGGGTATAAGGGAGGCGGAACAATAATTCAGGAGTGTGAGATGAGAAACTTCATTATATTATTGCTGCTGGTGATGACTGCTTTGGGCTGTTCGAGATGTACCCATAAAGGAGTTGAAAGGAAAAATACAGAGGCCACTGTCGTAGGGGAACATTTTATTAATCCGAGAGTTGTTGAGCTGAAAACAACCTATCATCTCAATGGAATAAAAAGGTCAGATTCAGATACAGTTACTTTATATGAGTTTTCTGAAGAGCCGGTTTCCTGGGCAGCAGAAAAGAAGGTTGATATGCCAGTCTTGCTCCTCTACGTGGCAAGGCAAAGAGAATATCCGAATCAAAGAGATGTTGAATATATATCAATAACCCCTGAGCCGGATAAGATTGTTTCAAAAGACATAGATGGAAATGTTCTGGAGTTCTGGGACTTATCGGATAGAATAGAGGGAGGTAAAGATATAACCATTACGCGCCGCTTTAAATTCAAGGCGTACGAAACGGCCTCCAGGATAGACCCTGATGCTGTCGCGAAATATGACACTGAGGATGCGGTGTACAGGTATTATACCAGAACGCAGGAATTCATGGAATTAACGCCTGAGGTTATCAATCTCGCTGAAGAGATAGTTGGAGATGAAGAGAATCCTTATTTAAAAGCGAAGGCCATCTTCGGCTGGTGTGTGGATAACATATCGTATAAATACCCACCTAATAGGGGCATAAGATACTGTTTGCCAAGGCGAACTGGCGATTGTGGTTCGTACAGCCTCATTTTTGTCAGCTTGTGCAGAGCAGTGGGAATACCTGCCAGGGTGGCAAATGGACATTGGGTCTGCAAAGCGAAGAAGAATTATCACGTGTGGCCTGAGTTTTACCTGCCGAATTATGGCTGGCTTCCTTCTGATGTAACTGATGGAAGGGCGACCAGGGAGAAGCCGGGATCATTAGCAGGCAAAGGCGACCCGTGGTATTTCTTTGGGAATATGGACAGCGGGAGGTTTATATCAAGCAAAGGCACGTCTATTCAGCTCTATCCATCGCCACCGTGGCATATCTGGGGTCTAGCGGACACCAACAAAAATCCTATCTTCATGCAGATGGCAGCTACGGTTTACTCCGGGATTACCATAGAAGAACAAAAAGCAACGGTTGAGATTATTCAGGGCGAAGACGTTCTTTGGTAAAACGTAATAAGGCTAATTTGCAACTTTAGCAAAACCGCGGCAATAAAATCTTGGGCTGTTATCCTAGTAAGGAGGGTGGAAAAATGCGAATCACGAAAATGTTGGTTGCGGTTGGAATTACTGTATTGGTGTTGGGTTGTGTTCCTTCTTTGCATCCGCTCTATACGGAAAAGGATGTGACATTCGAACCAATACTGGTAGGCGTCTGGAGTGAGAAAGATAAAACTGACACCTGGACATTTACCAAGTCTGGAGACAACGCCTATGAGTTAACGATCACGGAAGAAGGAGTGCCGGGTAAATTTGAGGCGCACCTGGTGCGACTGGGAGAGATGCTCTTCCTGGACCTTTACCCAGAGGAGCCAGACATCAAGCCAAACTTCTACAAAATTCACCTGCTGCCGGTGCATACCTTTTACAGAATTCGGATAGACAAAGAAAAGGATGTTCTGGGGATTGCAGGGATGAATCCCGATTGGCTTGAGGAGGCTATAGATAGTAAGAAAGTCACCATCGCGCACGAACGTCTCGTAAAAGGCAATGAAACCACCATAGTTCTTACAGCGTCCACCAAAGCGTTGCAGGAGTTCGTTGTGAAGAATGCTGCGGAAGCGTTTGGTGAGCCGGCCGAGTTGCACCGTCTGAAATAAACGGCAGGTGAGAGCGTGATGGCGGCGCGCAGAGTTTGTCGCGATTTGCGGGCTCATCAAAATGCCGTGAGGAACTTTGCAAAGCCCGGAAATCCTGGGCTGCATGGTATTATCATAACTAAAAGGAAGAGGGATACTATGCCATGAGAAACTTTATTCCGCTCATAGCGCGGATTTTCATGTCTGCAATTTTCCTGAAGTCCGCACTGGGCAAGATTATGGACCCAGCTGGCACGCAGCAGTTTATGGCTAACTATGGTATGCCATTTACTGGTCTGTTTCTGATCGGTGCGATCGTTTTGGAGGCTGCTGGTGGGCTATCGGTGTTGATTGGCTACAAAGCGCGCTGGGGCGCCACCCTATTGGTTGTATTCATGGTTCCTACCACACTTATTTTTCATACTAAACTTTCCGACCCCATACAGATGATCATGTTCGTGAAGAATCTGGCTATTCTTGGTGGGTTACTTATGGTGGTGTACTTTGGAGCAGGGCCGGTAAGTTTGGACGCACGGAGCACATCGCCTGGGCAAGCATAAAGGCTACTTAGAAGATTTCATTCCACGGGCAGGTTGAAAATGCGCCTGTGGCGTGATGCCCGTGCCACCACTGGGTTATGCGCCTAAGGCGCATTTAAAATGCAAAAATGTAGGGGCGATCCGCCGCGGCGGATCGCCCCTATTTCTTTTTAATGTTTTGGAGTGCGGTAGCGCAGCGAAGTGTAGCTACCGCTTTCGCGCCTGAGGCGGGCAGGCTTACTGCTCGGAAGCGCAGCTTGCGAGGGAAGCCGAAGCTCTGCTCGATTTATGAGGGTGTCCGCCTTGGCGGACGCACTCCACACAAATATAAAACGCATTTCCTTAAAATAAAAGGGCGACCACGAGGGTCGCCCCTACTATTGTATACGTTGTGTCGTAGTGGTTAATACGCTTTAGGCGCATAATAATTTCATTCTGTTAGCGTCGCTTGGCTGCTACCAGCCGATAACGGGTTTCTTTTCAGTTTTGCGGATTTCTTTTTCGTCAGCCCATTCAATGATGGCGGTCTGAATGTTAACTAGGTTCAGGGTGATTTTATAGTAGACGTCCGTGCGCCGGCCCGCGCGCTTTACAATCGAGCCGATTTCTCCATATAGAATGTAATCCGCTCCGATTTGCTTGCCGTATTCTTTCCTGGTCCGCGGATCAACCAGTCCGGACCCTCTCTGATACTCCAGCTGGTCGAGAATCTCGTTTGGAATGTCGGAAGTGGCCGTAAAGCGGACTTTGCCGGATTTGATCATCGCGGTGCGAATCTTGTCGGTCACTCCTTTGGTGTCAATATGCTCCATGGTCTTGTTCTTTACTGAGCTTACAAAGACAACCGGCCTCTCACCCCTTTCAAACAGCGGAATGCGCAGCATGGAGTTGACCATTTGCTCGGCAATGAGCTGGAGGTCGGTTGACCCAAAGTCTACAGTGAGGGTTTCCTGTTGTTGAGCATCGCCGTAGCCGACCTTGCGTGCGCATCCGATCGAGATGATAAGGAGGGCGATCAGGCTCAACAGGAGACCTGGCGACCTCAGGAACGAGAGTGATGAAATGTTCGATTTCATGGTTTGATGCTCCTTTCGTATTCGCGTTCGTGCTCTAACGGCCCGTAGGCGGAGGGACAACGACGCAAGCCATTCAGTACCTAACTGGATACGGTCGGCGGAAGTGGAGCTTAAACGTCGCGGCCTGCGGGCTCGGGGCAGTGGTCTGCAGATACTTTTCTTCCTCGCCGTGGATAACCACAGGGGCCCAGTGTTCTACCGGGGAATCAATTTTAAACCCATCCTTGTCTAACCATTCAAACAGGTATTCGCCATTGTAGGAACGCTTGCGATTATTTTTCAAGACCACCTGGGCTACGATGAAATCTCCTTCGCGGCGAGCCTTTACATCCAGAATTTTTATTCGCCACCTGAGCAGCAGATCATTAGTCACGATTTTCTTGTCCAGGCTCAATATGTCGCCAGAAATGCTAACCGTGCCGATGGCGATATTACTGGCACTTCGATGGCAGCTTGTGGCGCAAAGAAGAGGAACTAGAAGAAACAGAGCAAAAATTACGATTCCAGTACGAGTGGCTTTTCTTTCCATGATTTGAAACCTCTCTTTAGGAAAATGGGGTACAGTCCACACGCTCGTTCCTCGCTTGGGACAGTCTCCGATTTTCCTCCTCCTCATTTCAAATGTGATGGTGTACCAATCAGGCACCTGAATGCTCTCGTGAGCTATCGAAAAATCAGAACTGCTGGATAAAGTACTGATCGCCGAATGTGCGCACGAGCAGGACGTGAATTTTCTCAGCACGCAATGTCATCGTGATGTTATCTTGGAAAATATTCCTACCTTCCGGTGCTATGAATTGCAAGGCAAAATTATGCTCACCGCAAGGAAGGTAAAAGTGGGCCACCTGGATGTTTTTCGGAAGCGAGAGCCAGCTGCGCAGATCCGCTTGCTCAATGAGAACATTCAAGATGCCGACGGCCAGCGAGGCGGCCAGGCCTGACTGGTCGTAGGCGTACTTCTGCTCTGCGGTTTTAATGGCAGCGCGTAAGGCCTGCTTAATGGCCAGGCGCAAGAGCTTATCGCGAAGGTTGCGTACCGCCGTGGCATCAGTGTCAAACAGAATCGCTGTAGAACCCAAGGGCGCATGGTTGTCCAGGACTGTGAGGTGCTGGATGGGCGAATCTAGCAAACGGTACTTTGGGAAAGCGATCGGGATCAGATAGAGACGATGGTCATAAGGTATTGGAATGGGGATTTTAATCTGGTATTTTTCCGGAGCCCAGCCACACGCGTATATGACTACAAGTTCGGCGCTGTCCTCAGGAATGTCGTTACGCGAGAGATTAAATTTCTGCTCCCAGCCGGGCACGTCCTCCCAGAAACCGCTAGCCGTGGCGAGCTCAATCAGCTGGGGATGGGCATATGGAAACTCCGGACGCAGGAGATGCATAGTCTTCAGGTCTATGTATGCATCGTTCGGTTCCTTGTTGGCTTTGTACACTAAAGCGGAGAGGTAATAGGTGAAGGCGTTCAGGTAGGCATTTGCCGTGCGCGCAGCAACTGCTGCCTGATCTTCATATTGATCCAGCACCGTTTTCCAGATGGTGTTCGTATCAAGGTTTCTTGTCTGTGCGGTCTGCTCGAGCTCGTACAAATCTTTCGCGTGTTTCTCCTGTTCTTGCCTCTGCACGGCGTATGCCTGGCGAATCTCTACCCTGGCATCATCCAGGCGTCCTGTCATATAGTAATTGAGCGCCTGGAAGGTATGGA
>CAYVXD010000100.1:13255-15581 GCA_964454265.1 uncultured Candidatus Sumerlaeota bacterium | reverse complement strand
GATTCAGAAGGGGCGACCCGCCGTGGCGGTCGGGTCGCCCCTTCTTGCCAAGTAGTAGTAAGCGCGAATGTGCGTAGGTTGTCCATCAAGGAAAAAGTGCTTGCAAGAAATTTTATGCCTCATTAGCTTTGAAAAAGAAATGCAAATTCGAAAGAAGCGCTTCTGGAACGAAGTTTCAGAAATGCAGCGGGAAACGAAATGCTGGTTGACGCACACGCTCATTTGACGGACAAGAAGTTCGAGCGCGATTTACGGGAGGTTGTCAAGCGCTCAGAGAAAGCAGGAGTAGAGCGGATTGTTACCGTCGGTGACAAGCTTGAAACGAGCAAGATAAGCGTTGCTCTGGCCCACATCTATCCAATGCTCGTGGCGAGTGTCGGGGTCCATCCGCACTATGCCGGCTTCTATTCGAACGAGGTTGAGGGGCATCTTGCTTCGCTGGCAGAGGATCCAAAGGTCGTTGCCATTGGCGAAATTGGCCTGGACTATCATTATCGTAATTCGGCACCCGAATTGCAGACACAGGTGTTTCGCCAGCAGCTGAACCTCGCACGCATGTTGAACCTGCCGGCGATTATTCATTGCCGGAAGGCATACGGTGACCTTATCGCGATATTGAAAAAACAACCAAGGCGCGAGCGGCCAGGAGTGGTGCACTGCTTTTCTGGCACGATGAATGATGCCGAGCAACTTCTGACTATGGGATACTATCTAGGGATCGGGGGGCCTATAACGTATCCCAATGCGGAGCCCCTGCGCGCAGTGGTCACAGACATTAACTTGAATCGTGTGGTGCTGGAGACTGATTCACCTTACCTGGCCCCGCAGCACAAACGGGGACAGCGCAACGAACCGAGCTATATAAAGCATATTGCGCGCCATGTGGCCGAGCTGCGCAACCTGACTCTAAAAGATATTGCGGCCATCACACGTTATAATGCGACTAGACTATTCGGCTGGCCGGGTGATTCTGTCGGGAAGATTGCCTATCCAATCGGACATAACCTGTATCTGAATATTACAAATCAGTGTACGAATAGATGTCTCTTCTGTCGCAGCAACAATGATTACGTGGTAAAGGGCCACTATTTGAAGCTCGACCGGGAGCCCAGCGAAGAAGAGATCCTGCAGGCAGCTGGTGATGTGGAGGAATTTGATGAAGTTGTATTTTGCGGGTTTGGCGAGCCGACCATGCGCTTGGACACAGTGAAAGCAGTTGCAAAACAACTGAAGGCTCGGGGTGTGCCGATCCGGCTGGATACCAATGGCCAGGGGAATCTAATTAACGGGCGTGACATCCTGCCTGAGCTCAGAGGTCTGATTGATTCTATTTCAATCAGTCTGAATGCGCACAATCAAACTACGTACAATAAGCTGTGCCTGCCGAAGCTGCCGAAGAAAGCCTTCACGGCTGTACTGGAGTTCACCCGAAAGGCCAAGCAGGCCATTGGCCAGGTTCACGTCAGCGCAGTGGATTTTCCAGGGGTAAACATTGCCAGGTGTCGGAAGCTTGCTGAAGAAGAGCTCGACGTGCCGCTTCGCGTGCGCAGCTACTCTGCGCCATAATACTCTGAAATACACCCAAAATAGTGAAATAGTCCCCGAAATAGTCCCCGAAATAGTCCCCAAATACCCCCAAATAGCCCGAAATAGCCCCTGAAACACCACAACTCAACATCCCATTTCTCGAAAGGGCACACTTTTATTAAATTTTATTAAAATCAAGAATTTTATCTACATAGGGATCAATTATTTCTTGACTTTTCTGATCACTAGTATAACTATAGTTGGATGTATTTTTGATTCTGATTCTACTGAATCAAAGGAGTGGGACATCATGAAACTTTTGCACATTGCTATTGCGCTTTTAATCTTTACTTTTCTAAGTGTCTCACTACAAGCAACGACCATCCACGTGCCATCTGAACAGCCGACTATTCAAGACGCCATTGCGGGAGATATTATCGTTTCTCCTGGGGAGTCAATTCAGACCGCGATAAATGGTGCTGTTGACGGGGATGAAATTATTGTGTACCCAGGTACCTATCAGGAAAACATTAACTTTGGTGGTAAAAATATCATCCTGCGCTCTACTGACCCAGAGAACCCTTCCGTGGTCGCCAGCACCATCATTGACGGCAATCAGGCTGGTTCCGTGGTCACTTTTTCCGGCTCAGAAAATGAGACCTGCCTACTTTCCGGCTTCACCATTAGAAACGGCAAGGCTCCTCTCGGAGGGGGTATCAACGGGAATCGTACAAAAGCAAAGATCGAATTTAACAAAATGTCATCAAATATAGCCTATGGTTCATGGCCAAATGGTGAT
>CAYVXD010000100.1:0-13245 GCA_964454265.1 uncultured Candidatus Sumerlaeota bacterium | reverse complement strand
AGAACAATATCATCTCGGACAACTCGGCGTCCTGGGATGGCGGCGGACTTTACGGTTGCAACGGCACCATTCAGAGCAATACCATCTCGGGCAACTCGGCTGATAATGGCGGTGGGCTCTCCACGTGCGACGGCACCATCCAGAATAATACCATCTCGGGCAACTCGGCTCAGGATCAAGGCGGCGGGCTTATCTGGTGTGATGTCACCATCCAGAACAATACCATCTCAGGCAACTCGGCTGATTTTGGCGGTGGGCTCCGCTATTGTAATGGATTTATTATCAATTGCGTCATCTGGAGCAACTCAGGTTCTCTCGGGAGTGACATTTCTGCGTGTAGTACTCCCTGGTATAGTTGTATTCAGGATTGGAGTAGCGGGGGGAGAGGAAATATATCATCCAATCCTCAATTCGTTAATCCTTCAAGTGGTGACTATCATCTTCAGGCAGGATCTCCTTGTATTGATGGCGGAAATACATATTATCTCTTTGGGAACCACTTTACTGATATTGATGGAGAATGCCGATTAGCGGGAAGCTCTGTAGACATGGGAAGTGATGAACACGATAGTTCCCTGGACAGTGATGGCGACCTGTTAGCGGATACTGATGAGGCAGCTCACGGTAGCAACGTTCATAAGTCTGACACTGATGAAGATGGTCTAATGGATGGCGTAGAAATACTTCGAGGCACAAATCCAACCGTTATTAATTCACCCCCGGGAATTAGTATTCCCACAGATTACGCTTCAATCCAGCAAGGCATTTTCCTTGCCTTTGAGTCTGAAGTAATAACGATATTGCCTGACACATATATAGAAAATATTCATTTTCTTGGTAAGAATATCGTCTTACAAAGCACTAATCCTCTTGATGAAAACATCGTTGACATGACAATCATTGATGGGAATGAATTATATCCTGTGATATTCTTCGAAGGTACAGAAAATGAAACCTGTACGGTTAAGGGTCTTACTATACGGAGTGGGGCAGGATACGGCTACGTATACACGCAAGGTGGTGGAATATATGGAAATCTCACAGATGCTACCATTGAAAACAATAAAATTGTGGACAACTCGGCTTATTATGGCGGTGGGCTCTACAAGTGCGATGGCACCATCCAGAACAATATCATCTCGGGCAATTCGGCTAAAAAGGGTGGCGGGCTCTACAGCTGCGACGGCACCATCCAGAACAATACTGTCTCAGGCAACTCGGCTGATGATGGTGGCGGGCTCTACACCTGCGACGGCACCATCCAGAACAATATCATCTCGGGCAACTCGGCTGAAGATGGCGGCGGGCTCATCGGGTGCGACGGCACGATCCAGAACAATACCATCTCGGGCAACTCGGCGTCCTGGGCTGGCGGCGGGGTCAGGGATTGCGACGGCACGATCCAGAACAATACCATCTCGGGCAACTCGGCTGAAGATGGCGGCGGGCTCACCTGGTGCGAAGGCACCATCCAGAACAATACTGTCTCAGGCAACTCGGCTGTTGATGGTGGCGGGCTCTACGACTGCGACGGCACGATCCAGAACAATACCATCTCGGGCAACTCGGCTGATTACGGCGGCGGCCTCATCTGGTGCGACGGAACCATCCAGAACTGCATAATTTGGCACAATTCCGTTTCATATGGTTCCCAGCTCGATGGTTGTGTCACTGCTGATTATTCTTGTATTCAGGCTTGGACAGGCGGCGGCACCGGGAATATCACAGCCGATCCCCAATTGGTTGACCCTGCCAATGGTGATTTTCATCTTCAGCCGGACTCACCCTGTATTGACGCGGGGTGCCTGATTGCCGATCTCATCGAAGACTTTGAAGGCGACCCCAGAGGGTATGACGGCAGAGGTGATGGGCCAACGGGACCACCTCCTCCAGGCGATGGCTCTGACTATGACATGGGCGCTGATGAGTACTATATTCCATCTACACCTACTCCAACTCCCACGCCGACAATAACGGGCACACCCACACCGACTCCTACGCCGACTCCGACACCAACGCCCTGGCAGATTGTGTTTGACTTTGTCGCGGATCGCGAGGAGTGGATCACCGGTGGGGCACCGATTGTCTATACCGTGCCTGATTTCGTCTGGGAAGCTGACTACCTGAAGATTACCTCATCAACGAATACGAATACGTTTGGCTTCTGGCAGAGTCCACAGAATGCAATTCCTGCGGATGCGGATTATCTCTATCGGGCGCGGTTTACGGTCTCGACCGATATAACGGATCAGGGGCTTGTTCCACAGATACGCCTTCGTGCAAACTCGTTAAACCTGCAGCAGTATGATGTGCTTTCGATCGAAAGCGCAGGTGCTGGCGGTGCGTCACCCGCCGTGGCGGCCACGGATTACGACCTCTACTTTGTCCCCCCGGGAAATGATACCGCCGCAATGCTCGCATTCGACCTGCTTAACTTCAATCCTGACGATGCGGCGGTGGCAGAACTTTCCCTGGATACGGTTACGGTGGATCGGTTTGCCTTGGATTCGCTGTCAGCGTCGACTGTAGTTCAGAATTATACCTTTGAGTTGAGTCAGGATGGCTGGACAACGGGTGGCGCGCCGATAGCGTTCAGCCCGCCGCAGTATATCTATTCTAGCGGTGCACTTGAGCTACGCGCGATAACCAATACGAATACGTTTGGCTTCTGGGTGAATGATCCAGCGGATATAACGATTGAGGCAAACCGATTATATCGGGGAACATTTGAAATTCGCAGCGACGTGACCACCCAGGCGCAGGTTCCAGAGATGCGCCTGCGGTACAACACCGGTAATCTGCAAGCCTCGCACACCTTCGGGATTTCAAGCGCGGGCGACGGGGCAAATTCCCCCGGTACCACAAACACCACATACGACCGGCTCTACTTCTTGCCTCCAGCGAACTGTGTTGGCGAAGACCTACTCGTTTCCTTTGACATACTCAATTTCAATCCCGATGACGCAGCCGAAGCATCACTAATCCTCGACCGCGCAATAATCGAAACACTTCCACTCCCGGTGTTCCCGTGATTTGAGGGGTATTGGCACAGCGTCTTCATTATTGAAGGAGGGAATTACTACCGCTCCAAGTAGGCAGGACAGAGACACCAAAAGGCCTGGGGTTTTTTAGACGAGCTTCGAATCCTGGGCGAATTTCTTAAACAGTTCCTGTTGCTCAGGGGTGAGATTTGTCGGCGTACTGACTTTAATGCGGACGAAATGATCGCCGCGCGTGCCATTGTGTTTCGTGACACCGCGCCCCTTGAGTTTAAACAAGGTTCCAGGCTGCGTACCTGGAGGGATTCGAAGCGTCACTGTCCCGTCTAGCGTCTGCACTTTCACCCGGTCGCCCATCACCGCTTGTGCGAGGTTGATTTTCTCCTCTGAATAGATGGCATTGTTCTTGCGGACAAAATTGGGGTGAGGCTGGACTGTAACTTTGATCAGTAGGTCGCCGCTCCTCCCACCATTCTGACCGGGTTCTCCTTCCCCTGCAAGGCGGATCATCTGTCCATCTTTAATTCCCGCAGGTATCTTCACCCGGATTGTTTTTGTTTTCGTGGCAACCCTCGAGCCCTTACACGCAGTACATGGCTTGCTGATAAGCTGTCCCGTACCGAGACAGTTCGGGCAGACACGGCTAACCCCGAATGTGCCCTGGGAGAATAGAATGGAGCCTGATCCCTGACACTGCGGGCAGGTCGAGACCCGGCTGCCAGGTTGTGCTCCGGTCCCCTGGCAATTTGGACAGGGCTCCTCTTTGGTGACAGTGATGCTCTGGCGGCTGCCATGTACGGCCATATCAAAGGGGATTGTAATTTCAGAAATGATATCCTGGCCGCGTTCAGGGACCGGGCGTGCTCGCGTGGTGGTTCGACGTGCTCGGCCAAACAGGGAATCTAGAACATCGCCAAATCCACCCAGGTCGTCAAATGAGAACCCGGAGAAAGAATCCTGCTGGGTTGAACCCGTGCGTGGTCGGAACCCGGCAAAACGCTCAGCAAACGGGTTGAACCCGTCGCGCATCATGTCATACTGCTTGCGCTTCTCTGGGTCGCTGAGCACCTTATAAGCTTCGGAGACGTTTTTGAATTTTTCCTCTGCCGCCTTATTGCCGTGGGTCTTGTCGGGATGGTATTTTTGGGCAAGCTTGCGGTATGCGCGCTTCATCTCGTCGCTGGACGCATTTTTTGAAACTCCAAGAATCTTATAGAAATCCTTTGTGGCCATCATATTCTTTTATGTGTGTTTAGTAGCGAAATACTTGCAGATATTTACACAGTATCTATCAGGACTTACTCATACACCACGACCTTTGCCGGGCGAAGTAAGATGTCTTTATAGAGATAGCCTTTACGTACCTCCTGTGCTACAAAGCCCGAATCTTCACCTTCACCTTTTACAGTGGCTACCGCCTCGTGATACTCAGGATCGAATCTCGTGCCTTCCGCTTTAATCGGCCTGACGCCTTCCTGCTCGAGCAGAGACATAAAACGCTGACGAATGAGCTGCATACCTTCCACGTAGGGCTGAGCATCTGGCGGCGCCTTGGCGGGATGTTGCAAGGCAGAACCAAGTGCGTCATAGAGCTCGAGGAAACTGGCAAGGAGTTCTCGTTTTACGCCATCTGCCAGAGTACTTCTTTCCCTGGCGACCCGCTTGCGATAATTTTCAAAGTCAGCCTGCGCACGTTTGAGCTGATCAAGATAGCGCTCGGCTCGCGCTTCGGCTGTTTCCTCTCCTTCCAGAGGCTCGACTACCGTTGCTTCTACGTCGGGATCATGGTTTTCCCTGACAAGCGGTGCCTTATCTGTCAGCTCGTCTGTGGTCATATCGTGTTTTTCCATTTCCTCTTTTCAGACCTTATTGCATTGAGCAAGAGGCTCCTCTGTTTATCAGTCTGGACTGTGGCTTGCTCAATGCTGATTGACAGCGTGTTTTTCAGATCAAACGCGCTCGAACTTCCGGGCCAGCTCTGTCAGTTTCTGCACACGGTCTTGCGTGGCCGGGTGGGTGCTGAACAGTGTCATGATCGAGCTTTTGGTCAGCGGATTGACGATGAAGAGATGCGAAGTTGCGGGCGTAGCAATCTGACGATGGTGTCGCGCCGCGTGATCGAGTTTCTCCAGAGCCCGTGCCAGCGACATTGGATTGCGGCAGAGCGTACCACCGGAGGCGTCTGCCTTGAACTCGCGCGACCGCGAAATTGCAAATTGAATCAGCATGGCAGCAATAGGAGCGACGATCATCAAGAGGAGTGCGCCGAGTGCTCCGCCTGCGTTATCACGCCCTCCACGCATCCCGCCGAAGATAAAACCCCACCGTGCCACACTGGCAATCATCATAATTAGCCCGGCCATTATAGCCACAATTGTCGAGATCATCGTGTCGCGATTTTTCACGTGGCTCAGCTCGTGCGCCAGCACCCCTTCGAGCTCGTCTCTGTTGAGAAGACGCATTATTCCTTGCGTTACCGCTACAGCTGCATGCTTCGGGTCGCGTCCAGTGGCAAAGGCATTTGGAGCATCGGTCGGGATTATATACACACGGGGCTTTGGAATCCGCGCTCGTTCCGCGAGCCGGTCCACTATTTCATGGAGAGCAGGACTTTCCGCTGGACTTACCTCTTGTGCGCGGTAAAGCTTCAGTACAATTTTGTCTGAATACCAGTAAGAAACCAGGTTCACTCCAACTGCGATAATGAAGAAAACATAAATCAACCCCGTGGTCTTGAACGCATAGCCAAGGCCGTACCCTGTAAACATGAGCAGTGCAGTTAAGAAGATCATTAATATTCCGGTTTTAGCCGTATTCATATCCTTCACCTCCACCTTGAAATCAGGCAATATTCATACCAGTTACAAGAAAATGAGGAATCTCTGCGTTAACGTGCCAATTTTCATTGATCTATAATAGCAGGATAGTAATTCAGGGTGCAAGAAAAATTGCACACAATCTTCCACTGGATAAAATGACGCAACCGTTCGACGAGTGCCCAAAACATTGTTTCCTTTTGATACATACCGTTCTATTTGTTTTCTTGTTCCTTCATTCAATACTCAGATTCTGAACCCGGTCAACCACCCAGCGGTCATCATGCTCTATGAGAATGTTTAGCAATTTAATTTTTGATGTCTGTGTAGGATCGGTCGGCAGAGCGGTTTCGAGGAAGAGCTTTACATAAGCCTTTGTCCCCAGCAGGTTGAACTTGATGTCGCTTCTCGACAGTAAGAGGACAATACGATTGTCACTCATATTGGACTGGATCAGGACTTGCTCCAGGTTGCGGATATTCTCATCATGCTTTTGGTCATGGTAAACGATTTGCCTATTTTTTACCAATACGCGCGGATAACTCTCCAGCTGGTGTGCATCCGCACTGATCCATAGATTCAAGGTGACATACGAATAGATGAAGTAGATCACGGGAAGAGCAACCACCGCAAGTCCGACAATAATGTAGCTTTTTGGAAGTCGTTTTTTACGATACATGGCTTTGAAAAAGCGGTCGGGTTTCTACAAAATATCCATTATTGTCCGATCATTCAATGCCTGTTGCGTATAAGTAGAGGCAATTATATTTGGCGATGTCAAATACTTTATACGTTACACGTAGCCTCAGGGGACGCATAATGGCGCACAAGGCGGATTATGAATACCGAGCTATATGCATTTGCGTGCATTTGCCACTCGCCAGTCGTTCCTGCATAGTCGGGCTAGTAGTCCGTCACAATAGAATTGATGGATATGCTCTTCGACAAGCTCAGAGTGAAGCAAGTAATTTTACCTGTCAGATTCAGTGCAGTCAGCTACTACGTAGGGGCTCAAAATTTTGAGCCCTACAGCTAGAAGGTGTAGTGAATCTTGAGATCTTCAAGGGTTGTTTTCCGCAATGTTGTCAGGGCTTCTGTTCTGGCGTTATGAAGCAGCAGTAAGTGGATGGCAGGCCGGATGGTGTCAAAATCCAGCTGTCTGGCTGGGTGATAGCCTGCCGCAAAGAAGACGAAGACCTTGTTTTCCGTTTCACCGATTGGGCTGAATTCTCCCGGGCCAACATCACGCAACCAGGAATCAAATGGCGACGTCTCGCGGGTGGGTACATAGCGGATCTCTTTGCAATGAAACATTATCGCCTTGGTGCTGTGTTGTTCCAAGAGTTCGTTAATGGTGTCTACGGTCAGGTTTATACGAGTGCGACGCTCCGGATGCGTGGGCTGCGTTGTCGTAATGTGCTCGGATGCAATAGTGTTCCAGCGATTCTTAATAGCCTCCATACTTTGCTGTAGTTTGGAGTGGATTTGTTTTTTCTCCTGATCCGTAACCTTCTCACGGTGCTGCTGGGCATCATTGACCGTGCCGGTAATCCGGAACATTGTATAGCTTGGCTCGACGCGGAACAGATCGGGATTCTGCTGAAAGTATGTGCGCTCCTGTTCCGGGGTGATCGTCAGCCTCGAGGCCACATAAGTCTCGCGAGCGCGGACAGCGGCCAGCATGGCTCGGCAGACCGTGTCCGCAAACTCCAGGCGTCTATCAGTGTCGAGTTTGAGACGCTCGCAGGCCTGGGCAATGAGCTCCTTGTTGATCAGGTCTTTGCATAAGTCAACTGCTTGTTTTAATTCTGAGGCCGTGGCGTTTTCGCCACAATCTGGATAGTCGGCAATCAGATCGGCCTTGGTCAGTGTGAATCTTCCGACCCGGATCATCGGGCTATCGTCCTCCAGCTCTTTGAGCCAGCGCGCGCGATTTTCTGGATGCCATCGCTTGCACAGCTTATTAATGTTATACTGGTACTGATATGCCAGAATTTGTGGAGTGAGCCGATTGTAAATCTGGTCAGTAACCTGTTCGAGTGGTATGGCTGTCTCTTTGCGTCGTTCGGCACACTCAACAAGGTAGACCCCATCTGCTGTTTCAAAGACGGGACTGAGCTCGCCGGGCTGGAGTCTGAATACTTCAAGCTGAAACGTCTCCGGAAAACGAGCAGAGCGCGTTTCTACCTGTAGTGTGCAGGTTGAAACCTGAATGTCCGGGAGAGCCTTCTGAGCCGCGATGGCGAAGTCCTTGCCTGCGACCACTGAATCACGAATACGCTCCAGGTGCCGTCGTGTATCTTCGCGGCCAAGCCATGGTTCTTTCTCTGGCACGGCAACAAACGCGTAGCGCACGGTCAGCTCCTCGGGCCGTATAAACTCCTCGCGATGTTTATTGTAATATTTTTTGATATCTTCGGATCGAACCGTAAAGGTGTTTCGCACATAGCGATCTACCCAGACCCATTCGTATATCGGGTATTTTTGCGTGCGCAGACGCCGTTGCTCAGCAGCTCGGAGCGACTGCGCGGTTTGAGCCTGCAGCGCAAGGGCACGCATGACGAAATAATCCTCGATGGCGGAGCGAATTTGCTGCTCCAGTACGGCCTTCTCTTCCGGGTTCTGCTCTGTGCGGTATCGCATGTAAAGATCGTGTGCGATTTCCCTGTCCAGCAGAAGATAGACACAGAATTCCTGTTCGGTCAGCGTTCCGATAGTGCTGCGTGCCAGAGTGATATCGGGCGCGGGTTGGAATGGCGTGAACAGAAAGGGAGCGCTTGCCTCTATGCTACCAAGCCATTGTGTCAGCGCAAAGAAAACAAGAACGCCCAAGCTGAGAAGCGAACGTTTCACGTGGTTTTGTCCCTTCTTTCTGTCTGATTGTGGATGACACTTCAATTCGCATGTTCGTGCTGTAAATCGTATTGTCATGTAATGTGTGGGTGTGCGGCTGTAAAGACTATTCCTGGTAACTGTCATAGCAAACGATTTCATCCAGAGCTTTGCGAGCACCTTCGGCAAAGGGGCGGAAGCTCGCTTTGTCCTTGGGGTATCCGAGTGGTGTCAGGGCCACGATTTTCACGTTCGCCGGAACATTGAACAGTTTCTTAAAGCAGGCCTCATCAAACGCACCTACCCAGCATGTGCCTAATCCGAGTGCTGCAGCCGCCAGTGTCAGATGGTCAAGGGCAATAGCCAGGTCAACATCCTCGCTGCCGGCTGTCTTGTTGCCACCCATCCCATGCCAGGCTTGCTCTGTGAGTGCACACCCGATGATGGTCACTGGGGCTTGGGCTAGAAACCGCTGGCCGCCACAGCGCTCGACCATGGCGCGCCGCTTTTCTGGATCCGTCACTACAATGAATTTCCATGGCTGGCGGTTAGCGGCAGAGGGGGCTGCCCGAAGGACATTCAGCAACCGATTGAGGTGCTCCTTGGGAATTGGCTTGTCCAGATAGTCTCTTATGCTCCGGCGTATCTTGATGCATTCAAACACGTCCATGGTCCATCTCCTTGATTTTCTTTTTGACCAGCTCAATGACACTTTTAGTAAGTTCCATTGCCTCCTTGGCTTCCTCAGGATCATCGAAATACTGGGAAGGCACACCCCCTGGAAGGCTGTTTGGATAGCGTGTTGGGATGTAGTACCTATCAAGCTTTTTGGCAGACACAACCTTTTTAAAGTCAGGGTCTATCTCAAGCGCCATCTTTGATAAGTCATGTACCGAGTGGGTATAAAATACTTCAACCGATTTAACTTTCGCGTAGAGATACGCTTTAAAAGCCTTTTCGGCTGCCTGCTGAAAATGGAAAAGGGCAATGTAGAATCTTCCCCTCTTTCTCAGATCATCTGCATCTTGGAATTCGTCTTTCGCCTGCGTCAACCATCTCAAGGATTCTTCTCTATAAGGTCTTTTCATAAATCACCCTCCCCGCGTTCAATACGTTTCTTAGGAAGCTACTTGTTGGCAGGTTCTCTTCGAATTCTTTCTTGTTATAGACAATTATGTCAGAGGAAATTTGTCTTTCTACTTGCTCGTAAATCAAGCTCATCCATTCTTTTCCGCTCTTTGCGGTTGGCATAATTACTAGCAGATCTAAATCACTGTGTACATCCACCTCTCCTTTAACAAGCGAGCCAAAAAGGATTATTTTTAATGAACCTATGCCTTGCAGTTGCCTTAATATTGATTGTAAGGAATCCTCTAATCTGGCCTTTCTTGCATTTTTTCTCTGCAAGATTTCTTTGACTTTTGACATTATGTCCCCTCCGGGTGAGCGACAAAAATTGCTTGGCTCATCTTTCTTTCTGCTATGTCTCCATGCCGCGTTCTTGCCCGCCTGCACAATGGGAATGTTGCGTTTCCCCCTTCCTTTCTTGTACTGGCCTCTTCACTCTTAACCGCCAGATTTTCTTTTTAGCCATCTCTATGGCCGAGGCGGCAATGCAAGTTTAATCTATTTCGCCTTGTTGCCCTAGAGTAGATTGCCTCTTGGACGGCGATTGCTTATATCAATAGCACAATCTGGATTGCTATCTCAAGATGCTTTCTCCAGAGACACAGGATTCAACAGCACATTTCACAAGTGCTCCGTTTGCTTTACACCGCGTTTCAGCATCCTATAGATTTTGACGAGTGGTTTCTGCCGAATGGCCTCAAGGTTGCGAGTGGCTTGCTCGAGCTCGTCGAAATTGACGCTGGTCAAGAGGGAATAGTGCTTTTCGATGTCGTTCAAGGCTACGCGAGTCGGATCTTCGCTGGACGCACTCAGCCATACTTTCCGTTGCGTGTCCGGTGCTGGCTGCGGATGATTAACCCACTCTTGCACCTGCTCTGTGGTGCGCGTATAGCTATAGTGCTCTCTGACGAATGCTTGCCCCCTTTGTGCGACCTCCCGGAGCCATTGAGGCCGGCTTGCGGCCTCTTGCAGCAGGGCTGCCAGCTGCTCTGCATTGCCTATCTCAACAGTGAGACCCAATTGGTGGTTCTTGATTACATTGCTGATTTCAGTTCCAAGGGTGGTGAGCACAGGGAGCCCCACCGCCATCATATTTGTAAGACGATTGCGCGCCCCAAACAGGGTTTCATAGTTCCGTGAATCAATATTAAGCCCCAGAGAGCTCTCGCGATAATATGCAGGCAAGAGAGCGGCATCTATCCAGCCGTGCAGCAGAAAGCGATCCCGATAGGGAGATTCCGCAATGCGCTTCTGAAACTGGTGATAGGTAATTTCATCGTGGCCGTCCACCATGCCGCCGGTTGATACGTAGTAAATATTCGGGTTCTGCGCCATGGCTCTTGTCAGCGCCGTATTAAGCACCTCAACGTCAGTCCAGGTATTGTATCCGCCGCTCCATAGCACAATAAACGCGTCTGAAGGAACAGCCACACCTCGCAGACGACACGGCGCTCCTGGGTCAGGATCGCGCAGGTAGATCTCATTTACAGCGTTCGGAATTGCCGTCACGAAACGATACTGGGCGGTCCAGCGATTGAGGCGGCCCATCAGCCCGAGTTCGCCAATAAGGGCATGCGCCTGCGGCGTTGACACGGTGGAGAATTTATCTGCCCGCCGTACCACGGTCTGCTCCTGCGTCCAGAAGAATTTCAAATCCTTGTCATCATTATAGCGGCGGGCGCGCATCTGACCCTCCGCCATGGTGTAACCGTTCAGGTCTACCCAGATGGGTTTATGCGTCGGCACTTGACAAGTGATGAACGAGGGGAACGTGTTAATTCCGAGCATACAATCAGGTGCGTATTCGTTGAAAAGGTGCCTGACCAGGACAAGCATTTCGCGAGGATCATGAGTCTGCACAGCAGAGTAGGTGAAGTTACCATACTGCTTGTTAACCATAGGGGGGTCGGGCGCATGTGCACTTCTATCGGGGATTGGGAGCGTAACCAATGTGACATTATGCCCGGCCTCGAGTAGTGGTTTCACAAAATGCCACGTGCGTAGGCATTGGCCGCCGATTTTCGTCACGCCAGGCTCAAGAAGCGGCCCTGCTCCAATGGCAAGAATTCGCGTCATGTCAGTTATCCGATGGAAAGAGGCACGCGTGCGGACATGCATGGGACTTTCGCCGCGCACGTCTGTTTTTCAGCCGCATTATGATCGTCTTCATGTACAGTCAGGTGTGTTCTTTCTTGAGGCGCTTCAGCAGGCGGAAATTGCGCCATCGCGCAGCCAGGGTTGCCGGCAGCTTCGCAAGATTGATCGCGTATGTCCTGAGCAGAGGGATGAAAATCTCGCGAGGACGATGCTTCACCAGCCACCGCACCTCGCTTTTCGCAGCGCGCACCAACTCCGGCCATGTGAAGTTCTTCAAGCAAAACCGAATGCGGTTCTTATTATATTTATACAAAAACGATGGGCTCCAGCGATGCGTGGTTCTGGATTCCGCGTGATACACAACAGCCCCAGGAACGTACAGGCACGCATAACCAAGGCGTCGAGCGCGCACGCAGTAGTCAATCTCTTCAAAGTAGATCGGATAATAGCCCTCATCCAGATATCCGAGCCGATCAATTAGCGTTCGCCGGATAGCGAAAGCTGCTCCGGTTACGTACGGCTGTGGTGCAATGTCGTTGTACTGGCCCCTATCCTCCTCGCCGTGGCCCCGGTGATCAGTCAGCCCGTTAGCATGAATCGTTCCCCCGGCGTGCTGGATTGTGCGTTTGTCGGGATACAGGAGCTTACAGCCCAGGATACCCCAATTCGGATACTGCGCGGCAGCCTGTGTCAGGGCAGTCAGCCAGCTGGCCTCAACTTCAGTATCGTCGTTGAGGAGAACGAGCATATCGCCACGAGCGGCCAGAAGACCGAGATTGTTTCCACCTGCAAATCCCCGATTATGGTCGCTCCGGATGATGCAGACCTGTGGAAATCCTGATTGTACCACTTCATGGGTCTGATCAGTAGAGCCATTATCAACAACAATGACCTCGTAATCGCGATACGTAGTTTGAAACACAGTGCGGAGGCACTGGGGGAGCACCTGTGCCCCGTTCAGCGACGTTATGATAATGGAAACGAGCATGTCGCGTCCGATGCGGCCTTTCCGTTCCCCAAAGAATCCTGCAACTCTCAGTCTCCTGCATAGCAGACTCAGAAAGAATCTATTTCGATAGAGCAAGAAAGTCAATATATAAGCCAGGGGCGCGTATTATGAGCCCGTAACAAACATGAATGTTTTGCACATCTCCGGGACTCGGATATCTCGCAATCTTATTGAGATTTGTATAGATAACGGTACAGCATGTAGGGGCGTTTAATTAAACGCCCCTACAACTATGCGTGGCATCCGCCTAGGCGGATGAATCTACACGAACAGAGAAGGACATGGGATGCAAGTCTTTTTGTTAGGAGATTGCTCTGTTGAAAACCTTAGCCCATACAAAAGAGGATATCGAAAATGATGGGTT
>CAYVXD010000099.1:0-15719 GCA_964454265.1 uncultured Candidatus Sumerlaeota bacterium | reverse complement strand
AAAGCCTCCATTAAAAAAACGGAATTGTCGGACAGCCTCTCTGTCCCCGAAATTCACAGGTACGGAACGATTCCTATTGTGCGCAAAACAGGCGGTCTGGCCGACAGCATCACGCCGGTTACGCCTGCAACCATGCAGCGCGGCAAGGCCACGGGCTTCGTCTTTACCCGCTACAAGGCCGAGGATTTGCTTCGTACCGTCAAGCGTGCCATTACCATGTATCGCGAGGATGCTTCGGGCTGGCAAAAACTCATGCAAGCCGCTATGCTGAAAGATTTCTCCTGGGATGCTTCAGCCAGAAAGTATGCAAAATTATACGAATCGCTGACTAAAGAATCATCGAATCCTGACCGATAGAGAAAGAGGTAGAGGCGTTCAATTGAACGCCCCTACAATTGATGTGTTCCATCTTCGATAAAATGGAGGTGAAGGCGTGATGAAGCGAACTGTACAGCTCCTGATCCTTCTTGGTATTATGGTAGTCGTCATTGGGTGCGCGAGCGTGCATGCAGGGAAACTGCCTGATAAGGCGGACATGTTTGTTACTTCAGGCGATGCGAAGTTTCCGAACTACACACCGCTCGGCGTCATTGAGACGGTCAACATTGGCTTCTCAATTTTTGGTCTCTTTGACGTCATTCCAGTGAGCTTGCAAGATGGCATAGAATCTATGGTCGAAGAAGCGAAGCAACATCAGGCAGACGCTGTGATATCGTTCCAGCACAAGGTGAAACGCGGCTTCATGATCTGGTGTCCGAGCGTGTGTACTTCAGGCACAGCAATTCAACGTTGACCTACGGGCGAGAACTAAACTGGTTGATGCTTTCTGAAAGGACTCTCAGAAAGCATTTGTTTTGGGGAGCAGCTAGAGCACATGCGCATTATCTAACAGGAGGAATATAGTTGTCTGCATACAGACGGTAGTCAATCATTGGGAAGATATTATTTTTCGATTCGAGCTTGTTGATGAAAGACTCGTCAATACGGTTCTCTTTAATCATATGATAGATATTTGATAAATTGAGCACATGTTCTTTCGTGCGACGGATTGCGTAGTCCACCATTGTCTTCGTTTTCATTATGAATGCCCAGTCGCTACTCTGTGCCAGCAGCAGTTCGCGCGCTGCCTGGTTCAGGGCACGCCGTTGCAGACCTTCTGCATGATTATATGTATTAGCTAGCTCGATCATGCGCTCGGCTGCTTTGTGAAGGTGACGATATATCCAGTCGTTGCTCCCTTCCAGCCACACCTCGCAATAGCCCTTATCACCCCAGCTCGACAGGCAGGGTGTCACGACCTGATTTTTGGGGTGCCGCCGTAGATATTCCGACGGCGTTATCAGCTCGATCGTCTTCTGATCATAGTGAATTTTTCTGAATAGAAAATTCAAAAAGTCCGGCCCTTCATACCACCAGTGACCGAACAGCTCAGCGTCGTAGGGTGATACCACGATGGGCGGGCGATCCATCAGCCGGGCGAGGTATTCGATCTGTTGCTCGCGATTGAACATGAAATTGCCGGCATGAGCTGCCGCCACTTCCAGCGCCTCGCGGTGATCGTAGGGGACTTTGTCGGACAGCGCAACCTTCTTGCCCGTAATCTTATAATACTTTACCCCTGTGCTGATGCGCATCCCACTCTCGTGAATGTAGGGTTTGATGTAGTCAAAGTCCGCATCGAAGCCAATATCGCGATAGAATTCACGGTAGCGATAATCTCCCGGGTACCCTAATTCCGCACTCCATACCGAATGCGACGATTCTGGATCGCGCCCAAAAGCAGCGACACCCGATGGACAATATACAGGTGCAAATATGCCGTAGCGCGGTACTTTGTCGGCAAAAAGCAGACCGTGTGTATCAACAAAGGAATAGCGAACCCCGCATTCGCGTAGAATTTCATCAAGACCGGGATAGTAGCCACACTCGGCGTTCCAGATGCCCCTGGATGGTTGACCAAAGATTCGCACATGGTGCTCCATGGCAGCCACTACCTGTGCCCGGATGGCATTTCGATGCAGATTCAGCAGTGGCAGGAAGCCGTGCGTGGCCCCGCACGTCACTAACTCGACTACGCCAACTTCCTGGAATTTGCGCAATGCCTCGTTCAGTTTGCAATGATACTGATCCACATACGTCCGATGGCACTGTTCGAATTTGTGCAAGTACATCTTAGCCACGTCGTGAAGCGGGGGCTGGGATGCCGTGCGTGCAACTTCCTTGTGGGCCAGCTCGATAAGCTTTTCCAGATGTCGGCGATAGCGCCTCTGGAGAAGATCGTCGTCCAGCATGCTGACCAGTGGTGGCGTCACGGAGAGGGTCAGACGAAAGTCCACGCCGTCCCGAAGAAGGCCATCGAATATCTGGATGAAGGGAAGGTACGTCTCCGTAATTGCCTCGTAAAGCCAGTCCTCCTCAAGTGAGTCCTCATATTCAGGGTGCCGCACAAAAGGGAGATGCGCGTGGAGAACAATGCATAAGTATCCTTTTGCCATCGCTTATCCTTTTGCTGAGTATAGATACTCCGCCTGGGATCCTCTCTGAATTACAGGAAGCAGAAGGTCCCGACGTTACTCTATCGGATATGGGCCAGGCGTTTGGGGACGCAGGGGACCGGTTCCCCTGAAATGGCCGATGCCCCCCGGTGTGTTTTTCCGCTTACTTGCGCTTCGCGGATGGCGGCTGCGGCGGTCGAACGAGCTGTTCGCTGGCAACTGCGCCTTTCGTAATGGCTTCCCTGATCCGCTCGTAAATGCGCCGGATAACTTCCTCTGAGCCCCGTAGCTCCCGAACCAGGTAGCCCCCCGACATGCGGTAGATCTCGTGAAACTCGGCGCCTGAGAGATCAAGCCACTCTTCTTCCCGTTGCCACGCTGCATCCGTTCGCGGCGTCGTCACAACGTTTGACCGGGCAATAGTTATAAAATCTCCTTCATCTGAGTAGACGCCGAGGTCAAAGCAGTAACTACGAGCCGGCTCTGGAATCTTCAGGTACCAGCTGACCGCCGTGTCATTGATAGGTACATCGAAAAAACTGATGGGATTTGTGCCGTCAAACTCGATTCCGGTAACGTCATAGACGCGAAATGCTATGTTCCGACTGTGCTGCCCCTTGATCAGACCAAGCTCGGCACGCCGTTCCGGGCTGATCTCCCAGTAAATAAAAACCCATTCGGGATCCCGAACCAGGCAGACAATTTTTGTTTCGCCATACTCTCCGGGTAGCTCTGGTGCTTCCGGGAGAGGATACGCTGGCGCTGCAGCAGGGGGTTCCAGTGGCTCGATCTGGTATTTTGCCATCTCCACTTTGGTCACCGCAGCTGGTGGACCTTCAGGTGGCCTAGCCGGTTTTGCAATTGGCTCTTTTGGCGCACGTGGTTTGGGCTTTACTGCGGCTGGCTTCCTGGCTGACCGTTTCCGGACAACCTTTTTAACAGCTGGCGCACGCTTTTTTGTGGGTTTCTTTACTGCTCCCTTGCGACCGGCTCTCTTTGTCCTTGATTTCTTACTATCCTTTGTTGGGCGAGTCTTCTTTTTTGCCCTGGCTTGCGATGCCTTTACAGTCTTTTCAATAGTCTTTGCAACTTTGCCTTTCTTCTTGCCTGCTTTGGCCGCAGCAGTTTTTTTGCCTTTGCCCTTAGTTTTCGACGATTTTCTTTTCATCGAACCAATCCCTCACATAAATAATTCTGGCCGATTTTGCACGGCTTGCTTAAGACTTTCTTTCTTTTATCGTCCAAGGGAGCTAAAATAGCAATGAAAAAATTCACATGCGATGGATCTCTCTGTTAAGACCCGTCAGGACATGCCTCTTGCTTGGGCCTCTTACCGGGTAAACCGCAGAGGGTACGCTGATGGCCTAAATCCAGTCGCCATCGTAGGGAGCGCAGTTGATTTTTTCCCTTTACAACCGGCCCAGTTGCCATCATAGGTTGAGTGTCAAGTCTGCTCGCCTTACCATATCGAGGGAAATGGCTATTAAGTAATAGTAGCAACTTGAGTTTCGTGTGTTTTGCACAGCCCGTACAAAGGGGAGTGAGAGGATGAATATGCGGAAACATGTCGGTCTATGGGGCGCAGCCGTCCTCAGCGTGTTGGCGTGTCTGGTGTTGGCTGGCGGGTCTCAGCAAACCACCTTTACCCCGGTTGCGCCAACACCTGAGAAGCGGATAACAAATTTTAAAAAGAGCAAACAAGATCCAACGTACAAATATGTGATTCAGTGGTTCGATGCAACGGCCAATTTCGAGCGGCTCAGTACGCGCCAGGGCGTCAGGCGTATCCTGGATAAGTGCAAGGCGGCTGGCATTGATGCAGTTGCCGTTGGGGTCCGTCCCCTCAGCGGGCATACCATGTATCGCAGTCGCTTTGCTCCTCAATTAACCGAATGGAAAGGATTCAAGTATCCGCCCAACTATGATCTCCTTCAGACGGTGATCGAAGAAGCGCACCAACGTGACATTGATGTTCACGCCTTGGTCATGTTAGTAAGTGAAGGACACAAGAGTTTTGACATTGGCCCCGTCTATACAACTCATCCCGGGTGGGCAAGCATGGTCTATGACATTGATATTGGCAATAGCGAAACCACTCCGCGTATCAAACCTATTACCCAGCTCAAACGCGGTGCACTAAATGCCTCTATCTGGGCCGGCTTCTGTAATCCGATTCTGCCGGATCTGCAAGAACACGAGCTCAAGGTGGTCGAGGAGGTGCTGCACCGATACCAGCAGATTGACGCTTTCGTTGTGGATCGCGTCCGCTATAATGGTTTAAATTCCGACTTCTCGTCCTATTCGCGAGGTCAGTTTGAAGCCCACATTGGCAAGCGGATTGAACACTGGCCAGAAGATATCTTCAAACTGGAACTGGTGGATGGGAAGTTGAAGCGCACTAATGGCCGCTACTTCAAGGAGTGGTGCGCGTGGCGTGCGCGAAACATCCAGCAGTATATGCAACGTATTGTTGAACTGGTGCGGCGCATTCGCCCCGACATTCCCTTTGGCGACTACGTGGGAAGCTGGTATCCAACGTACTATGAGTATGGGGTGAACTGGGGGAGGCGTCGGTATATACCAACAGCCGACTGGGCAGCTGAATGGTACAGCCCGGGATACGAGAAAACCGGATATGCAGAAGATCTGGATTACCTCGCAGTAGGATGCTATTTTCCTTACTTGACGAAGGAGGAAGCCGAGCAGGCGGGCGCACCTTGGTGGAACAGCGTTGAAGGCGGCTGTGAAATAGCTAAAGAGGCTACCATGGACGTTGTCCCGATCTATGCCTCTATCTATGCTGCAGATTGGCGCCAACAACCGCAACGTTTTGCCGAAGCGTTGCGGTTGGGTCTTCGTTCGACTAATGGGCTAAAAATTTTCGACCTCAGTCAGATCGAAGAGTATGATTACTGGGACGAGATTACCGCTGCACTGAAGGACTGGAGATAATGTATTGACGGTCTGTATGGTGATGAGTAAGTATTGTTGTATCGTACTCTGGATGAGTAGGGGCCATCCGCAAACAATTTAACAAAAAGGAGGATAATTATGCTTCATAACAAAGGCGAAATGCTGGTGAGCTTGGTTCTGATTGCTCTCATCGGAGCGACCATAGGCTTCGCAGACGTGGGAGCACAGAAAGTCTCGCTCAAATTCCATCCAACCGTAGGTCAGAAAACAACGTATGAAACCACAACTATTTCGGAGATCGAAACCAAAGGGATGCCGGGTCTCCCCGCTGCTGGCCAGAAGCAAACGATGACCCAGGTAATGGAGCAAACCCAGACGGTGAAGGCTCAAAAGCCAAACGGCAATTATCTGGTCGAGCTCAGTTTTGGCAAGATGAGCATGCAGATTGGCGACACGGCTCCGGTGCCATCCGGTGAGCTTACGGGTAAGGCCTTCACCATGGAAATGAGCCCGGAAGGAAAGCTCCTTGACATCCAGGGATTGGACGATCTCCAGCCCGGGATGAAAGAAACTATTCAGAATATGATCCAGCAGGCTGGCGGAGGGTTTGTATTTCCCCAAAATGACGTGGCGGTGGGCGAAACATGGCAGAATACCGTAGAAACTGAATTGCCCCTCGGCAATATCGGCGAGGTGAAGCAGAAGATGATATGCGACTATACGCTGCTCGGTGTGAAAACCGTGGAGGGCGTTGCGGCAGCAGAAATCTCAATGAAGATGAAGATCGAACAGAAAAGCACCCCGGAATCCAGGCAGATGCAGGTGCAATCCACTGGCACTGGCGAGGGTATCATTTATTACGATTACCAGCACTCTAAAGCTCTCAGCTCAAACCTCAAGACCACCATCAACATGTCAACCACGATAAATCCACCTGCCGGGACAACCGGACAGAGCTTTAGCACCCAGCAGCATATCGTCACTAAGATGACCATGAAGGTTAAGAAATAGCCGGCGGCTTCCATTCGGTTGCTGGCGAATGGCGCGCTGGTACGATGCAAGTACAAAGGGCGGTGGAGCTATCAGCCAGAGGGTCTTCTCTTTGCCCTGCCGTAGAGGAGCTCTCCATCAAGATCTTAAGAAGCAAAAGCTGACCGCCAGAACCTGAATAATTACGCTCGCCTGGATGTTCGCTGCCTTTTTCTCTCCTTCCTCTATTATGGGTAGAGTGACCATATCATCTGCCTCACAGCCGTTTGCGTTTCTGTACATTCATCGGCACCAATGTCAAAGTCCGAGCCATCGCCACGTGGTTCAGCGGTGCCATCGTAAGGCCTGGGGTCACCTTCAAAATCTTCTGTTAAATCAGGAACATAGCAACCAGCATCAATGCAAGGAGAGATTGGCTGAAGATGGAAATCGCCGCCAGCTGGGTCAACTAATTGCGGATTAGATGTGATATTGCCGGTGCCGCCGCCTGTCCAACCTTGGATGCAGCTATATAACGGGGTACTGGATCCAGCAAGGTGGCTTCCTGTGTAAGCCGAGTTTGCCCAGATGATGCAATTAACAATAAAGGCAGCGCAATTGTTAAGCCCGCCGCCCTTCCCCATTGCGCCGGTAGCCGAATTTCCGTATATAGTATTGTTCTGAATGATACCGCCGCATTCATCAAGACCACCACCGGTTTGACTAGAGGAATTTCCGGAAATTATATTACCCTGAATAATACCGTTACAGATGTTGATGCCACCCCCACTGCCGAGTGTCGGGTGAGTAGCCGAGTTTTCAGAGATGATGTTGTTCTGAATGGTGGCATTGCAACGCGAGATGCCGCCGCCCCAATTGGCTGAGTTTCCCGAGATGACATTTTTTTGGATAGTCCCGTCACACCAATCGATACCCCCGCCGTAGCTATGAGCCGAGTTTCCGGATATAGTATTGTATTGGATGGTGCCATCGCACCGAGCGAGGCCCCCGCCATGAATATTCGTTGCGTAAGTTGAGTTGTTTAGGATGTAATTATACTGGATGGTGCCGTCACAGTTATAGAGTCCGCCGCCATAGCCCGAATTGGCGGTAATCTTGTTCCTTTCAATTGTAGCCTTGGTTCCATTACCGCATATCCCTCCGCCATATGGTGCAGATCCGTTGCGAATAATAAATCCTCGCAGAGCAGAAGAATCGCTTCCCTCACCTTCAAATAGGATGACCGAGAATAGCGCACCCCCATCAATTATGGTCGTATTGACCGTGTTCTCATCGAGTGGATTGGCACTTTGCAGAATTACGTTCTTTGCTGGAACATACAGGTTTTCATAGTAGGTGCCAGGTGATACAGTAACTGCTTCGGAGGGGAATGCGAAGAATATGGCTTGCTGGATGGAAGGATAGTAAGCCGGGATGGAAATGCCTGGAGGGGAATTGAATACTACTGGACTGGTACCGCGAAGCACTTCTGCACCGTCGGTTAGACCATCTGTATCAGTATCTGGATTGTTGGGGGCGCTACCCTGAGTGGCCTCATCACTATCAGCTAATAGGTCGCCATCGCTGTCTACTGAACTGCCGTATTCATCGCTTCCCATATCCACCGAGCTACCCACTACTCGGCATTCCCCATCTATATCAGCAATGTATTCCCCGAAGAGATAGTATTTATTGCCGGAATTGATACAAGGAGAGTCGGACCGGAGATGATAATCTCCATGAGTGGGGTCTACAAATCTGGGATCAGCGGATATGTTTCCTATGCCGCCAGAACTCCACCATTGAACGCAGCCGTAGAACGGAGTAGCACGGCCGACAAGCTGGCTTCCCTCAGCAGCAGAATTTCCCCAAATGATGCAATTAATAATAAGCCCCTTGCAGTTCCACAGCCCGCCCCCGCTACTGGTCGTTCCGCCGCTTGCCGAATTGTCCGCAATGGTATTGTTCCTTATGATCCCGTTGCACGAATGGAGCCCGCCACCAGTACCGCTATACGATCCCGTAGCCGAGTTTCCCACGATGGTATTGCTCTGGATAGTGCCATCGCATTGATACAGACCCCCTCCCTCACTATATGTTCCGGAAGATGAGTTTCCCGTGATGGTGTTGTTCTGGATCGTGCCACCGCACAAGTAGAGTCCGCCACCCTGATAACCAGCCGAATTCTGGGATATGGCATTGTTCTGTATAACGCCATTGCACAAAGCAAGTCCACCGCCAACATGAGCCGAGTTCGTGGCAATGGTATTGCTGTTCACCGCACCATTACATTCGTACAGCCCGCCACCAAAGCTGTAGCTTCCCGTTCCCGCATTTCTCGATATGGTATTGTTTTTAATGAGAGCATCACAATTGGCGAGGCCCCCACCACCCCTGGCAGAATTTCCCACGATGGTATTATGCTGTATGGTTCCGTCGCAATCATGGAGCCCGCCACCTCGACCATCCTGCTGCCCTTCATACGACAAATAGTACGCTGTATTGGTAGTTGTATGGTTGTTTTGAATGGTAGCCAAAGTGCCGTTTCCACAGATGCCACCGCCCTTCGGTGCGTAGCCATTGGTAATGGTGAAGCCGGATAGGGCACAGATGGTAAGTTCAGAGCCCGAGAACGTGACTACGGAGCCTGCATTGTTGCCATCAATGATCGTACTGGCGACCACGGAAGTATTCGTTGGCTCAGTAGAGCGAAGGATAATGTTTTTCCCACCAAAATTGATATTCTCCACGTACGTGTCTGGCGAGACAATGATTTCATCGCCAACAGTGGCCGCATTAATCGCCGTCTGTATTGTTGCGTAATCTCCGGGGACGGTAATCGTTGCGGAATAGGCTAAATAAGAGGCAAGCTGTAAAAGAAAAACGCTAACTACGGTTAGGGTTTTGGTGCGCAAACGATTCGTTTTCATTTTTCTCCCACCTCTTTCTTACGGGAAGGCTGCTTTCGCAAGAATATCGCCTGCCTGATTCTAGATTGATCCCTGTTGATTGCCTTCAGGGTTTGTCTCTCTCGTCATCATTCTAGATAGAGTGACCATATCACCGTCCTCACAGCCGTTTGCGATTCTGTACATTCATCGGCACCAATGTCAAAGTCTGAGCCATCGCCCCGTGATTCCCAGGTAACAGCATCGTATGGTCTGGGGTCACCTTCGAAATCTTCTGTTAAATCGGAGACATACCTTCCGGCGTCGATGCAAGGAGAGGTTGGCTGAAGATGGAAATCGCCATTAGCCGGATCAAGTAATTGAGGGTCAGAAGTGATATTGCCGATGTCGCTACCAGTCCAATTCTGGATGCAAGAATAAGAAGGTGTAGCGCAATTATAAAGTTGAGCACCTGAAGACGCAGTATTTTGCCAGATAATACAGTTTCTGATGGTGCTTGAGCAATCGGCAAGTCCGCCGCCAGACCCAGCCGAGTTGTCATAGATAGTATTGTTCTGGATGATGCCGTTGCAATCATAGAGCCCACCGCCATACGTACCGAACCCAGTAGTCGTGTTGTTAGAGATGATATTATTCTGAATAGTGCCGTGGCACCTGTAGAGGCCGCCGCCGTAAGGAGCCGAGTTCCCTGCTATGATATTCTTCTGAATGACTCCCTGACAATTTGCCAGCCCGCCGCCATACCAGACATTCGAGTTGTCCGAGATAGTGTTGTTCTGGATATTCCCATCGCACCCATAGAGTCCTCTGGCGTTGTTTGAAATGGTATTGTTTTGGATAGTGCCATCGCAATTATGGATTCCATTTCCACTGTTGGCGACAATTCTGTTGTTTTCGATTGTGGACAGGGTACCGTTGCCGTAGCAACCTCCCAAAATCCCGCCATGAGTAATGGTGAAGCCAGACAGGACGCAAGTGGTAAGCTCCGTTCCGGAAAAAGTCACGACCGTACCGGTGCTATTTCCATCAATAATGGTGCTGTTGACTACGGTTGCACTGGTAGGGTCAGTGGAGCGAAGGGTGATATTTTTGCCGCAAAAATTGATATTCTCCACGTACGTACCAGACGAGACGATGATCTCATCGCCATTAGTAGAAGCATTAATCGCCGTCTGGATACTTGCGTAATCTCCGGGGATGGTGATCACTGCCGCATAGGAGAGAAAGGAGAAAAGCGGTAAATGAAAAAGGCATAATAGAACCAGAATTCTAATGGGTGAAGGATTGAAACGAGTCATCTTGATATGCACTCTCCTATTTTTTGAATTTGATGGAGCTGCGAAACCGCCGGGACTGAACTCCGGACCCAGGCCGGCTCAAAGGAATAAGGGCCACGCCCCGACAAATTCCCCCCTCCTGCTGCACGTGTGCCGCCTACACGTGAGCGGGCGTGGCCCATGTATTATCGCCATTTTCTTCAGTCCCCGAACAAACGTGTCATGGCAAGGGCAGTTCACGAACTGCCCCTACTCGTCTTTATGGCATCAAAGGCACATCGAAGGCATCAATACGCACGTCGTGCAACCGCAGGGTTGCGAATTCGGCATCAGCCGGATTGAAATTCAACAGGTCGGACGCGATGCTAAGTCCGTCCTGCGCGCTCCCTGCGGCGCTCTGCGGCGGATAAAGGTACGCGACGTACTCTTTTGCCGATGGAGATGGTGCCACTGCCCCATTGCCTGCACTCACAATATCCAGAACCGCAGAGGCCTGCAGATTCTCTGTACTCACGCGCAGCCGCACCTGCGGCACAAGAGCAGCGTCTGTTACGTCAGTGCTCACGCTGCAGCGTACGCGGTAGAGCTTGCCAGCTTCGATCGTCACATACGCGGGATCGCTTGTCCAGAAGCCGAATGTATTCGTATTATTCGTTGCGATCAGGCAGAGCGCACCGGCACGAGCCGTTGACATGGGCGCCGCGAAGGGGAGCACCGTGCCGCTAAAGCGCCATCCTTCCGGGCCAGTCTCAAAGTCATACGCTGCCACGCTTTCCTGCCCCGATAGCATGCTAAGCGGAATTCTGCTGATCGTTACGCTCTCAAGGCTAACCGTTGCCTCTGCCTCGTCCATGGGGTCGAAGTTCAGCAGGTCGAAAGCCAGGCGAGCAAACTCGCCATCCATGCCGGGTTGCGGCACGACGTAGAGGTCATAATCGTGGCCTTCCGGAGTAGGTGAAAATGCTCCATCACCGCTGCTGTTCACCACCAGACAATCCGTCTGCTGCAAATTCTCCGCTGTCATGCGCAGTCGCATCTGCGGCACTCGGCTCGGATCAGGCACGTCTGTCGCCATTCGAAACCGCACGCAGCACAGGTCGTTCGCGTAGTAGCGAATCGAGGCGGTCGGGCTATTCCAGAAGCCGAAAGTATTGGTATTAGTGGTTGAGAGGAGCGAAATCACACCATCAGCGGCAATGGGTTGAGGTGGAGAGAAGAAAATCGGCGCACCGCCAGCACCCCAGTTCTCTTCTCCGGTTTCGAATGAGTAATTCCACTGAGTCCCGATCTCGTCGGCTCCAATGTCAACTCCTGATCCTTGCGGCCGGGCATCCCCCTCGAAGTCACTAGCCGGCGCGGTCTCCAGCACCCCCGCATCTACACATGGCGAGTCCGCCCTAAGGTGGAAGTCCTCGCTGCTCATATTTACAAACCCCGGATCCGCAGACAGATTGCCACTGCGCGGATTGCCATTGTTATCCACGAGCATGTTGATCTGGTCAGCACCACTGTAGGTCACTGTGCCTTCATCTCGATAGTCGCCGAGCGAGTTGGTGAAGAAACAATTTGACTGCAGGCTTGCAGGGTCGCTTGTCGGATCCAGTTCGAGCACTCCATACCCGCCATTGAAGGCAACAATATTGTTGGTCATCGTCGGCGTGGCGCTCAAACTCAGGGAGATGCCTGCATTGTAGTTGGCTATAATTGTATTGTTGTTTACTGCGGGCGATAGATTGTTCATCAACCTGATTCCGCAATTGCGGTTGCCGTAAATCATATTATTCATTATCGCGAGAGTAGCACCGTTGTAACAGTAGATGCCATCCCAGCAGTTGTTCCGGATAATGTTCGCACTAATCTGCGCTCCTGAATCTGCTTGACAGGAGATACCGGATCGCAGGTTTCCATCGAAAATGTTGTGGTGGATTGTCGGCTGTGAACCGGTCTCACAGAGAATCCCCTCCGCGCAGCTTCTCACTATGTAGTTGTCCCGCACGTTCCCATCAGAGGCATCCTCGAACCACATTCCTCGGCCGTTATCTTTCAGGTGATTACTGAGAATACGTGGCGATGACTCTGAGATACAATGGATGCCGGCACCGGCATTTGCGACCAGCATGTTGTGGACAATCATCGGGGCAGATGCATTTTCGCACAGGATTCCATCCCCACCGCTCTGCTCAACCATGCAATCCTGAATCAACGGGGAAGCATGGTAGAGCATTATCCCGTGGAGCTCGTTGTTGATGAGCCTGTTGGAGAGTAGCGGGGGATCAGTATGCGAACAGAATATTCCTTTAAAGGTGGTTCCCTCGATTGTATTCCGCTGGATCAAAGGCATCTGGTTCGGCTTGCAATAGATGGCCATGACCCCTCCGATTAAGTGCAATCCTTCAACGATGGTTCCGGTTTCGGGATAGAGGATAGTAAAATCTTCGTGGCTATAGACCCGTGCGTCCTCGCCGTGCAGCAGAATGTTGTGGTTCAGGATAAGATTGCTCTCGGTGTAATTCCCCGGATGGACAATGATCTTCACCTCGTTGCTCCCTTGTGGGGAGTAGGAGGTGGCGTTTGGATACGCGCCTATATCAACCCAGCCTTCCCCTGTGCCAATACAGAGTGAACCTTCTGCCAAGCGGTAGTTGTAGCTAATGATGGCATTAGTGATGGTAGAGAACGGCGCTTCGCGGGTGCCCAGCTCAGTTCCCATGAAGTTGGCATCAACGTGGATTGCATTCGTTCGGTTAAACGGCCCCCACATAACGAATTGTGGATCAACCGAAATGTTGTCGGCGCATCGGGCTTCCTCGTTGTCAACCAGCGTGTTGATCTCATCCGCACCAGTATACTCAGTGGTTCCTTCGTCGAGATAATCAGCAATGCCATTCTGCCAGAAGCAGTTGAAGGTCACTAGCGTGGGATCGGCGGTCTCAGTTAGCTCAGCCAGCCCATACATGGTGCTCGAGGTGATGATGTTGTTCGTAATAATTGGCGCCGCCATATCATCGCAGACAATGCCACTCCCTTTGTTCTCAGCAATCACATTGTTAAGCAGATCAGGCTGAGCCCAATTGCGCACCACGACACCGTTTTGCAGATTATTGGCGATAATCGTCTGCTTAATCAGCGGCTGGGCGTCGTCGATAATGGTAACGCCATCGCGCAGGTTTCCCCATACGATGTTGTGGTTAGCGATCACGGGTCGGGCAGAATTTTTACACAGAATGCCACCGCCATTATTTCCGGCAATGATATTCCCGCTGCAATACGGCGTGCTGTACCTGGCAACAATCAGCCCTTCACCCCAGTTCCAGCAGAGATGGTTGCCCTCAATCGCGGCTGAAGAGTTATCCTCGGCTCGCAGACCCCCATGGAAATTCCAGACGATCCGGTTATCTTTAATCGCCGGCAACGCACACTTGGTCACGCATACACCGTAGTTAAGGTTTTCCGTGATAAGGTTATCCAGGACAATGGCAGTCGTTTTGTCAGTCGCAAACACGCCCGATTCATTGTTAGCGCGGATGATATTTCGTTCGGCAATGAAGAATGACTCTTCGATGGCTGCAATGCCGTTTTCATTATTCTCTGCAATGTAGTTCCCTATGATGATTGGATCACAAGGCGGGGGCTGGGGCGGACGTTCAGGCTCTGGCACTTCAGGTGGTAGCGAGAGGGCCCAGGTGCGGCATAAGATCCCGTTGCGCCGATTCTGGGTAATATGATTGTCCAGGATCATCAGCAATACAGCACCGCATTGAATCCCATCAACCTGGTTTGCAGTAATGGTGTTCGACGTCACCTCTCCAGTCGTAACATCAAGGTAGATTCCATTGGCTCCGTTATTTCGTACAATATTATTCAGGCACGTAATGTACTCAGTTGCTCCTTGGATACCTTCTTTGCCGTTGTTCTCAAACACGCAATTTTCCACTACGGAGTACGTAGACCAGAAGCGAATACCTGACCCCACATTGCTCGTAACAGTGCAACTGGTAATTTCGGCAAGCGCATTCACGAGGATAATGCCATCTTGACCGTTTTCTCCGATCCAACAATCGTGAACGCGAAGCAAGCTTTCCTTGTAACGCACTTGTAGTAGCATAGCGATTCCCGCTTCAACATTCTGCTTAACAATGCAATTCCCAACGGTGCACGTGAAGGAACGGGCTGGGAGTTGACCGCCAATGGTTACTCCTTCCAGGCCACCAGTAACGGTAAATCCGTCAATATGTGTATTGTATCTGAGCTTAATCGCGGGCTTGGTGTCATCTGGTGCTGCTATTACGGAGGTTCCATCCCGAAACTCACGTGGGAATAAAAGGTTTGTAACACCGCCACAAAGATACTGCCCAGCCTCGGTAAATTTGACATTCTCCGCATAGGTTCCTTCCGCCACCCAAATAATTTTTTTTACTCTGGGATTAATCCCTGCCCGAAAAAGCGCATGGTTGATTGTCCTGAATGGATGGAGGGCGGTACCCGGATTCGTGTCATCGCCCCAGGTTGCAACGAACCACTCAAGCACCTCTTCCGTTTGCGCACCAGCATTCTGGCTCAGGCCATGAAGCGCCAGCTGTGCCACGACCAGCGCCACAATACCGATTATTGAGATTCTCTTACTCATAACATCTCCTCCTCTTAAATTTGTTTTCGGCCCCAGCCCCAACATGCCCTATTCAGCAGGCTAAATTAACCCCTAAGCCATACAAAACACCTCTTTGTTAATACAAAACTCGTGCCAACAAGGCTGGAAAATACTTTAATTAAATAAGACGTGTAAAATCAGTTACATACGGTCTATTCAGGGGATGCCAAAAGTGACCTGGTAAACTGCCCACTGTAGAATAGTCTACAAAATTGTAGAATAGTGTAGAATATTCTCCATTTTTCTTCATTCTCTTGTCCCAACACGAGCCCTGTAGGGCGTTCAATTGAACGCCCTCCTTACCTGGAAAGGATATCATGTCAGGCTAGAGAGGCATGCAAGGCTGGCACAATGGGGAGATTTTGCATCTTAGTATAGGGGAGCGCTTTTGTTCGCCCTGAGGAGAGCAATCCCAGGCTAGTATCTTGAAAAAACTCATCTTAGGGGATATTATGCAGACGAGCTATTTTTTGGGAGGGACTAAAGACATTCTGACGGTTCTGCGCTA
>CAYVXD010000098.1:0-15753 GCA_964454265.1 uncultured Candidatus Sumerlaeota bacterium | reverse complement strand
TATGTACTCAATCGTGTAAAGAGATGTTCTATGGAATGGTTAAGTCAAATACCGGCATTAGTTAAAATCCTGGCGGTTCTCTGCATTGTTGTCGTTGGGTTAAAATGTAAAATCCCGCTCAGTTTTTCTCTTCTGTTAGGGGAGTAAGAGTCAAACTCATTTTTGCCCGGATCGCTCTGGCGGAGCGAATTGCAAGAACTTGCATGATAAACCCCAAATGTTAGCGAGCGACATCCCGAGCCAAGCGCGCGGAAATCGATTTCAAGCATGGCTGCATTTTCTGCTCAGCCTTTTGCGCCTTCGGCGTTGACAAAGCTTAGCATGGGATAAGGTTTGGTTGAACCCAGATGCGTCCTGCACGGTTTAATGCTGGAATGTGGATAAAGAAGGTAAGGGAGGATTGAGAGCAACATCAGAAATTGTAGCGGCAGGTTTTTATCCCCTGTCGTAGCTCTTATGGAGAAATGAAAAAAAGAAGGGGCACGCCGCGACGTGCCCCTACATGATTGTCTGCCGATAGGTAAGTTAGGGTGAAGACGGAGGTTCGAGCGTCTCGATTGTGGCGCGGTCGAGGCTTAAACTCGCACTTGCAGCGTCGAATGGATTGAAGTTGAGCAGGTCGAAGGAGACGATGAGCTCTTCGCCGACACAGGTGGCTGGTGGTAAGAAATACATCCAATCGTATGTCGTGTTCGTAGTGCCAGGGGAATTTGCACCATCGCCTGCACTCTGTATACCGAAGGTGTGCGATGCTTGCAGATTGCCGGTGTTGAACCGCAGCCGCATCTCTGGAACCAGCGCAGGGTTGGTCACGTCTGTCCGAACTTCAAATGTCCCGCGATACAAGCGATCCGCCTCAATGGTTATATCCGCAGGATCGTTCACCCAGTAGCCAAACGTATTGGTGTTGGTTGTTGCCCGCAGCTCAAGTGCACCTGCAGAATAGATATACTGCGGCGGAGCAAAGGCTATCGGGGCACCGCCTGTGGTCCAGCCGTCCTGGCTCAACTCGAAAGTGTAATCCTGAACAACTGTCGGAGTTGAGAGCGAATCCAAGGCAAAACGATCAACCGTTACTGTATCCAGCGAAACTTCTCCCTCTGGAGTATCGAACGGATTGAAGTTCAGCAGGTCAAACGCAAGCATAGCGGCAGTATCATTTGCTGGCGGCACAAAGTAGAGATCGTAATCCGTACCCGATGTTTCTGGAGATGAACCGCCGTTACCCGCGCTTTCGATCGAAAGCACATCATACTGCTGCAGGTTCAATGAGTTTGCGCGAACCCGTATCTGGGGAACAACCGATTGGTCCGTTATATCGGTAGAAACCGTGAACCGTGCGCGATAGAGATAGTCTACGTCAGCAGGAATGGCATCCTGCGGACTCACCCAGTAGCCGAACGTATTCGTATTCGTTGATGAGGTTATCTTCAGGTAGTCAGGTTCCCAGGCGAAATTAGGCACGCTATAGAAAATCGGCGCGCCACCAGTAGTCCATTCCTCACGATCCGGGAGAAAGTCATAGGCAATATAAAAAGGTGTGGGTGACGGAGTTGGTGTTGGACTGGAAGTCGGAGTAGGTGTGGGTGTCGACGTTGGACTGGGCGTTGGCGATGGGCTTGGTGACGGAGTGGGTGTCGGCGTTGGAGTGGGCGTTGGCGATGGGCTTGGTGACGGAGTGGGTGTAGGTGTTGCTGTTGGTGTAGGAGTAGGTGTCGGCGTTGGAGTAGGTGTTGGCGATGGGCTTGGTGACGGAGTTGGTGTTGGTGTAGGAGTAGGTGTCGGCACCGGAGCAGCTGTGACAATCGATGAAAGGGTATTCGCTGCGTATTCCATTATCAGATCAATGTCATGGTCACGGTCTTCCGCGGTGCTGCTTGACTCCGTGATATGGGTGATGCGGAACTGATTTGGAGTCTGGGATGCGGCGTTACTGGCCAATTCCGCTACCACGAAATACGTTCTTGGCGTTCCATAGGCCACCTGTACATTCGGGTCGCCGTCCGAGAACGCCGCCGTTTGTACGCCATTGTTCAAAACAAGCGTGCTTACAGTAGTGGTCAGCGTGTCGGAACCGCTTTCGAACGTGCCCGAGCCGTCATCAAGGTAAATGTGCAAGTTTTCAATAATCGCATTGGCCTCGGCGCTGGTCAATGGATCGCCCGCGCTTTCCTCGAACAGCAGTTCCAGTGTTGCCACTTCTATATCCGTGTCGCCGGTGCGTCCGTTGTGGGTGGTGACAATCTTCAGTGCGTCGTCCATTTCACCGTCTGTAATAGTCGCGGGCGCGGAGTCTGTCGTTGGCAACTTAAATTGCCCGCCCTTGTTCTCCCACCAGCTGATGTCATCGGCAATGGATGCCGCTCCGAGGATGTCCAGGTCGGCATCGCCATCCACGTCTGCCACATACACGGCCCACGCTCCGTCGAAATCGCCCTCCACGGTGTGCTCCGTCCAGGATGTTCCAACGCCATCTGCGTTCTCCCACCAGGTGATGTCATTGGCATCATAAGCCGCTCCGACTATATCCATGTCACCGTCGCCATCCATGTCCGCTCCATATACGCTATTCGCGCTGAGGAAATCGCCCTCCACGGTGTGCTCCGTCCAGGATGTTCCAACGCCATTCGTGTTTTCCCACAAGGTAATGTCATCGTCAATTGAAGCCGCACCGAGTACGTCCAGGTCGCCGTCGCCGTCCACGTCCACTGCATACACAGAATTTGCTCCATCGAAATTTGCATCCACGATGTGCTCCGTCCAGGACGTACCAACATCATTAGCGTTCTCCCACCAGGTAATGTCGTCGTCATTGTAAGCGGCGCCGAGGACGTCCATGTCGCCGTCGCCATCCACGTCCGCCGCATACACAGAATGCGCTCCATTGAAATTCGCATCCACGGTGTGCTCTGTCCAGGCAGTGCCGGCGCCATTCGTGTTTTCCCACCAGGTGATATCATCGTCAATTGAAGCCGCACCGAGTACGTCCAGGTCGCCGTCGCCATCCAGGTCCGCCACATACACGGAATAGGCTCCGTTGAAATTCGCAGCCACGGCGTGCTCTGTCCAGGACGTACCAATATCATCCGTGTTCTCCCACCAGGTCATGTCATTCGCACCATAAGCTGCTCCAAGGATGTCCAGATCGCCATCGCCATCTACATCCGCCGCATACACCGCGTTCGCCCCGAGGAAATCCACATCCACGGTGTGTTCTGTCCAGGACGTACCGGCACTATCCGCGTTGGCCCACCAGGTGATGTCATGGGCATCATAAGCCGCTCCGAGCACATCCAGGTCGCCGTCGCCATCTATGTCTGCCGCATATACGGATTGCGCCCCATTAAAACTTCCATCCACCGTAATTCCATTTGGAAACAGTGCACTGCGGTGGATGGTCTCATTCTCCCACCAGGCAATGTCATTAGCATCTCTTGCCGCGCCGAGGACGTCCAGGCTACCATCACCATCCACGTCGGCCGCATACACTGAAACTGCAAAGTCGAAATTCGCATCCAGCGTGTACTCCGTCCAGGCTGTGCCGTCGCCATTCGTGTTTTCCCACCAAGTGATGTCATCGGCATTTTGGGCCGTTCCAAGGATGTCCAGGTCACCGTCGCCATCCAGGTCGGCTGCATTCACGCAATTTGCGCCGTCGAAGTCCGCATCCACAGTGTGCTCATCCCATGCCGTGCCGTCTCCATTAGTGTTTTCCCACCAAGTAACGTCATCGTCAATTGAAGCCGAGCCGAGGACGTCTATGTCGCCGTCGCCATCTACATCAGCCGCATACACGGAAAACGCTCCGTTGAAACCCCCGCCCACAGTGTGCTCTGTCCAGGCCGTGCCATCACCATTCGTGTTTTCCCACCAAGTGATGTCGTCGTCAGAGTAAGCTGCGCCGAGGACGTCCAGGTCGCCGTCGCTGTCCACGTCCGCCGCATACACGGAAGCCGCTGCATCAAAATTCGCATCCACGGTGTGCTCCGTCCACGTGGTGGCTTCATCGTTTTCCCACCAGGTGATGTCGTCGTCCCAGTAAGCCGCGCCGAGCACGTCCAGGTCGCCGTCGCCATCCATGTCCGCCGCATACACGGAATACGCTCCGTTGAAGTCCGCATCCACAGTGTGCTCAGCCCAGGCCGTACCATCACCATTGGTGTTTTCCCACCAGGTGATGTCGTTGTCCAGGTAAGCTGCTCCGAGGACATCCAGATCGCCGTCGCCATCCATGTCCGCCGCATACACAGAATTCGCATAGTCGAAAGTTCCATCCACGATGTGCTCTGTCCAGGCCGTGCCGTCGCCATTCGTGTTTTCCCACCAGGCGACATCATCGCCAGCTCCAGCGCTGAGGACGTCCAGGTCCCCGTCGCCATCCACGTCCGCCGCGTACACGGAACCCGGCAAGCCAAATTCTCCATCAATCAGATTGCCTGCGCTGAAGGGCACCTCTCTTGCGCCGGTCCACTGCGCGGGAAATGCTAACATCAGAATGCCAAGCATGACCAGCGCCAAATTTTCATAGAAACGTGAAGATTTGTTCCTACTCCCAAGAGAAGAGATTCGTAACCAGATACAAGAGACGGAATAAGAGAACAGCTTTGATAAGTTCATGGCATTCTCCTTTGCTGGGAAATAATTTGAGCCGTTGCGCCCAGCTGCCCGCCTGGAATTACAAAATGCGGTGCGTTCATGCGAGCTAACCAGAAGCGAATCGGCATAGACTTTTTACTAATTACTCCTCGGTTCCTTTCGATAAATGAACGTGCTGTGTCGAAACTGAAAAGAGTGCCATACTGTACAGAGCTCAACAGGGACAGAGCAAGGATCATCATTGCCGTAATAGAAGAAGTCGAAACTCTGCCATAAAGCTCGTGCTCGCATATCTTTTCTCTTTTTTTTCTGACCACCCACGTGATCTTACTCCTATCCTCAAAAGACTATCGTGCTCATTTTGCAAGAGATAAAAGTATGCATTTCAGTAAACAATTCCGAAAGCAGGTATCCTAAATATAATATTTCCTGTCAATATCGAAATATTCCACAGGGCTTAATTTTGTAGAGTTGGCGCCATAATTCTATAAAAAATAGAAATTACTCGTGTTGTTACTAGCTGGGTATCCAAATATAGCACAAACTTGCAGCAGTGACACCATTATGAATGCAACCTCAACTGTGGAAAGCGTCCTTAAGCAAGACAGCCGCATCAACTTCTCACGATTCTGGCTTTTTATAAGAATTGACAATCCTGAGAGATGTGGAATTACTTGCGTTTCGATTTTTTTGAGATACTAAATAGATCCGCCTCAGGCCAGGCGGATAAATTCGCACGAATTTTCCTTGACGGTATATGTGCGTAATCATGTAAAGATGCTTTCTATGGAATGGTTAAATCAAATACCGGCGTTAATAAAAATTCTGGGGGTTCTCGCTCTTGTTGTCGTTGGATTAAAATGCAAAATCCCCCTGAGTTTCTCTCTCATTATAGGGAGTATTTTCCTGGGCATTTTCTTTCAGATGCCTGTACAGAATTTCACAAAGGCAATAATAAGCGGAATTTTTTCACTAGATACATTTTCTGTTGCGGTAATTGTTATGGGCATCTTATCCCTCTCCAGCGCGATGTCGCTGGGAGGGAGGCTGGAAAGGATTGTCAAATCGTTTAGGAGACTTGTTGGAGAGAGTCGGATTACTCTGGTTACATTTCCGGCGCTCATTGGTCTTCTTCCAATGCCCGGAGGGGCAGTCTTTTCTGCCCCCATGGTGGGAGCGGTGAGCGAGAACTCAACGCTCCTCCCTCATCACAAAACCGGCATCAACTACTGGTTCAGGCACATATGGGAATACTGGTTCCCCCTCTATCCTGGAGTTATCCTTGCCCTCTCGCTAACCAATGTTCCGGCCTGGAAATTCATGCTTCTGAATTTGCCCATGACGCTGGTTGCCCTTGGTGCAGGCTATCTCATCATGCTCCGCAATGTCTCCCTCGGCGATAAAAAACATCGTGACTACACAAAGCAAAATTTCCTTAGTTTCCTTAACGAACTCGTCCCTATTTTTTTGGTGGTGTTTACGCTTTTATTCCTTGGAATTTGCATTAATGTCGTCGAGAGCAATTTTCATTTTGAATCCAAGCTTCTTGAGCGAGCGCCAATTCTTGTTGGTTTAATCTTGAGCTTTTCCTGGGTTGTGTTCGCCGACAAGCTCAAGTGGAAAAATGTGAAATCAATTTTTCTCAAGAGATCAATCTGGGAGTTAGGACTTCTTGTTGTAACGATAATGGTATTCAGAAGTATTCTAGAAAGAAGTGGCGGGGTTAGTGTCCTGAGAGATGAACTTCTCACCTATAACATACCAATCATTGCATTAATAATGGCACTCCCGTTTATCACCGGCATTATTACAGGCATTGCAGTGGGTTTTGTGGGAACCTCATTTCCTCTGGTAATCACACTAATCGCCACAATGGAAGTCCCAACAGAACATTTAGCTTCGCTCATCTTCCTGGCATACGCTTTCGGTTTCATGGGAATGATGCTCTCTCCGGTTCACCTCTGTCTTCTTCTTACCAAGGATTATTTTAAAGCAAATCTTGTTAAAGTTTACTATCAATATTTAGTTCCGGTATCAGTTTTAACGGCTAGCTTTGCACTTTTTCTCTTTCTCATTTACCGATTTTTCCAATTTTAACCCTGCCTAAGTTCTGCAAGATAGCGGAACAGTGGCAAATTCAACATTAAACTGGGAAAGCCCAGGGGACTTCACTCCTGGCCGAGCTCAAACGGGAGCGAGTCTTTCCAAAGGAAACGAGCGATGCTATCTTTTTTTGCTTATCATGCACTTGAGTCGGCATCTATGTATAGTTTTTGCTTGATTTTTTGGTGGGGCAATGAGAGCGAAGAGAAATTTTAGAGAGAACGAAACCGGGCTTAGCGTTACATTGCTATTTTGTGATCTAATAAACCAGCAATCAGACACCTCTCAGAGGAGGAGCGTATAATGAAATGCGGCGTTATTGGGCTGGGCTACGTTGGCCTGCCTCTGGCCGTAGAGATCGCGAATGCCGGCTTTGAGGTTATTGGCATTGATGTAGATAAAGACAAGGTGGACAAAGTGAATCGCGGGCGCTCGTACATTGAAGACGTTCCGCACAGCGCATTGGCGCGGGTCGTTAAGAGCGGCCGCCTGCGCGCCACCACGGACTTTGATGTTCTTACAGAGCTAGATGCGATCAGCATCTGTGTGCCGACGCCATTACGGAAAACCAAAGACCCGGACATTTCGTTTATTCTCGACGCAGTAAGCGAGATCAGTAAACGTCTGCGCAAGGGACAGATCATTATCCTTGAAAGTACCACGTATCCGGGCACTACCGACGAGATGCTCATGCCCGAGCTCAGCCAGAGCGGTCTTAGGGTTGGCAAGGACTTTTATCTCGCCTTCTCTCCCGAACGCGTTGATCCGGGAAACAAAGTCTACCGCACCAAAGACACGCCGAAAATTATCGGTGGCATAACGCCGCAGTGCACACGCAAGGCAGCGGCGTATTACAAGAAGATCTTCGATTCTGTGATCCCTGTTTCCTCTACCAAATGTGCAGAAATGGTCAAGCTGCTGGAAAACACGTTCCGTAGTGTTAACATTGGCCTGGTCAATGAGGTTGCCTTAATGTGCGATCGCCTGGGTCTGGACGTGTGGGAGGTGATTGATGCGGCTGCCACGAAGCCGTTCGGCTTCATGGCCTTTTATCCCGGGCCAGGACTCGGCGGCCACTGCATCCCGATTGATCCGCATTACCTCTCGTGGAAGCTCAAGACGCTGAACTATTATGCGAAGTTCATCGAGCTGGCTGGAGATATTAATGCGAACATGCCGGCCTACGTAGTAAACAAAATTATCAGCGCGCTGAATCGCGTCGGAAAACCCTTAAAGAATGCCCGCATTATAATCGTAGGCACTGCCTATAAAAAGAACGTTGGCGATCTGCGCGAATCGCCTGCACTGGATGTGATCCAGCTCCTCCGTAAAGAGGGGGCCCACGTTGAATACAACGATCCCTATGTTTCAGAGATACGCGAAGCAGGCCTCGAGCTGCGCTCGCGTCCCCTCACAGCAAAACTCCTCAAGACTGCCGATTGCGTGGTCATTATCACCAATCATGGCTCTTACGATTACGAGTTCATCTGCCGCCATGCGCCACTGATCGTGGATACCCGCAATGCCACCAAGAACATCCGCACCACCACGCCCATCGTCAAACTTTGACTCTGTGCCTAATACGGTCTGACCCTATTTTCTCTAGACTTAGCGGGGCGTTTTTGCGCACGTTACCTTCTGCACCCTGCGGCCCGACAACACCTTGACTCATGTTCTTATTTATATCTGACAGGATTTACAAGATTTACAGGATTAACAATTCCCTTTATTTATCCCTGCGACGGTATTCTCTGAACTTTCTTTTTACCTCGACGGAAGACCCGAAATTTATCGGCAGTCCATAGTCGATCTTTATGGACTCTGTATGCGCATCCAATTATCTTTTCTGTCAGCTTATCAATATCCATCACTCAGCATCTCCTGTAATCATGTAAATCTTGTTAATCATGTCTAAGAAAACTGTCTTTACAACTACCCGCGCACCGCATCATCGGAGTACTGATACGTATAGTTCGTAGAAGCACCAGAGTGCAGCTCTTTTGTCAATCGGTTCAGATAGTTGTAGTAATCCAAGGTTCTGCATTAGATATTGCAAGGGTGACCCGCCGCGGCGGGTCACCCCTCGCGCTCTCCTCCTAAACCTTTCTTCTCGGACGATTTCCTCCGGCTTGATCCGAAAGAAATCGCGCATGCCTGTTGTTACATCTTTTAAACAGGCATTTGTCATTTTCCTGTCGCTTTAGAAAAAGCAGCCTTTCCCCTTTTTGTTTCGCGCCAGTATTGCTGCGCCCGATACAGGAAGGCCTCCAGCCGAATCTGGGTATTGAGATTCTGCTGGCCGGTGAAGGACATGGTAATGAAGGGCACTGACTGGTGGGCTTCACTCACTCGGTTCATGACCGCAGTGACGATCGTCCCGGGCATGCAGGTGAAGGGCATGATATTGATAATTCCTGCCACATCGTGATCGGTGATATACTCAATGGCTTTGCCCACGCTCAAGACAGCCTCGCCTTCAAAGCTCGGATCGAGGTAAGGTTGTGCCATGGAAAGCAAGGCCCGCGGATGCGGATCCACTGTTCTACCTAATGTGCGATAGACTTTGCCTTCAAGATAGTGCTGGATGCGTTCGCGGAGCAGATCCTGAAGCACGTGGCCATAGCGGCTGCGGTGGCGGTTCCGCAGCTTGCGAACATAGGTCGTGTAGTTGATCCATTCCGAAAAGGGAGGCATCACAACCTCGCCACCCAGAGCTTCGATTCGACGAATGATATTGTCGTTGCTGAATGGATTCGACCGCACATAGATTTCTCCCACAATACCGATGCGTGGGCGTTCGCCCCGGCCATTCACGGAAATCCGGCTAAAGACATTGCGAATCTCCTCCAGGTAGGCCCAGATGTTCCGTTTGGCCAGAATGACGCGGCACAATCCGTCAATCGTATCTCTGAACACCGCGTCACTCTCTCCGTGATGTACTTCATACGGCCTCGTCTCGTACAGATGCTTTACCATCACATCAATAGCCGTGATGGCCTTCCACGCGATCTTTTCAAAATCGAGTTTTAGGGCTGCCATATCCTGATGATAATCGTCGTCCTGATCCAGTACAACGACAGGGACTTCGCTCAGGCCAATCTCGTCCAGGATAAAGCGATGGAGCTTATGGTATTGACCGAAGCGACAGGGCCCATTCGCTACTGCCATAAAGAAAGCAGCGCGGCGCGGGTCGAAATCGGGCTGCTTGGTCTTGCGAATAATGTCCCCCACAGTCAGCAGAGCGGGAAAACACTCTTTGCCTGACGTGTACTTGCGGCCCCAATCCAGTGATTCCTCATCAGAAGGGGGAAGCACCCGGGCCTCGATGCCCGAGACACGCAGGGCCGCCTCAAGTCCCCAGACGTGCTCAGCCATGTAAGGTAAGTAAAGCTCGCGCGTACTCTGCATCTGGCTGAGGTTCAGTATTGGTCCTGAAGAAATATCTACAACGGCTGATTCCTGGTGGCTCTTCAGCGTATCGAGAAATGCTTCGCAGCGTGTCACTGTGCCTGCATCAGCACTGTGTTCGTCAATTTCGATCTGAAGGAATGGCTTTCCCTGCATCTCTTTGGCGAAAAACTTGAGCATAAACGAGTCAGGGCCACAGCCGAAGTTTGTGATGTACAAGCCATAAAGCTGCGGATGCTCGCGGATAAGCCGAGCAGCCTTAATGATCCTTTGGCCATAGCGCCAGTACATCCTTTGCCAGTCTGGAGAGAGCGGTGTCTGATCCAGAGGGAGCATATCCATCGGCAGGGCCAGGACTCCGAGCTTGCGCAACTTCTTCGGAACATCGAGATTCAGTCCTGAGTCGCAACCATTATAGGGGCGGCTGACAATTACCACTGCCTTACCAAAGCGCGGAAGCAGGTGCTCAAGAACCTCGTGCCCGCGCCTGACAAGCGCCTGGTCAAACTCCTCTTGGGCTGCATACGCCGCTGCCACGGCTCGCGCTATCGCGCCACTAGTACTCCGGAGCTCATGGCGATGTTCGCTCAGTACCTTCACGATATGTTTCAGCCCAAATTGCATATGGAGAATCGGACTGAATACCTTCACTTGTTCGGCAGAAAAGCCGTTGCACGCAGCCGCCATGTAGGGCAGCGTCTGAATGTATGGACAATTAAAATTCCACTTATCCTTGGGTCCGAATTCCGGCGTCGGAGCATTAATAATACTCGGAAGAAAGATAAAATCCACATCCTGGTCCGTCAGCGTAAGGATATGGCCCTGGGCTACCTTGATCGGATAGCAGGATTCAGCAACCACGCTTTCCACGCCCCGGTGGATTATCGGTTTGTTCGTTCTGCCTGAGAGCACCACACGGAACCCGAGCGACTCGAAGAATGCCCGCCAGAATGGCAAGAATTCGTAGAAATCCATGCAACAGGGAATACCGACTGTTCCTTTCGACGAGGTTGCAGATCCAGACAGACTACGACCAAACAGCAGCTTCTCACGCTCGGCAAACAGATCCGGGATGTCGGATTGGTCGTGTTTCGCCCGATCAACGTCGTATTTTTCGCACCGGCTCCCGTAGTAGAGCGGCTGCTCGTGCTCCATCTCAACTTTGCGAATTTCGCAGAGATTCGGACAGTCGCCGCATTCAAACGTCGTGACCTTATATTTGCGGTTGCTGAGCTCAAACCCTTTGAACCCTGACGGCCCTTGATGCCGTTCTTTAGTGACAATAGCCACGCCAATGGCACCTGTGACATCGTGGTGAGGCGGAACGACGACTGGCTGACCCAGTACTCGTTCAAATGCTGCGATAACGCTCTGATTAAAGGCAACGCCGCCCTGGAAGAAAATGCGCTTGCCAACCCGCTTCTCACCTACGACACGGTTTAAGTAGTTATAGACAATTGAATAGGCCAGACCGGCGAGCAGATCGCCTTTATCAACACCTCGCTGCTGGTAGTGCAGCAAGTCCGACTCCATAAACACCGTACAGCGGTCGCCCAGGGCCACAGGCTTTGAGGCGGCCAGTGCGCGCTGGCTGAATTCCTGCTTGATGGAAATGTCCAGACGCTCAGCCTGCTCCTCAAGAAACGAGCCGGTACCCGCAGCACAGACCTTATTCATCTCAAAATCAACAATTGCACCGTTATCCAGGCTGATATATTTCGAGTCCTGGCCACCGATTTCAAAAATGGTATCCACCCGGGGGTCTACGATGATGGCAGCAGTAGCCTGTGCTGTAATCTCGTTGCACACGATGTCAGCGCCCACGATATCACCAATAAGATAGCGGCCCGACCCGGTAGTGCCCACGCCGCACACGCGAATCCTGTGGCCGATCTCCTCACCGACTTCTGCAAGCCCGCGGCGCACTGCATCAATCGGACGACTTGCAGTCATCAGGTAGCGCTTGGCAAGCAATCGGTTATTGCGATCAATGGCTACCACGTTTGTGCTGATTGAGCCAACGTCAATACCCAGATATGCATCAATCTTGTCCCCATCGCCGGACTCTGCAAGCATGAAGTCGTCCACAGCTTCAGCAGGGACGTCGGTCGTACAACCGCCCGCTTGGACTGATGGCGCCTGCAATTGCGCCAGCCGGGTCTGCTCGGGCGCCGCAGAGCCAAGCACAGCCCTGAGCGGGTCAAGGCCGCGAAACTCTGTCGTTCTCCCCTCCTGCATTAGGCAACGGATGCCTCCAATCGCGCCCATAGTAGCATGATGCTGCGGGATAATAAGCTCACCCGCACTGAGTTCAAGCACACTCTCAAATGCCCGCACCATGCCGATATTGGCAGCCACACCCCCCAGAAAAGCCACTGGCCGATGAAGTTTCTTACCTTTGCCAAGCGTAGATTTGAAATTTCGCGCGAGCGCCAGGCAAAGCCCTGCCACAATATCATAGTCTGGCGTTGCGATTTGCTGAAGATGAATCATGTCTGACTTGGCAAACACACTGCAACGTCCCGCAATGCGTGGAGGATGCGCTGACTTAAGCGCCAGCGCGCCAAATTCGTCTTCAATCGCCAGTCCCAGTCGCGTGGCCTGTTGATCCAGAAATGAGCCAGTACCCGCTGCGCAGAGTGCGTTCATGGCAAAGTCTTTCATAATCAGCTGATCCTGAAACTCATCGTATTCAAAAAGCAGCAGTTTTGAATCCTGACCCCCTATTTCGATCACTGTGCGCACCTGAGGAAGAAAGCGTGCTACTGCCGTGGATTGGGCAATGATTTCATTGACCATAATCGCGCCAAGGCACTCGGCCAGCGGTTCTCCCCCTGAGCCTGTGACTGCAACCGTCCGTACCGCTGCATCCGGATATTTCGCAAGCAGACGCTCGAGCACCCGCAATGCTGTGAGCAGCGGCCGCCCTTTGGCACGGGTGTAGTCTTCCTCCAGCAGGTCAAAGTCCGCGTCAACAAAAACCGTTTTTACGCTGACCGAGCCAACATCAATTCCGATATACAGATCTCGTGTCATACACCAGCATCCTCAGCATGTTGATACACATATACGTTACGTTTATTTAAGAGACTCAATATGGGAAGCTGCACCGGCGCAATTTGGCAAAAGATCATAAGTACATCATTTGATATTAGTCAAATGGCGGGAGAAGCGTACCCCGTCTGAAGCACCACACGCAATAAAAAAGTGGATTCCCCGGGGTCAGCCTAAATTTCTGAGCATGGATGCTTGTCCGCCTCTGGCGGGATTGAGAGGCTATTGAAGAGACGTTTGATTGGATATGAGAACCAGTTCTTCCTCTCTTGCCAAATCGTTAAAAAGGACTTGATAGGTGAGTGTTTTCAGCTCCGGTAGCAGCTGCTCGTGCTTCTTCTTTGATAGAATACAGTAATAGGGAGCCTCTGCGTGCAGAATCTGAGCGAGCTCGGTCGTCGTCGCAACACGGACTTCAGGTAGTAGTTTTGGCAAATTAGCAGCCGCGGATGAGTATTCTTGGTAGCATAGAGAGGCGGGTCGCCCGCCCGAGCCTCACTGGCGAAATTCCCAGACTACTGCCGCTGACACGAAAAACATTCAAGGCATATTGATATAGAGATCACTACGCACAGCAGAAGACCCTGCTTTACCGCCGGGCAGACCGGAAATAACAAAATGAGATCATGAGCATCTGCGCCCCACTATTTCCGAACATAATCAACCCGGTAGACATATACGGCATCTTTAGTCTGAACAATAAATGTCTTCTGGTCTCCCAGAATCACAACGTCTTTGAGCCCGGGAGCATTGAGCGCCTTGATCAAGGTTACGTCAAGCACCGGTTCTCCTTCAGTCCGGGCCTGTGCGGTCGAGAAAAAGCCATCCGGATTTACATAGGGCGCTAGCACTATGCCCGCCAGACCAAGAACGATTACGCAGAGAAGTACTGCGATACCCCTGTTTACGAGTCTCATCTCAGTGCTCACCTCCTTGGATTTAGAATTATTAATGAGCGCACTAAATATAGGTCACAGATTTCAAATCTCTCGCGAAGATGCCAAGAACGTAAAGTTCCCATTTCCTTTGTGAGCTTGGGGCTTTGCGTGAAACCCTAAGAAGCCATAATGTGACACCAGTATTGTGCTCTGAGTAATAGCACGTCTCGCCTTAACATGAGGAGAGGGCAGGATGCCCTCGATACAGTTCGCCGCGGCGAACGCTACCCATCAAAACAATGTTGACGGACTACTAGTTTCCTCCCGTCAGCAGCTCCTGGACCTGAGGATTATGAAAGGCGACGTAGACAATCACCATGAGAACCGCTACGAAGATGCAGGTTTTCAGCAAGTCGCTTTTCTTAAATTCGAGGCGCCGGAAATTCACTGCCAGAAACATAGCTGACATAAACGGGAGTGCAGGAATCCCCTTCTCTGCAAAACTCGCCAGTGTAATCGGCACCAGCAATGCCACGATTAATGCCAGGCGTGACCACTGCTCGTGCAGAGCAAACTTGCGCACTAGCTCCAGGTAGATCGAGAGAAAAATAATGTCGCCCATCCCAATATACGGGCCCAATTCGCGAAATGCGTCTTCGAAGAGCTCACTGGCCCCGAGAAGTGGATAGTAGATCAGAAAATGCTTCATGACCGCAGAGCTTTTCTCCATGAGCATGGCAGTTGGGCCATGGGCCACGCTCCACACGTCCGCTACCATTGCTACTAGCACAATGGGAACGATCCAGCTCTTCTCCTCAATGTAGTGGGCAATCAGCTTGCCAATGCAGATTGCCCCCAGGATTATGGAGAGATCGCTCAGAATAAAGGCGTACACTGGTGCGAGCCCAAGGCGATGGCTGTAGTTGTCAATGATCACAAAGCTGAACAGGGCCACAAAAAGTATCCAGTGGCTGACTCTCACCCGTACACTCGCTTGAATCACAAAAAGGGTAGTGAAAAGTAGAATTAGCCCGGAGATTAACGGCAGAATGTAACGGCCACGAAAGAACAGCGAGCCGCTGTCGAACGACGGAACCGCAGGCGAGATCACGTACAGAATAGAATAGATAGCAAGCCAGAGGCAGATATAGAAGGCCAGCTGAAAAGTACCCGACTTGGAGTGAAGAAATCCGTTGCTATCGTCCATCAGGGCTACCGTTGAGCTAATCTTCTCCAGAGAAACTGGCAACCGTGTGGCCGCCTGGGCATACGGAGAAAGACAGGCGTTGCACAAAGCGGCGGCTACCAGTCGCGTCGAAAGACAAGCTTATCTAACGCCACACACGCATTGTCAAGATGAAGAACTCCGCACAAAGCAAAAAAAACGCGCTCAGAGGTCTGGACAGAGCTACTTGCTCCTGGCCCAGCACCGCTCCCATACCCATACAGGGCACACTGGAGTGTTGCGGGCCAACCGCTAAATAACAGAGTGACGCCAGGTTATAAACCCAAATTTTGCGGTTGAGTTTAAGAAAAGTGACAAGATAATGATGCAAAAAACAGAAAAACCTTTGCTTAATAAGCAGGCGGCTTTGTCTGAAAAGAAGCACAAAAAAAATGACAAAAATTATTAGACAGAATGAACAGGATTAACACGATAAAAAAATGTAAAGAATCCCGTCAATCCCTGATAAATCCTATTGATCCTGTAAAT
>CAYVXD010000097.1:0-15915 GCA_964454265.1 uncultured Candidatus Sumerlaeota bacterium | reverse complement strand
AAAATGAAAATGAAAAATGCAAATTTGATATTTAAAATTTTAATCTCTGTGTCTCTGTGCCTCTATTATCTCAGATTTTGCATTAGAAAAATATTTATCTTTTGCGAGGGGGACCCTTTGGAAAAAGGGTCTCCCCTCGCGCTCCCCTCCTAAACCTTTCGTTACGGGCGATTTCATTCGCCTTCGCCAGGCTTCGGCGGATGAAATCGCCACTGGCTCCTGGCTCACCTTTTGGTGAGCCAGGAAGTCGTGCTGACAGTAAGGCTGATCGAATTGAAAAATGAAAATGAAAAATGCAAATTTGATATTTAAAATTTTAATCTCTGTGTCTCCGTGCCTCCGTGGCTATACAATAGGCTGTAAGCAATTTCATACGATAATGCAAGGGTTCAACATGTTGAACCCCTACTTTAGATAGCGGTTTGCTGAAACAGTTGGCACGTGCCATCGTCGAAGACGAGGGAGAGCCAATTGGCTTCGTGCGGATCCATGGGAAACTCGGTTTGCTCCCTTGGGCCATAGAGGATGAAATCAAGGCGATATTGCTGGAGGAGTGTGGAGATCGGCTCTTGCTGCTTGTCTGTGTAATGGCGCATCGCTGTATCGAGCTCGTTCTGAGCAATGAGTGGTTGGCGGCCGAACGAGTAAAGGTCATAGGCAGGCTCGAAGCTTTTCAAGCCCCAGAGCATGTAGCGGTATGGCCACATGCGCAGAAGCGTGCGAGTGCGGTTGGGATCGTAGCCGGTGAAGCGGAAGAAATTCAGGAGGCGCGCTTCGCGCTCGGTTTTGTCAACTGAGGCATAGTGATAGGCATTTTTGCAAATATAGACGTTTAGCGAAGTGTAGGTTGGCACGAGTTCCGCAGTTGGAAATGTCGCAAGAATAACCGCGTCTTTGGGAGCATTCTGATTGAGCCACTGGAACGCGCCTGCGTATTGCTGGTCCATTTTTGTGCGGGGAAGATTCCGTAGCGCCGTGTAGACCTGCCGTTCTGTAGCTTCCATCCCCACGATAACCATGATGCAGACAAAGAGAATTTGCCGCCATCTGGAGTAAAGAAACGGCATTGTGACGCTTGCCAGCAACAGAAGCACCAAGGAGAAGAGAATGATCGTCAGGGTAAGTGCCAGAAGCGCGCAGATTATCACTGCGCCATTCAAGCGGGGGCCAAGCTGGAAATAGTAGAGAAAGTAGGTCATGTAGCCCAGGAATCCCCCCAGGATAATAATTCCAAGAATGATGGAGGGCCGGATGAAGGAAGGGGAGATCCATTGGTGCACCTTATCTGCTGTGCGACGCACCAGCTGCATTCGGGAGACAAGCAGGCATAGGCTGATGCTCAGCAGAATTGGGCTGACAAAGAGTTCGTAATGCCACGGTTGAATTACTTTGCCGGTAACGAGCTGCTGGTTCATGCACAAGAGGATGGTGAGCAAGGGTGCACAATAGAGAAGTTGGTCTCGGGGGTGCGATTCGAGGGAGCGACGAACAAGCGGAAAGAGAAGAAGGAGAACTATTGCCAGACAGCATGCGGGGCTGAGTAATGGAGCGCGCATCACGGCGTATGCAGTCAAAATTCCTCCTGGATGTTCTGCGCCGCGAAACGCCAGGGGGAGGAATCGTAATGAAAAGATGAAGGCCAGTCCGATGATGATAAGAAGTGGGAGGAGCAATTCCTTTCGCCGTAGGAGAAGTGCAAAAACAGCGATCGCCAGTACGAACGCCCCAAGCCCGGACCAGAAGTAGAAGTATAGTTTAAAATTAATGGCGGTAAAGACGATGACTGCAAAGAGCCAGCCTATGGACGAAGGCTTTTTGATCAGTCGCACAAAGGCAATCAGTGCAGCGAGAAAGAACAGGCCGGTTAGCTGTGGATTGACCAGGCGTGCATAGGGGAGTGATGCCTGGAGAAAGAGCTCGTACCAGTGAAAGGTGTGGCCGCGAGCAGATAGGAATTCAAGGCCAGGGCGAGTCAGGACGTCGAGCTGGCCGAAGAGAGCGTAGGGTGTGAGGAGATTTGCCCACGCGGCAATCAATGCCAGTGTATACGAGGCGCCAAGCGCTTTGAACAGAACAAAAAAGAGGAGGAAAGCTAGAGCGGGAAGTAGAAAGCGCATTGCAACCACAAGGGTTTCCATTTCAAGGTGCAGTACGCGGCCAGCGAGGCCAATGAAATTTGTAGAGTCAATCGCGAACCTCTCTTGTGGCGAATACTTCTGTTCAAACAGGTAGCGATTTCTGAGGTTGTAATGGCCTTCAAGGGCCTTTTTGATCTGGACGTTGTAATGTTCTTCATCAGCCGAGTACATGGGGAAAATGTGCTGGTACTGTTGGCCCAGATGCCAGACCGAGATGAGGTGAGGCAAGACGTGGAGTATGGCGGCAAGCAGCACACAAACGACCAATCCTCTCCATTGGCGGGAATTCATTTTTCAACTCCTGCGGGGAATGTTGGGGCAGTAGACGGTAGACGGTAGACAGTAGACAGGGGGCTGGTGGTTACGGTGTCGGTCTGTTGTATTTGCAGCTGGTGTGAATTGAGAAACTGTTGGACGGTTGTCTGATAGGAAGGGATGTCATGTGGCAGTTCGTCCCACTGGAGGTCCACGGCGTGGGCGTCAGGCGGAAGTGAGATGGTGTGAGGAGATTTGACAGGCACGGGTTTCCCATCGCATTGGACGGCTTTGATGTTCCAGAACGGTGGGAGATGGACAACGAAAGCGGAGAGTGAGCTGCGTCGCGGTGGCCGGATCTGGAGGTGCCCCTTGTCCTGCTCAATGTCAAAGATAAATGAGACCTGGCCAAGCGTGGTTGGTGCTCTCAGGCATCGAATTTGCGAGCCGGGCCGGCACCAAGCAGGGGCAAGACAGGAAAGCAGATGGAGTTGATTGTCGTCTTCGCGCACGAGGCAATTGCGGATGAGTGCGATGTATTTAGCTGCAAACGTGCCGTGAGGCGTGATGTTGGACGCAGGCCAGAAATCGCGGGTGGCAATATTCAAGCGTTCACAACCTGCATGTGCGGCAGTGGTGTGCAAGAGGTAACCTTCGTAAAGATCGTTGACTACCTGCTCCTGCTCGCCACGCACGAGCGAGGTTTGCGTGATGTCAAATGTGAGGTAATGGTGCAGGAGGTTTTCGTTGCCCTGCTCGGGATAAGGGAACAGGCCCTGGCGAAAGAACTGGCGCCAGTAGGTAAGCGACGTGGTGACGCGCGGATCATGCGGGTCAAGCACTTTGCACGGATGAAGGAGTGCGAGATTTCCCCAATCAAAGCCGTAGAGCATGCCGTAGCGGCCCTTAACGAGCGCCGGTGCGCGGGGCCCTTCGAACGCCGGCGGAATGCATCCAGTGGTGGCATCAGCTACGGTTTGCAAGGCTGCGTCAATGAAACGCCGATATTCCCGATACTGTTTGTTCCATGTGCGGGCCAAGTCGCTCTGGCCAGCGGCTTCGGCAATGAGCACTGCCTTTTTCATGCCAGCGAGAGCCCAGAGGTTGTGGCCGACCAGGTGTGCATCAGCCAGCTGTTCGTTATCATTCATGGAATTGGGAAGCATGAGACCTTTTTGTCCGTCCGGGAGGGTCTCGCGATAGTCATACAGCCAGCGCATGCTCTTGCGAACCCTGGAGAAAGCCTTTCTGGCCCATTGTACATTGCGAGTGAGCTCGTAGTGCTGGCCAATGGCCCATAGAGCCATGCCATTTGCGTCGTATTGGGTTTTCTGGCTGGCGAAGCGGCCATGGTTGTCCTGGCTCTGCAGAAAATGAGAGAGACACTTTTGCGCCAGATCGTGCAGGCCCACAAGGTCAAAGGCGCGGATGACGAGCGCCCCATCGCGGATATAGAATTGGTCGTACTGAAATGGGTTTCCGCGTAGAATGTAGCGCTTGCCGACGTAATCAACGTGTCCTTCAACGAGGTACATGAGTGAGGCGTAAAAGGTGTCGAGCGGTTTTTGCTCGGGGAGATGAATGTCAATGCACTGGCTGCGGAGCGTACGCCAGGTTTCGATTTTTAGTTGTCGTTCGTTCTCAAAGGAGACGCGATGCAACGTTGCAAGATCACGGGGAACACAAGGGAAATAAGGAAGCAGAATGAGCAGATTTTCAGAAGCTCCGGGCTGGAGCGTTGCACGGAGCGTCAGACGCTGTTCTGCGGCTTGAAGCGGCTGCGAAAAGGCACAGAGTACCTCGCGCTTATCCCCAAATGATAGACCATTGTCTGCAAGGCGAAATTCGCGTCCTTTCCAGTCAAAGTATATGAACTCCTTTGAGAGGTAATCTACCTGCATGGGAATACCGGAGCCGAGCTCATACTCCATGCCAATGGCGTAGAGCGCGGGCGTGGTGCCAAGGTTTTCAACCCGCAGTTGGACGAGGTTGACGAGGTTCTCAATTCGGACGACCTTAAAGTAGTCGGTAAGATTCAGAAGGCTTGCCTTGTAGTAAACCTGTTTCAGCCGGGGAATGGTTGTTGCAAAGGCGGTCCAGGAGTAGCGGATATGCCCTTTGCGGGTGCTGTATGTCACGATGGGGAGTTCGCCATCCTGCAAGGTGATAAGGGGGCGGTGGAGCGGGTGAAGCTCGGGACCCACGAAGAATGAGAAAGTGCCGCAGTGAGTGCGTAAGGCTCCTTCGGGGGTTACCTGTGTCTCTTCCGGGTGGCCGAAATGGCTCAGCATGGTAAATGGGCGCATATAATACTCGAATGGTGGGTCTGAGGGATAGGATGGAGCAGGAGCTTCAATAGAGAGGCTGGGAGCAAGCAATGCGATAAACAGCGGGAAGAGAAGCGAAGCGAGGCGTTGTCTTTGGAGTGACGATTGAGAGGGTTCGCCCTTTTTATATCTTATCTCGCTAGTCATAATCTTCTTTATCGACAGTGCGGCTGGCCGTGGCTCCTGGGGTGTTGATGGCTGACTTGATATCTCTGATTTCTCAGGTCACTAACAGACTATCCATGAAGAGAGCGTATATCGAGGCCGGTAGAAAAGTGCAAGTGAAAAACCGGAAATACGAGTGCGCAGGGTGCATATCATTTTTGCGTAGGGACAGGTTTCAAACCTGCCCCTACAATTATAGCTCACGCAAAGACGCAAAGACGCAAAGAAAAAGCAGGATTTAAGATTGCAGAATTCAGCGTAATCTCTTGGCGACTTTGCGGCTTTGCGTGAGATTTTAACATATCAATTTTCCGACAAAAAACCGTTTCTCTTAATTCTACTAACTAGATCGACACGGACGCATCTGATACGGGATAAATATATCGTTTGGATTATTGTAAGGGCGTATTGCAATACGCCCCTACTTGTGCTGGTTATTTGCCGTAGCTCATGCAAAGGCGCAAATACGCAAGAGTAATGGTTTAATATTGCCAGATCCAGCGTATTGCCCTGGCGACATGGGGAAGAATATCATTGACTTTCAGCCACCGATTGTTTTTAAAGACGAATATTCCAATTTAGTCTCTGTATAGAGGATTCATCAGCAAGCCACTGTGCCGTGTTCGTATGAGTCAAATGAGCGATAGCAAACAGGCCTGTCTTCGGTGGACTGCGCATCCTCTGGTTGACGATTTTCCGAAGTCTTTGCTTCTCGTTGCTATTGTAGTCGGTGTGCTTGTTGTAGTGAAAATATCTTTTCTCAGCGAAGGTTTTGTCCTGCTGGCAGCGATTTTGTTTCTCTTCGCATTAGCGAAGTATTTTTTCCCAACAAAGTACGAGTTGTCAGAGCAAGGGATAGAAGTTTGGTTTCTGGGATACAGATATTCGCGACCGTGGACAGCTTACAGCAGTTTCTACAATTGCCGCGGTGGCGTTCATCTCTCGCCATTTCCGGAGCCGAACCGCCTCGACACGTTTCGAGGAAGTTTTCTTCTGTGTCGCAAGAATAGGGAGGAGGTGCTGGCTTTTGTCCGGACGAAAATCCGAGGTGAGGCCAGCGGGGAAGTTGAGTAACCGAAAGACGCTCAAGGAGAAGATTCGTCACGCCTTTGCAGTGACGAATCCGGCTGATGCCTTGACGGATGAGGATCTCCTTATGCTGGATAAGGTGGCGAGCCTCATTGTGCGTAAGCGTCTCGAGGCACCGGTCATTATGTTCCTTCAAACGGTTACTCCGTTAAGCTTCCTTGGCAGCCAGCTCCTTCTTGTGCTTGAGCCGATTCTGGGCCCGTTTTTTAAGGAAGAGGACTACAAGCAGCTGGTGCGTATTCTTGAACATCGCGACGGCATAGATCGCTTTATTTGCAAAATCGAGCATCTCATTAAAGAGCGGCAGCATGGCTGAGGATCTTCAGGTCATCATTGCAACTGATTGCGGCAGTACGACTACGAAGGCCATTCTGATTGAGAAGGTCGGAGGGGAGTATCGCCAGACGTACCGTGGCGAGGCGCCAACGACGGTTGAGGAACCCTTTAACGACGTTACGCGTGGAGTGTTGAATTCGATTGCGGAAGTAGAGGAGTTGTCGGGACGGCGCTTGCTCGATGGGGAACGAATCATCACGCCTGCTGAGGGGAAGCAGGGGGCGGATATTTATATTTCGACATCGAGTGCTGGCGGCGGATTGCAGATGCTGGTAGCGGGTGCGGTGAAGACGATGACAGCGGAGAGTGCGCAGCGAGCTGCACTTGGCGCCGGGGCAATCGTCATGGATGTGCTGGCGTCGAACGACGGTCGTCTGCCGCACCAGAAGATGGAACGGATTCGCGGCTTGCGTCCTGACATGATTCTTTTGTCCGGTGGTACGGATGGAGGCACGATCACGCATGTGGTGGAAATGGCGGAGTATGTGGCAGCTGCGAATCCAAAGCCGCGCCTTGGCTATACCTTTAGCTTGCCCATTATCTATGCAGGCAATAAGGATGCTCGCGACAACGTGCGCGAGGTGCTGACCAAGAATATCACGCTGTACGTCACGGATAATCTTCGGCCCACCCTGGAGCAGGAGAATCTTTTTCCCGCGCGACAGAAGATTCAGGAACAGTTCATGGAACACGTGATGGCCCAGGCGCCCGGGTACTCGAAACTGAAGCAGTGGACGCCGGTTCCGATCATGCCCACACCTGCGGCTGTGGGATTGCTTATACAGACAGTAAGCGAACAGGAGGGAATCGACGTTATCGGTGTAGACATTGGTGGTGCCACGACGGACGTCTTCTCGGTGTTTGAGCAGAAATTCAATCGTACAGTGAGTGCGAATCTGGGATTGAGCTATAGCGTTTCGAATGTGCTGGCAGAAGCGGGTCTGGACAATGTGGTGCGGTGGGTGCCGTTTGACATTGAAGAGGAGGATCTGCGTAATCGAATCAATAACAAGATGATTCGTCCCACGACGATTCCGCAGACGCTGCGAGAGCTGATCATCGAACAGGCATTGGCACGAGAAGCGCTGCGGCTGGCCTTTGAGCAGCATAAACTCCTGGCAGTTGGCCTGAAGGGCATTCAACAGGTTCGCTCAGTAGCTGATATGTTCCGCCAGCTCGAGACAGGGCAGACGTTGATCAATATGCAGGAGCTGGATCTGCTGGTTGGAAGCGGAGGGGTATTGTCGCACGCACCGCGGCGCGTGCAAGCCATGATGATGCTCATTGATGGTTTTCAGCCCGAGTGGCTGACGCGTATGGCTGTGGATAGTATTTTCATGATGCCGCATCTGGGAGTGCTGGCGGGTGTTCATAGGCAAGCGGCCATGGAAGTATTTAAGAAAGATTGCCTGTTGCATCTGGGATGGTGCATTGCACCGGTAGGCCAGGCAAAGCCGGGGCAGAAATGCGTGGATGTGGCAATTCAATTTCCTGATCGGTCTCCAGTTAATGAGACGATTGGGTTTGGGGAGATTCGGCTTTATCCGCTAGAGGAGGGGAAAAAGGCGACTGTAGAAATGACGCCGGCGCGTGGGTTTGACGTTGGCAGTGGCCGAGGGCGGTCGCGGAAGTTTACGCTGTCAGGCGGATTGGTGGGAATTGTGGTTGATGCGCGCGGTCGGCCGCTGAGTCTTGCGTCTGACGTCGAGATTCGGCGAGGCCAGCTTGTCAAGTGGATTGAGGCGATGAATCTTTATCCGAAGGCAGAGATTGCAGCTGCTGTGAGCAGTTAACAGCGCGCTTCGGGGCGTGATCTTATGGAAAAAAGGATCTGAACCAGTGGCACATGCCTACACACCGGGATTACAGGTGATTGAGGTCTTGAAGCTGACCAAGGTGCGCACGCTCCCCCTGCCCGGGGAAGTGCTGGTTCGCGTTGGAGACCGCGTTCGTGCGGATACCGTGATTGCAAAGGCGAAGCTGCCAAGCGATGTGGTTTCTGTCAACGTTGTTAATCTATTAAACATTACAGCCCAAGAAATACACGAATTCATGCTGAAAAAAGAGGGGGAGGCGGTTAAAGAGAAGGAGCCGATTGCTGAAAACAAGCCGTTGATTAAGTGGTTCAAGAGAGTGGTGAGGTCTCCTATTAAGGGTACTGTAGAGAATGTCTCGAATATCACAGGGCAAGTGCTGTTGCGCAAGCCGCCGCGCGTGGTGGAGCTGATGGGGTATATTGAAGGTACGGTAACAAAGATTGAGGAGAAGCTTGGTGCGGAGATTCAGTCCACTGCGACGTTCATCCAGGGTATCTTCGGGATTGGAGGGGAGACATACGGGGAGCTGAAGGTAGTGGCTAAGGCGCCAGGGGATGTGCTTGCGGCAGAGACTATTGTGCCGGAGTTCAAGGACAAGCTGCTGGTTGGGGGCTCACTGGTCAAGACAGGTGCGCTGAAAAAAGCACTTGATATTGGCGTTAAGGGAATTATTGTTGGTGGCATTCACGCCCGCGATATCAAGGAATTACTAGGCTATGAGCTGGGTGTTGCCATCACGGGCGATGAGGATATAGACATTACCGTTGTTATAACCGAGGGATTTGGCCAGATCGCGATGGCGGACCGTACTTTTAATCTCTTAAAGAAACGCGAGGGAAGCATCGCCTCGATCAGTGGACGAACGCAAATACGTGCGGGAGTTATGAGACCGGAAATTATCGTTCCTCTCCGGGAGGCAGAGGCCGTGCGGGAGCGCAGCACCCGCAGTATAAGTGAGACCGGCATGGAGGTGGGTAACGAGGTGCGGATTATTCGCGAGCCGTATTTTGGCCGACTGGGGCAGGTGAAGGGTCTTCCTCCGAAGCTGCAGAAGATCGAGACCGAGGCGAAGGTGCGTGTGATGGAAGTCGTGCTGAAGACCGGTGAGACGGTGGTGGTTCCCCGGGCTAACGTGGAGATCATCGAGGTCTGATTATGAGTGGCAAGACACATTCCGGAAACTGTGGTTTTCTGGCGATAAGTCTTACAGTTTTTCTCTGTATAGCGACTGTTGGTGTTGGTCAACCGGTTGAGCTGGTCCTGCCTGGCGAATTTAAGGCTATTGATACACCCCATGATGCGGGAAAGAGCGTTCTGCTGGTCTGGTTGCGGTCGCCCAGCGAAGAGACACGGGCAGATAAAGGGTTGGAATACGTTATTTACGAAGCCACTTCGCCAGAAGGGCCGTTCAAGGTCGAAGAAAAAGCGATTGTTGGGTTAGAAGATACGCTATGCTCTGATGCTCCCGCCTTATTTGGATTCTCGCCTCGCCACAAGAACTTCCGATTTGTGGAGATTTCACAAGTTGATGAAGAGACAGGAAAGGTCAGGCAGCACTGGTACAGGCTTGGGATCAGAGACGAGACCGTGACGGAACCGGTGATGCTTGATACGATTGTAACTGCAAAGGCACACATGAATTACTTTATGAGTCACCGGTGGAATACGCTATTGATTCTTGTGGTTATGGCTGGGCTGGTATTGCTTTGCATCGAGTGGGCAAAGAAGCATCCAGATCTTTTTATTCGCAAGATTCCGGGCATTGATGCAGTGGATGAGGCAATTGGACGCGCCACAGAGATGGGCAAGCCGATACTGTATCTGACGGGGTATTCGGACATTGATAGTATTGCCACTATTGCGTCGATAAACATTTTAGCGCACGTGGCGAAGAAGGTGGCACAGTATGATTCGCGTTTGATCGTGCCGAACAAATGGGCAGTGACGATGACGTTATCGCAAGAGGTAGTGAAGCAGGCGTACATTAACGCCGGACGGCCGGATGCGTATAATGCGGATGACATTTTCTTCATTGCGGGTGAGCAGTTTAGCTATGTAGCGGCAGTGGATGGCATGATGATGCGCGAGAAGCCGGCTACGAATTTCTTCCTGGGGTCATTTGCCGCAGAGTCGCTCCTGCTGGCTGAAACCGGATTTTCCATTGGGGCGCTTCAGATTGCAGGGACTGATTCGACCTACCAGATTCCCTTTTTCGTGACCGCTTGTGACTACTGTTTGATCGGGGAAGAGCTGTATGCAGCGAGTGCGTATCTGTCGCGCGATCCAAGACTTCTCGGGAATTTGAAGGGCCAGGATATTACCAAAATCATTCTGACGATACTGATTCTTCTGGGCGCGGTGTTAATGAGCCTGCACGTGTTTTACCCGGAGCAGCATTGGCTGCAGGCGATAAAGCACTTTTTTGCTGCGCTCTAGGGGAGCGAGGGTAATGAGTTTTTTCAAGAGACAGCTGCCTATGATCATAGTGTCGGTGGTTGGGTTTCTGATGATCGTCTCGTATTTTTCTCCTGCGCCGTTTTTTCAGGGGATGTTCACCGGTGCAAACGAATGGGTGCAGATCATTGCGAATTTCGCGCTGGTTATTGGTGTGTTCAGTTTGATGCGAGCGCACTACATAAAGATTAAACGCAAGGAAGCCGGATATGGCTATAGCATTGTCATGTATATTTGCCTGATATTCATGACGATTGCAGGGCTGTTCCTGCATCGCAATATCAAGTCGGGCGGGGTGTTTATGTGGATGTTCAAATGGGTGAACACACCGCTGACCATGACGACGTTTTCGCTACTGGCGTTTTATATAGCCTCGGCTGCGTACCGTGCATTTCGTGCGCGGACGTTCGATGCGACCGTGATGTTAGTGGGCGCGCTTATCTTGATGATCGGGCGCGTTCCCCTTGGTGCTATGCTCTCGGGTTTCGTTCATCAGCAGATTCAGGTGACGCAGAACATACCAGGCTTACCAGAGATGGCTGGATGGCTCCTTAGTGTGCCAGCGATGGCAGCACGCAGGGCGATATTCCTGGGTCTTGCAGTAGGAATAGTGGCGACGTCGTTGCGCATTCTGTTCGGCATAGAACGGACGTATATGGGAGGCGAGTAGGTGAATATTTGGGAACGCATCCTGCAGATTGATCGGCGCTATATTTTTCTGCTGATAGGGATTTCAGGGGCAATACCGATCATTATGTCGTTCACGTTGCCGACGTTTGTGACGCCAGAGGTAAAGGGTGTGTATAACGCGATTGACGCGCTGCCGGAGGGGGCGATGGTTCTGGTATCGTTCGACTATGAGCCGTCTGCGATGCCGGAGATGGATCCGATGGCAAAGGCGATACTGCGCCATATTTTTGGTCGTGGGTTGAAGGTGGTTGGGGTTACGCTTATCCCCTACGGCACGGGGATTGGGGAGGAACTGTTTGTCGCGATGGAGCGGGAGTTTAACCTTAAACAGGGAGTGGACTACGACTTTCTGGGGTATAAGCCAGGGTATCAAGCGGTTGTGTTGGGACTAGGTCAGGATCTGAAGGGATCGTTTCCCAAGGATTTTTATGAGAAAGATACGAGAACGGTTCCGATTCTCAAGGATATTAATTCGCTGCGAGATTTTGATTATATGATGTGGCTTCATGATGATGCATATGGGGGGTACGGCTGGATTATTTATGGGCGACAGAATTACGGGATTGATATCGGTTCAGGGTGTACAGCGATTTTGGCTACGGGAATGTATCCCTTCTTGCAGGCAGGGCAGGTGACCGGAATTGTAGGGGGACTGAAGGGGGCGGCAGAGTATGAGAAGCTGATGGGCTATACTGGGCCGGGACGGCTGGGTATGGTGGCGCAATCTTCGATTCACGTGATGATCGTGGCGCTGATTCTCCTGGGCAATATAGCTTTTATCCTTTCTAGGCGTAAACCGAAGAAGGATTCATCCTGAAGAATTGGATTCATCCTGAAGGACTGAAGGAGATTTCTGGATGATCTGGCATGAGCTACTGGGTATATGGCTTGCAGCGGGGTTTACGCTGGCGATTTACAGTTTTCTGTACAAGGATAATCCGGCGTATAAGCTTGCGGAGCATATCTACGTAGGCGTGTCTACGGGCTATATAATTTGTATTGCATACTGGGAAGTGATTGATAAGAAGGTGATTGCAGCGCTTGGGCAGCATGAGTGGATAGTGATTATTCCAACGCTGATGGGCCTTGCGATGTTCGCCCGGTTTTCGAAGAAGGTGTCGTGGGTGAGCCGGATTCCGCTGGCGTTTATTATTGGGTACACGGCGGGAGTTGCGGCACCGAATAATATTCAGGGGTTGCTCATAGAACATTCATATGCCACGATCAATCCGGTGCTAACAGCGGGCTTTGCCCCGCAGCTGAATGCTATTATTGTGCTGCTGGGTGTAACTTGCGGGATGATTTACTTTTTCTTTTCTGTGGAACGTAAGGGGCTGATCAAAGGGGCTGCGCGGCTGGGGATTTTCTTTCTGATGATCTACTTCGGTGTGGCTTATGGGTATATGGTGATGGGCCGCGAGTCGCTGTTGATTGGCCGGCTGAACTTCCTCATCCTCGACTGGATCAAACCGACACTGGCTGCGATTGGACGCCTGTTTGGGGGGTAATAGTCCTCGGTCTGCTTAATCTTTCCCAAAAACATCGTCTGTACGCATTTTCAACAAAAGAAGAGGAATAGGACTAAAAGTGTTTGAATTATATTAAAAAAATTAAGCAAAATACAACTTGACATGCTACAAATTGTGCTATATGGCAATTTTTTAGTTGATTTATGGGCATATCTGATAGAGTATTAATCATGTTTCTTAAGGAACGCTTTCTTCGAACTGAAAGCGTTTTGTATAGAAACACGGGGGTGGCGCTATGAAACCAAAGACGGCAAAAGCGGGTGGGTCCACAGGAGATGTGAGGAAAGCTGCCAAAAAAACTTATAAGTGGCTGTCCACACCTGAGGGACGGAAAGCTCTAAGGGAGGTGGTTGAACAGGGAACGCCACTTTCGGATCAGCTTTATGAGGCAAGGGAAATTGATCCGGAAGAGTTACGAAAACCGACGGGATTCTGATAAAATAATGGTACAGAGTCCTTATAAGGTAGAGAAGTTTAGTATTGAAAAATTGCTTGAGCTAATATCGAAAAATTCTAGGATTAGCCTTGACGATTTAAGCTGCAAGCCGCATGCTCGGTATTTTCGTTCCTATTTTGAAACTGTTCAAGCTAAGACAATAGTTGTTGAGTATGATTACGTTGATCATGATTATTTAGAGGATTACGCTGCCTATTACGTACGCTGCTTTCGCGAATACAAAAGCAAGTGTACACGATTGCACTTTTTCAGCACCAAATTCACCCCCACTGCTTTCTCCAATCTTCTAAAGAAAAAACAAGGTCATTTAACGGCAGAATCCTTGCAAGAACGCGGTTGTTATTTAGGATTCATGGTCATTCGAGACCTTCCACAAACGGTCATAGGAAGGACTTGTGTTGTTACCTACCCTCCTAATGGAGGCCGGAGACACTTCCCTGTAGTTCGCGAGTACAATAGTAACTTATTTGGCATTCCGTTTCGTATGAAGAGTCTAGCTTTCCAGGAGCAAGATAGGGCGGTGGCGGCATGCGCTACGAGTGCGCTATGGACGGCATTTCAGAGTACAGGTAAACAATTCCAACATATAATTCCTGCACCAGTAGAGATTACTCGTATGGCAAATGAAAAGTTCCCCCTGCGTTGGCGTGCTATGCCATCAACGGGTCTTAGCATTGAGCAGATGGCAGGGTCAATTCGTTCGGTGGGTTTGGACCCTTATACAATCAAGACGGTAGAACTGGATATGTTCCGAAATGTACTCTATGGCTATCTCCGGGGAGGAATCCCCGTGCTTTTGCTATTCCAAATGGCCTTTTCGGAAAATGGGACATCTTATAAGATTCGGGGGTCGCCTCATGCGGTAACGGTTATTGGCTATAGCATGGGAGAGACTCCTGCTTTCTCATCCAATGATCAGTTGAGACTACGCTCAGGTCGCATTGATAAAATATATGTCCACGACGACCAGGTTGGGCCATTTGCACGGATGGTATTGGACGGGGTACCTATTGTTGATTGCGAAAATCATTTACTAGGGCCATCAATAAGCTCAGCATGGTATGATAGCGAGCGCGCTATTCCTCGCCACTTGTTGGTTCCTCTTTATCCCAAGATACGAATTCCATATGAACCTGTTCATAAGGCCGTGGAGAGTTTTAACATGCTGCTTAATAGGATTGCAAAATGGGATTCCTCTGTCATTGGGGGTGACCGAGAGTGGGATCTTCATTTAACATGCCTAAACGATTATCGAAATTACATTCTAGAAGAGAGCCCCCTCGACGGCGATTGTGCCAAGAATATTCTTTGCGACACATATCCACGATTTATGTGGCGCGCGGCTTTTCTATTGAACGGAACGATGAAATTTGACTTGCTATTTGATGCAACGGACGTTGAACAAGGATATTTCTTTCACCGGGCCGTCGAATATGACCCAAAGATCAGTATCTATTTGCGTGAAGTGTTAAAAAATCGATTCGTGGAAGCAGCAATGAAACAGACGGCTGGCTGGCAGATTATTAAGTGGTTTCGCGATTATCAATAACGACATCTGTCGCCAGAAGGAATAGGCAAAGCACTGAGAGACCGTGGGCGAGGAATGGAGAGAGATGGTATTATTTCCTCTTCTTCGGTTTACCACGTGGCAGTGCTCGCAAAAGGCAGTCGGCTGAACTTCCTCATCCTCGACTGGATCAAACCGACACTGGCTGCGATTGGACGCCTGTTTGGCGGTTAGTAAGTGTAAGAATAGATCTATCCCTTTTCATCTTGCCATCTCTATTGCTCCTCGTATGTTCTGTGTTTTCCCGGAGGTGAAGGGTGACATGAAAGCCGAGAGAACGTTAAGAGAACTAGAGTATCTCTTACCGCAGATAAGGAGACTTCTCGAGAGAATTTACGGCGATCGCCTTGCGGGCATTATCCTTTACGGCTCTTTTGCCAGGAATAATGCCACGAAGGAATCAGATATAGACATTGCTGTAGTGCTCAGGGGCAGGGTAAATAAATCAGAAGAAATAAGCAGAATAGGTGAGGAACTTTATAATTTGATGCTGGAAGCCGATGAATTAATCTCCGTATACCCTCTGTCTGAAGACGAGCTGAAGAATACGGTTTGGCCTCTCTACCACCATCTTAGAACAGAGGGAGTGAAGGTATGAAAGAAATAAAGTCGCTGATGGAACGGGCGAAAATATCCATCAACAGCGCGGAACTGTTGCTAAAGGAGGGAGATTCCGACAGTTCGGTTTCTCGCTCGTATTATGCGATGTTCTATGCAACGGAAGCTGTACTGTTAACAAAGGGCTTAAAGTTCACTTCTCATTGAAGTGTTATTTCACTTTTTGGACAGCATTTTGTAAAGACAGGCATTTTTAAGCCTGAGAATGGTAAGTACCTGAGAAACGCATTTGATAGGCGTTTGCTCGGTGATTACAGTTTTGCTCCTGAGATAGACGAGCCGACTGCGCAAGAAGTTCTGTGTTGGGCAAAGGAATTTGTCGGAGAGATAAGAGATTATCTTGTAGAGCGGGGATATATAGAATGAAAGCAATGGGGTATCGGGGCAAATGTAGACAAAGAGGACATACCTGTCTTTCCCTCGCATTTCCGCCAATTGCAGGGATGTAGTTTCGGTTTTTGCATGAGGCAATT
>CAYVXD010000096.1:0-15942 GCA_964454265.1 uncultured Candidatus Sumerlaeota bacterium | reverse complement strand
GTACGAGAACCGCCGGGTAGTCCAGCTTGCCCCTGAGATCGTGCCATCGTTATTATTGGAAGTGCGGTCATCAGTTGTTGAGCCCGAGCCTTCAGGGAAATCGTACGCTGCGATCGGAGAATGCAGCTCCACGCGTGCAAAGTCTTCCTGCGTCTGCACGACGTTGCCGAGTCCCTCCTGATCGTAGTCAACCAGGGCGCGGCCGTTGCTGTCAGTCTGGTTCATCACGTTACCCAGATAGTCGTAGTGATAGAAGCTCTTTGTGCCGCTGTCATTGCAGCAGATGATACTTGATAGAGGCCCTCCGGCAAGGGCATACTTCTTATCCGTAGACCAGCCTTCGCCGCTCGGCTTTAGCTTTTCAAGCAATACCCGGATACCGTCATAGTAGAAAAGCCGCTCGTTATTGTCAGTATCCTTTCTTATGATTCTTCTTCCAAGTGCATCATAAGTAAACGACGCAACCGTAGCAGCCGGGCTGAAAACTCTATTACGACGGTTATCAAGAAGAGCATCCGGATGTCAAGACGAATCATTATCGTATTAGCCAAGTTCTATAATGATCCGGGTATTTTTCCCGCATAAATGAATGGACTCGTCAATGGTTTCTGGCCCATTCAGAACCGTTGACAAAATGAACCCGGATTTTGCATTAGAGAATACGAGGGAAACCCTTTGGAAAAAGGGTTGCCCCTCGCGCTTCCCTCCTAAACCTTTCTCTGCGGGCGATTTCATCCGCCTTCGCTAGGCTTCGGCGGATAAAATCGCCACTGGCTCATGGCCTACCTCAAAACCCGGATTATAACTACCTGAGGTGCTTGCTTTTACTCAGCCGGTCTGACCTTGAAGAGAAAATAGCGGTTTTGCCATTGGAGGAGAAGGGTGACGTGCTTTTCAACCTCTTCGCGCGGCAGATTCTCAAATCCCAGGCCCTGATTAATAATGTTATCGCCGACAGTGGTCAGAATGTAATCCACTTCATGCTGCCTCGCATAGCGCAAGATAGCATCAAAGCTATCATATGGAAAGATGACCCCAGAGAAGCTCGTATTGATGAAGAATTCGGGAGTGGCGCTCATCATTCGTGATCCGGGTGGAATAACGCGGGCGATCTCGCCTTGCATGTGCTCGAGCTGTACATAGGTTTCTTTATATGGAGTAAACAGACGATCGTAGCCTTGAAGCTGAGATATTGTTAGTAGAATTTGCAGCAATAGCGCAGCACCGAAAAGTCCCACAGTTACCTGCCTGGCAAGCCGTGCGAGACGCTGAGCCGGAATCCAGCGGTGAAGCTCAGAAAATCCCCGATCTACCAGCACTCCCACGTACAAGAGCAGCAGCGGCACGTAGGGCACCCAGAACCGGCCATAGGGAATGCCAGCTGGATGCAGCCTCATTACTGTAAGAATGATGAACAGGGGGAGGACTTGAAGCGAAAGGTACATACTTGCCAGCACATTCTTGGGCGACCGGAGCGATGTGCCCAGGCCTATCATAGCAAGTGCGAGCAAGATCCAGCCTGTCGCAGCAATTCGCACGAGCTCTTCTCCCAGATTTCTGGTGAAGCGGTGGGCCGTCTTTGCCGGATTCGCGATGAGGAATCCGGGAAGCGTTCGCTGCGGCATTGAGTAGAGTGTGAGTCTGCCGTCTGGATCAACCGCGTACGACTCTTGCATGGATGTGCGGACAGCGTCAAGGTAGCTGGGCGACGTGTCCATCGCTTCGGCACGTAGAATATTGCACGTAGTTTTGCCACTTAGAATCCACTGGCCGCAGGTCTGCCTCAGGTAGATCAAATAGGGAAGAGCCAGGAGGAGGAAGACCAGCAGCGCGGCAGCGCTCAATGCAAGCCGCTGGCGAAGCGGCGTTGTGCGACTGATTAATGCAGAGAGGAAGAGCAGTGAGCAGAGAAAGTTGATGCTGGCTTCGCCTCGCGTGAGAAATGCCAGGGCCATGAACGCGCCGAAGAGCAGCCCTCTGCTCACTGACTGCAAGGCAAAAGCTTGCCAGCCAGCGTACAGCCCTAGAAGCAGAAACAAAGCATGTGTGGATTCGCTGAGACCCGTTAGTGAATGCCCGAGCAGCAGTGGATTCACCACAACCAGTACGCCAGCGATGAGTGCGGCCCGGCGACTGGCAAATAGCACCTGTGCGAGCCGATAGGTCGGGATTACCAGGAGGCTACCGGTGAGTATCGAGACTATCTGCCCTGAAACGACGACATCACGTAGTAGAAGGTTGGCAGTTGCCATGAGGAAAGGAAATACCGGCGGGAAAATGAAGAGCATTTCTTGGAGGCCGTAATCGGTAAAGAGACTCTGAGCAATCAGCGCATAGGTGATTGCGTCGCCCGTGGGCACATAGTGAGGCCAGAGAAGTCGCAGAAGGAGTCGCAGGACGAAGGCCCCGCAGGCAAGCAAAACAATCCGGACCCTATCCGGCTCAATGCGGTCCGCCAAATCCCTCGGAGTTGTTTGCACAACCGCATCTCCCTCTGTTTGCCTACTGCCGGCAGCAACATCGCGCTCGCCCGAGCAGACTGGAGAGCGTTGCTACATGATGGGAAGGTTGCTGTTTTTGATTATCACTGTATCAAGGAAAAGGCTTCCAGTCTCTGCATCAATGCCGCCAAAGTTGAGCAGGTCGAATGAGAACCTCATCCCGGGATTTGGGCCGGTTATTGCACTTTCCGGCGGGATGAAGTAGAGGGAATATGTCATGCCGGCAGGCGTCGGCGACGATTCAGCGTTGTCAGCGCTGTTAATCACCAATCCGCAGGACTGCTGGAGATTATTCGTATTCATGCGCAGTCGGATGACCGGTACGAGCGCCTTGGGGGTAATGTCCGTCCACACGGTAAAGTCAACACGATAGATTTTGCCAGCTTCCACCAAGATCAGCGGACTGAGCCAGAAGCCGAAGTTGTTTTCATTGGAAGTAATAGCAATCTCAAGGGTACCAGTAGTAAATCGGCCTTCTGGTGAGGAGAACGTAGGCTCGGCAGCGCCGAAAGTCCAGCCTTCGTCGGTCTCGTCAAAGGTAAAACTCTCTTTGGTGGAGAAAGAGGGGATGTCGCTGATGCTCCGCTTCTCGATAATTATGTTATCGAGACTCAGAGTGGCATAGGAGGCGTTATCGGGATCAAAATTGAGCATATCAAACGCAATATAAAGGTCCGTTGGCACGCTGGTAGGAGGGAGCAGGTACATTTGGTAGGATGTCCCTAAAGGGGTAGGGGAGCAATCGGCAGTGTTTGCGCTTTCAATGAGAAAGACGCTGGCGGTTTGGTTATTTGCTTCACCAAGGCGCAAGCGCAGCGTGGGAACCATAGCGGGAGTGAACAGATTGGTCTTAACGAGGCAAGTAGCCTGATACAGCGAATCGATTGTTTTAGTAAAAGCATGTTCGGGGCTTTGCCAGAAGCCAAAAGTATTAGTGTTTGTATTAGATATGAGTAGAATCTGGCCCCCAAAGGCATCAACGCCTGGCATCGAGAAGACACTGGGCACGCCGCCAGAGGCCCAGCCTTCGCGGCCAGCATCAAACCCCGCCCCATATACGCGGCTCTCGTTATAATACAGAGCCTTGAGGGAGCCACTAAATGCGCCAAATTCTCCTCCAGGCGTGGTTTCGCTGAACTCTCCCTTGAGCGAACCAAAGAGAAAAAGTCCCTTAAACGTACCAGTAGCCTCGGTTGAAAAGAGCAGGGCATCCATCTGGCGAGTAGATGAGGAAGTGCCTGGTGACAAGTTACCCAGCACTACTCCATGCATAGTTCCCTGCTCGGCATAGTCTGACATGAAAAACTTTCCCGCGGTGAAGCCTCTGTTTTTCTGTGACGATGTGGGGTCAATAATAACGAAGGAACAGAGCTCAATTTCAAAGCGACCAGGCATAACACCCAGGCCGCCGCCTGTGATTGTGCCGCTGTGAGACATGTTGAGTTCCAGGGTTACGTTCGGAAACTCTGTGGTGGTGAGAGGGAAATCCGCGCTTCCATCAGGCGGGACAAACTGCACCATGTTCGTTCCGTTTTGTATTTCGAAGTCACTTGCCCGCGGCGCAGTAACCTGGCCAGTCTGTACTGCATACTCGGCACTTGTGACAATATCGTCATAGAAAGAGCCGTTGAGCACACCGGAAAAACTTGCCGAGCCTAACGACGAATATTCTCCATCCAGTATGGCCACGAGCGTTTGACTTGTCAGGGCACCCGTTGCCCAATCCGGATCGCCCACCAACCATCCCTGAATTTGCGTATAGTTGTGCACATCAGCCACGAATAAACCCGAGACCTCTTCGTTAGTGTCGCCGTCATAGCTGAACGTTCCAACCGTAAATCCGCGGCCTGAGAGATTGTTCATCCCGGTATCAATGACCAAAGAGGAGTAGCGCACCAGAAACGCGCCTGGATGTGTGCCTGATGCTGCCAGACTGAGTGTATAGCCGGCGCTGACCATCGCGCTGTCACCACTGATCGCCAGTGTGAGATTCTCCCCTGTAAACTGGGCAACCGTATCGTTGAGATTGAGGGATAGAAACTCGATACTGCCTGGTGTAGCGGTGCCGCTTACCTGATTCGAGATTGGCGTATTATCTGCGTACGCCACAGAGAGGCACAGCGTGCAGACATACAGAGCAATCGAGTAGAGTTTCATCAGCTTCTCCTTCACAATAAACTCAAGCAGACAGTAGACGGTAGAGAGTAGACAGGGAAACCTGCGAAGATTGAGATATTCCTATAGTCTGCTTCAAGATTCTCCTTTGCTGCCTGAATAGGGATAGGAGATGCGTTCGATTGACGTGGCCCGGCCGCTCAGGGGATCAATTTCAACAAGAACTGCGCAGAGGCGCACGTCGCCCGAAGCCACCACGTGACGTACTGGCAGCTGATTTTGCATCCCCTCAATGATCGGCTCTTTTTTTACTCCGATAACCGAGTCGAAAGGGCCGGTCATGCCGACATCCGTAATATAGGCAGTTCCCTGGTGCAAAATGTGCTCGTCCGCGGTTGGAATGTGGGTGTGCGTGCCGAGGACTGCCGAGACATCGCCATCGAAAAACCACCCGAGAGCATTCTTCTCCGAGGTTGCCTCAGCATGAAAGTCAACCACGATAATGGAAGTCTGATGGCGGAGGCGTTCCACTTCGTGTCGGCCCACCCGAAACGGGCAGTCGTAATTTCCCATGAACACGCGTCCAACCAGGTTCAGCACGCCGATCTGAAAACCGCCGTCCACTGTATATACTCCAGCCCCCCGCCCAGGGATTCCTACGCCCGCAGGATAGTTCGCCGGACGCAGAAGCCGCTCGTCAGTATCAATAATTTCCAGTACCTCTTTGTTTGCCCAGATGTGATTGCCGCTTGTGATGACGTCAATGCCGTAGCTGTAGAGTTCTGCTGCAACCTCGGGTGTTATACCTACACCACCAGCTGCATTCTCGCCGTTGGCGATGACAAAGTCGAACTCGCCAGCGGCTTTTCGTGCGGGAAGGTACTGCTTAACGACACGGCGGCCAGGCCGGCCGATGATCTCGCCAATCATGAGCACTTTCACTGTCTCGTCCTTTCCAGCAGCGGGCAATACCAGATGTCCGCTGAAGAGCTGGCGTGCGCAGTCTTGATGCCGGTTTCAATCCAGCTGTGCGGCTGAAGCCTTGCCGGCCGGGAGCGCCGCACTCGTGCGCTGGTCATGTTCCAGAAGTGAGGCGTGTGCCTCATTTCCGTGTCTTGCGGTGGCGCTGATGCCGAGTTGTCTCCTCCTCCTTCTTGCCTTCCGCTTCCTCGAGACTCCTTTCTATTCTCCCAACTTTTAATATCCCGGTCTGGAGACCCAATGAGGTGAGGAATATGGGCAAAAAGAGGAGCTGAATATGATAATAGTCCCAGCTTGACAGAATGAACAAAGTTCCCACCAATGCTGTAATCGTAATGATAGCATAGCGGCTCAAGCGAGCAACAATAATTGCAGTCAACAAGCCGCACGCTGCTTTCAGTAACACTCGCGCGCCCAGTGACTCAAACGTCGCCACATGCTGCTGTACAAGATAACGCGTAAGGAATTCACCACCCAATACACCCAGACATGCACCGATAAAGAAGAAAAAGATTACATGCAATCGCTTGAACAGGAAAATCCCGAGTAGCATGCCAACGATTACACCGCCCAGAATCACCCAGACAGCGTATTGTTCCACTGAAAAGATCAAAGCAAGACCTAGCCCGCCTGACGCACCGAAAAGTATTCCAATGACCGCACCTGAGAGCTTTACGCCAGCCCAGTAAAGCGTCCAACCAAAACAACAGAGGGCAAGCCCGATTATTAAAGGTAACGGCTGCGGGAGACTTAGCGGCATTCTCGTGCACAGTATCTACGCAGTTCAGCTACGAACCTCAGGTCAACAGGAATTTTTGTTGAATTTTCAATACGGGTTATTAGATAAAGGAACTGTTCATCAAAGTCTACAATAATTTTATTCATAGAGTTTTCCCATGTGTTGTTTGAAACTTGTCATCATGGCCGCCACTATACCACACGGCGGCAGAGCGCCGCAGTGGTTTAAAATGCATTGACGTTGTTCTATGCAGAATGATAGCGCGTCTTTATTTTACAGATAGGAGGAGAGGATATGAACATGTTTTGCTACCAATGTGAACAGACAATGAAGGGCACAGGATGCACTGTGCGCGGGGTATGTGGAAAAGACGCTGAAACCGCAACGTTGCAAGACCTGCTGGTATACGCGACAGAAGGTATCTCTATGTACGCGCACAGGGCCAGGCAATTGGGTGTAAAGGACCGCGAGGTTGACGTCTTCATCATAGAGGCATTGTTTTCCACGGTCACCAATGTTAATTTCGATCCAGAGCGTTTACGTGACCTGCTTAATAAGGCGGCTGAACTAAGGGACAAGGCGAAAAACCTCTATGAGGAGGCATGCCGAAAAACCGGCGGTACACTCGTGACGCTTACAGGCCCAGCGGCCTGGACTCCGGCCAGCGACCTCGATGCTCTCATCAAGCAGGGCGAAGAGGTCAGCATCCAGAAGCGCAAGGAGAACCAGGGCGACGATGTCACTGGCCTCCAGGAGCTTATCGTCTACGGGCTCAAAGGAGCGGCGGCTTACGCCGATCATGCCCAGATACTTGGAAAAGAAGACGAAAGTGTATATGCGCTTTTCCACAAGACGCTGGACTTTCTCACGAAAGATAGCCCGAGCACTGATGAACTTCTCGCTACAGCCCTCAAGGTTGGCAATCTCAATCTCAAGGTGATGGAACTCCTGGATGCAGCCCATACCAGCACCTACGGGAATCCGATACCTACTCGGGTGCGTATAGAGCCGGTTAAGGGGAAGGCAATTGTCGTGTCTGGTCACGACCTTAAGGATCTCGAGGAGTTGCTCAAGCAGACCGAGGGCAAAGGAATCAATATCTATACTCACGGCGAGATGCTTCCTGCGCACGGATATCCAGAGCTAAAGAAATACAAGCATCTTGTGGGCAACTATGGCGGTGCCTGGCAAGATCAGCAAAAGGAATTCGATGAGTTCCCAGGGCCTATCCTGATGACCACCAATTGTATTCAGAAGCCGAGAGAGAGCTATAAGGAGAGAATATTCACGTGCGGACTCGTTGCATGGCCCGGGGTAGTTCACATCAGCAACCGTGACTTTAAGCCGGTCATCGAGGCTGCGCTGGCGGCCGAGGGATTTAAGGAGGATGGTCCGGAAAAGACCATCATGGTCGGCTTTGCTCATGATGCTGTCCTGGGTGTGGCCGACAAGGTCGTCGAGGCGGTCAAGAGCGGGGCCGTCAGGCACTTTTTTCTCATCGGCGGCTGCGATGGGGCCAAGCCAGGTCGCAATTATTACACCGAGTTTGCCCAGGCAGTCCCGGAGGACTGTATCATCCTGACGCTGGCCTGCGGCAAGTATCGCTTCAACAAATTGGAGTTCGGGGATATCGGCGGCATCCCGCGTTTGCTCGACGTGGGTCAGTGCAACGATGCCTATTCGGCCGTTCAGATTGCCCTTGGGTTGGCGAAGGCATTTAACACTGACGTGAATGGTCTGCCGCTTTCTTTGGTGATTTCCTGGTACGAGCAAAAGGCAGTCAGCATTCTGCTCACATTGCTGCATCTTGGCATCAGGGACATCCTCCTCGGGCCGAGCCTGCCCGCGTTCGTTACTCCGTCAGTGCTCAAGGTTCTGGTCGAGAAGTTCAACATTATGCCAATTTCGACAGTGCAGAAGGACCTGGGCGCGATTCTGGGATGATATGCGAGATGAGGACTAGCGGGCAAACGGAGGATACGTCTTCGGGAGAAAGTTTCTATAGCGCCCTACCTGTGGGAACTACTTGCTTTAAAGCCACGGAGGCACGGAGACACAGAGTTAGGCAATAAGGAAATTTTATAATGGGAGGATGTTATGAGAAAAGCCGTGTATTTGTTTATCATTGCAGTGATGGCCATGGGGTTGAACATTCAGGGGCAAACCGTGCCCTTGAAGATCAACTATCAGGGGGTAGTGCGTGAAGGAGCACAGTTGCTCACCGGCAATGGCGAGTTCCGTTTTGCTATTCTGGACAATGGGACGCCACAGACGATTCTCTGGTCGAATGATGGCTCCAAGGACGGTCTTGAGGCCACCGCGGCAAATGTGCCGACGGATCCGGTTACCTTGGCTGTCAAGGACGGCATCTATAGCGTAGCTCTTGGCGACACGGACGTAACCAATATGACGGAAATTTCAGCGTTGGTGTTTCGTGACAACTCGCAGACATTCCTGCGCGTTTGGTTCAACAAGCCCGGAGGTACGGCGGAACTGATGCAGCCGGATGTGCAGTTGGTCAGCGTACCTTATGCGTATAGGGCTGGTTCGGTTGATTTGGTGATGCCGCAAAATGTAGGCAGGGGCAACACGGTCAAGTCAGTTTATTTCGACAAAGATACGGGTTCGGCCAACAAGATAATCTATACCGTGCCCACTGGGAAGACGTTCGTTGTCACGGACATTTTTATTACCTCTTCTGAAATCGGGCCGCTATGGCAATTTCGAAACAGGAATTCTACCGCGGACGTCTATCTCAAATTTATGATTGATGCACAGACCGCTGGATTGAACAATTTCATGCTGCAGTTCAAGGCCGGGATTCCTTTTGAAGGGGACGACGTGATCACGATTCGCCAGACAAAAACAGGTGATGACCGCCGGATTATTGGAGTGATCTCGGGATTTGAATTCTGAGTTCGAGGATCAGACAGAATCGGGAAGTGCCCGCGAGGATATGCTTGATCCAGCGAGACGTGCCCTGGAGCGGAGTGATTTATGCTCCGCTTTTTTTAATAGTTTCTGCAGATTCGCTTGACTATTATACGATTCAGATATCGTATATTGAGGCAGGGCATTATGAAACTCTGGAAAAAGAGAGATGCAGAGACATACCAGGTGTTCTTTTGCCTTAAATAGTGTCGGTTTTTTCCATAATAACCGCGTACCTTTTAGGGCGGGTACCTCTCAATACGATAAGCTCGTTGTTGCGGCCTGCTCCATTATTCGTGACATTTGTGTCTATTCGTTGTCATTCGTGTTCCTTGCATTTGAGAAGTACACGAATGCAGGCGAATGAACGCACGAATGCAGGCGAATGAACGCACGAATGTCACGAATTAGCATACATTCTGGGAAAAAGAGTGCAGCCGCTAGCGTACCTTGTACCGGAAGAATACACATGGCCACCGGGTAGTCATGGTGCCATAAGCTTCAGTGTCTGGTTAAGTGATGCCACATTTCTGATCGGATTTTGAAGAAAACACTAATGAATTCCGCAGAGCAGAAAAAGGTCTCCGCGCAGCACGGCTTTCCGCGTGCTGATCTTGTAAACGGACTTCTCTTGTTCGCGATTCCCTGCGCGCTATTCCTGCCCACCGTATTGCGCAATCAGATTCCCTACTTCATGGACATCGTCACGCAATTCTATCCTGTCAGGATGTTTGCTGCGCACCTGCTCCATCAGGGCGAAATGCCACTCTGGAATCCGACCTATTACTGCGGTGTACCGCTTCTGGGGAATCCACAATGGGGAATTCTCTACCCCGGCAACGTTCTGTTCTTTCTTTTTCCCGCAGGGTGGAGCTTCACCGCAACGTTGGCGCTTCACTCAGTGATCGGTAGCTGGGGTCTATACTTGCTGGCGAAGCATGTCACGCAGAACCGTTACGCTGCGATGCTGGCAGCGTTGCTCTACCTGCTCGGCGGGTATACGTGGGCACACTATGCCTTTGGCGCATTTCTGTTAACGCTTGCCTGGGTGCCGTTCGTCTATTTCTGGTTTGAGCGGTATATGGAGACGCGACGCGGTTTGTACGTGCTGGCCGCAGGAGTTGGTCTGGCATTGCAGATTCTCTCAGGCACGCCGCAGCTTACGTACTATGCGGTATTAAGCTACCTGGTGCTGGTTGTGGTGCGAGGTGTGGGGGAGTGGCGTGGGGGAAAAGGTCTGGCGGGATTAAAGCAGCCACTAATATTCTTTGGCGGGATGTGCGTAATCGGGCTGGGATTGTCAGCGCCACAATGGCTGGCCAGTATGAAATTTCTTGCGGAGTGTGAGCGCTCTGGTGGGTTGAGCTTGCATGAAGTAAAGACAGGGACACTCTCGCTTAGCCAGCTCTGGTGTGCGTTTACCGGCGGAACCGGATTTCCTGAGGATGCAGAGACAACCGCGTATATCGGGCTTTTCCCTCTGTTTTTGGCGATTTACGGAGCGCTGGCATGTTCGAGGCGCGGGTTGGGCGCATACCGCATCATCGCTCTCGGCAGTATCCTCTTGCTGCTCAGTGCGCTCAGCCCTTTTTTCTACCACTGGTTTCCTTTGTATAGTCATTTTCACGATCCCAAGCGGGTGCTCGGAATCTTGATGATTGTCGTAAGCCTGCTTGCAGCATGCGGGATGTGTCGGCTGTTGGAGCTGTTTTCCCGTGGCTGGCCCAGAGAACGCTTCTGGGTTTATGTTGGCGGCGCAATGCTCTTGGTTCTCTTTGTTTTGGAGGCAGTTTGGCGTCGTGGTGAATTTGCATCGGGCACCATGCCGGCGGGCAGCCAGATTCTGGGATGGATTAGGATGTCGGTCTCGCTGATTATTACCTTGCTGGATATTGAATTGGTTCTATATAGCCTTGCAGTGCTAATGCTGCTGCTATGGGGTCTTTGGCTGAAGAGGTTAGTTTCTCCTGTATTTGCCATTCCTCTTATGGCGTTCTGCATTGTGGCATTGAGTTTTATATTTTCGCACCCAGTGGTGATTAAGTTGCTGAATCTCGTTGTCGTTGGCGCGGGCACTGTATTGCTTATGTATCTATGGACCCAGAGGGAAAAAAGTCCACTTCCTGCTGTATTGATCCTCATTCTTGTGGCGCTCTCGACGACGGTATTTAGCTTTGGAAGAATTGACCTCAAGTTCATAAGCGCACAAAAACTCTTCCAGCGTACTTCCCTCAGCGAGCCGATTTTTATTTCAGACACTCAAAGCCGATTTCTGAGCTATGATAATGGCATTCACTATTCGTATGATTATACGAGAGCTGGTTTTGGAGAACGGCTGTTGCCGAACCTGGGTTCGTATTACGGGCTGGAAGATTTTCAGGGCTATGATCCTTCGATTCCTCGCCGCTACGCTGCCTACCTCAATCTGGTCAACCGCGGATTTATACGTCTCTATACAAAACATTTTGGTATCGTACGGAATCTAGGGTCGCCACTGCTTGATCGGGCCAACGTGCGATTCATCATTGGCGATGCGGAGTCGTACGGGCCGTTCATGCAACCCACGAAAGTGTGGGAAGGTGAGCCACTCAACGTGCGGCTGGAAATGGCGGGCCCCTTTTCCGCAGTTACATTGTGGGCTTACCAGGAGCAATACCTTTATATTCCAAAGGGACAGGAAGTTGGGAGTGTTAGCTGCTATGCAGATGGTGACTTGGCCGAGCGATTTTCTCTGCGCTTTGGGCTTGACGTTGGCAATAAATCGATGAGCTATAGCCGAGTCGAGAAGTTGATTAATCAGGAAGAGACGCGGATTTGTGACCTTATCTGGGATCGAGGTACTCCGTTTTTTGCGACCAGGTTTCCTCTGCGCCCTGCGAAGTCACTGAGCCGGGTTGCTGTTGAGTGGACATTGGGACGGGGGAGCTGGCTCTTGGTGAAACAGATCACTCTTCTACCCGTGGCCTGGGCAGAAAATGTAAACCTGGTCAGAGAAGAACGTAACACAACGCCGTGGGACAGTTGGTGGCTTCGGCTCTATGAACGAAAAAATATTTTGCCGCGACTGCAAATGGCCACGCAACTAGTTCGGGCCGCTTCGCCTGAGGAGGCCGCGCAAAAACTTGCGGCGCTGGGAACCGAAGAACATTCTACAGTAATCGTGGAAACTGAAACCTACGATGCCGCGCTACCTTCGCAACTGGGAAGCGGGAAAGTATTACAAACTACTTACAGAACGAACCATGTAGAGATCAAAGTGGAATGCGACGAACCGGGTGGATTTCTTGTGCTTCGCGACGCATTCTTTCCGGGCTGGAGAGCAACGATTGACAATGCGCCCGCGAAGATCTATCCCACAGACCTTATGTTCCGCGGCGTCATGGTGCCGAAAGGGACTCATCATGTGCGATTCGTGTATCGCCCCAAAGAGATTGTATACGGATTCGTTCTCGTACTTGTAACCCTGGGCGGTATGGGGTTATATGTCCTGCGGTTGATACGCACACGTCGCAATTCGTTATAAACTCAAATTGCCCGCTTTTCTTGATTGTAGAAAACGGTAAAAAAGAGCATAGTCTTTCTTTGCGGCGAAGACCATTTTGGAGTGCGGTAGCGAAACGTAGTGTAGCTACCGCTTTGGAAAGCGACATCGTAAGGCAGCGGAGCTGTCGTCTTGTCGGTGCAGACATGTTCTAGTGGCAACTAGCGGTCCCGATATAGAAGCCGAAGCTGCGCTTCGGCTTGCTAAAGCGCAAGCTATGCTTGCGCACTCCACAATAGTTTGGCTACCGTATAAGCATTAGCGCTCTGAGTCTTGGAAATTTTCGGGCATTTTGATTTAGAATGTGATTGAAGGTTCACATCGTGAGTGATATTCAACCTGACGGTACAGCGCTGGTCTTATGTGAAGGAGCGTTCGGAACTCCATATGGGAAGACCGCACACGGCCTTGTGCGCTTTACCCGGCGCTATCGCATCCTTGGCGTGATTGACAGCCAGCACGCAGGCCAGGACGCAGGAGTGGTGCTCGACGGCCGCGCTTGTGGCATTCCCATTTTTGGCACACTTGCCGACGCACTGCGCGCGGTCAAAGAGCCGGTTCAGTATTTGGTGATCGGAGTTGCGCCAGATGGTGGCTTGCTACCAAAATCCTACCGTCCGATTGTTAGAGAAGCGATTGAGAATGGCTTGAATGTAGATAGTGGGTTGCATGAATTTCTAAGCGACGACCCAGAATTCCGTCAGCTGGCAGCAAGTCGTGCTGTGAAAATCCGCGATGTTCGCAAACCTCCGCCGCGCCACCGTCTTCACTTCTTCAGTGGCAAAATTGACCAGGTTTCTGCCTTGCGAATTGCCGTGCTCGGGACCGACTCGGCTGTGGGTAAGCGCACAACCATGCTGGCACTGCACCATGCGCTCCAGGAACAGGGCATCCGCAGCGAAGTGATTGGCACGGGCCAGACCGCGTGGCTGCAAGGGCTGCGCTATTGTGTGATGCTCGATTCTATTGTGAATGATTTTGTGACTGGCGAGATCGAGCATTGCATCTGTCAGGCAGACTATGAACAGAATCCGCAGATAATCCTGCTGGAGGGGCAGGGGGGCCTCACGCATCCGGCCTATCCGGGTGGATTTGAGTTGATTGCCGCAGGGAAGCCACACGGCATAGTGCTTCAACACGCGCCAAAGCGCCGATGTTATGATGGGTTTCCACAGTACGCGATTGGGGATCTGGCGCGGGAAATTGAGCTGCTGGAACTCTTTAGCCGGGTTAAGGTGCTGGCACTAACCCTGAGTCATGAGGGAATGAACAGCGACGAAATCGAGCAGGTCGTCGCGCAGTATGGGGCGCAGCACGGGATTCCGGTGTGCGACGTGCTCGTACATGGGTGTGAGAAGATCATGAAGGCCTTGCTAAAACGTTTTCCCGGGTTGCGTGCAAATTCTCATAAGTAGGGGCAGTTCGCGACTTGTGCGCCTCAGGCGTAACTGCCCCTACGGTGCTGGGAAAGGATCAGCAATGGAAATTAACAAGGTCGAGTCGTTTCGCCGAACATTTCAGCTCAAGCATACCTCTGCTGTTGCCTACGGCTCAACAGAAACCGCTGAGAATGTGGTTGTAAAGTTGACAGCGAGCAATGGGAAAGTCGGCTGGGGCAATTGCGCTCCGGATGAATACGTGACCGGCGAGAAAATAGAAGATACAGAGCGATTTCTCACAGACGCTGCTCCAGAGCTTCTCCTGCACAGGGATGTCGGAATGCTGGGTGTGCTTAACGACGAGATTCTTCGCCATGGCGCGCGTACTCCAGCAGCATGTGCGGGACTAAATATCGCGCTATACGACCTGCTAGGGAAATGTGCGCATCTGCCAGTATATCGGCTGCTCGGGGCTTGCCGCTCATCAATACTCACTTCTGTGACCGTGTCGCTTATTAATCTCGGCGATGCTGTAAAGCTGGCGCAGGAATACGTGAGCCAGGGGTTTCGTGCGTTGAAGATCAAGATTGGCACCACCTGGCAGGAGGATTATGAACGCATTGTTGCCATTGCCAGGGCCGTGGGGAAAGAAATCGAGCTGCGGCTCGACGCAAATCAGGCCTATGAACCGGGTGATGCCCTGGCATTACTGGCAAAGCTTGAAGATCAACAGCCCAATATCGCTTTTCTGGAGCAGCCAACCAGAGCCCGGCATATTTATAGCCTGAAGGAAGTCACAACGCATAGCACCGTACCGATCATGGCGGACGAAAGTGTAATCGGGCTGAAAGATGCGTTTGTGCTTGCAGGCGAGATGATCGCGCACTTGCTCAACATCAAGTTGATGAAATGTGGGGGGATTACCATGGCTATGAAGATGCTGGCAATCGCTGAGGCTGGCGGTATCTCGTGCATGATTGGCTGTATGGACGAGTCAGTGATCTCCATTGCCGCAGGACTGCACTGTGCGCTCTGCTCAGGGGCTGTAATGTACGCGGACCTCGATGGGCATCTGGACATCTCGGACGATGTTGCTACAGGGGGTGTGGTTCTGAAAGATGGGCATCTCTACCCGGTGGACGCCGAGGGATTCGGTCTGACCGTGCACCTATAACAAGCCAGGCCACTTGCTCCTCCAACGGCAGCTCTTTTGCCCGGAGCACAGATTCAAACTCGAGCATTTCTTCTTTTTGCCGGGAGGGGCGTATGGCAATACGCCCCTACATTGTGAATTATTGATATTTGTATAGTGAATTGTACGGGGGCGCTCATCGTCCCTGTGATGACTTTGTCTTACGCCCTTCTAAAAGGATTTTGGACAAGACGTAAGACTGATTTACGATCCGCTGTTCTGAATAAACGCCCGTTCTTTACAGAATTCAGAGCCCATGAGAAGGCGCAGAAAAACGCTCCGACTCGAACATTATGATTATTCCCAAGCTGGGGTATATTTCATAACTGTTTGCATCTATGGGGGTAAACCTATACTGGGTAAAATAATGAAAGCTAAAATGATACTGAGCGATGCTGGAGAAACGGCAAGGCACTGCTGGTTTGCGCTGAAAAATAAATTCACCACCATTGAGCTGGACGAATTCGTCATTATGCCGAACCATATTCATGGCAGAATTATGATTACGAATAATTGTAGGGGCGGGGTTACCCCGCCCCTGGGCGAGGAGACCTCGCCCCTAC
>CAYVXD010000095.1:0-16065 GCA_964454265.1 uncultured Candidatus Sumerlaeota bacterium | reverse complement strand
GCCACAGGCGCATTTTCAACTTGCCCGTGTAGATTCATCCGCCTAGGCGGATGCTACGCATAGTTGTAGGGGCGTTTAATTAAACGCCCCCACATTCTGAATTTGCACGTCGTGCCATCATGGGTCTGTTATGTGCTCTAAGTTAAAAAAAAACGGGGAAAAGATAAAAAAGAGGAGAAAGACATATTGTCTTTCTCCTCAGAGTATTTTCGCCATACTATGATTCACAGAGCTTGGACGTCTGCCCGCAGGGTCGTGTAATATCTACACTACGGGTTAGAGCTGTCCACTTCTGAGGCACAGCTGGCGTTATCGGGCAAATTCAATTACTCGGGTTTCGCGCAGAACCGTGACTTTAATCTGGCCGGGATATTCCAGTTCGCTTTCGATGCGTTTGGTGACATCGCGGGCGAGCTTTGCGCACTCGTTATCATTGAGCTGGTTTGGCTCGACGATAATGCGAATTTCGCGGCCGGCCTGGATGGCGTAAGATTTCTCGACGCCCTCAAAGGAGCTAGCGATTTGCTCCAGTTTTTCGAGCCGTTTGACATACGACTCGAGGGTTTCCCTACGGGCACCTGGGCGTGCGGCTGAGATCGCGTCAGCAGCCTGCACGAGAACGGCGATTATTGTCCTGAATTCCTCCTCTCCATGATGAGCGGCAATGGCATGTACAATAGCAGGAGATTCGTTAAATTTCTTGGCAATTTCTGCACCAATCAATGCATGGGTGCCTTCCATCTCATAGCTCACGGCTTTTCCAACATCGTGCAAAAGTCCAGCGCGTTTTGCCATTTGAGCATCAACGCTCAGTTCCGAGGCCATCGCCTCACACAGATGCGCAACCTCAACAGAGTGGGTCATCACGTTCTGGCCGTAGCTGGTGCGGTATTTCAGACGGCCTAGCAGCTTGATTAACTCAGGGTGCAGCTCATGGATGCCTAGATCAAATGCGCTCTGTTCGCCGCTTTCCCGCACAGCGTCTTCCACCTGCTTCTCGGCCTTGGTGACCACCTCTTCAATACGTGCGGGATGAATGCGACCATCGGAGATGAGTCTTTCCAGTGCGAGGCGAGCGACTTCTCGGCGAAGCGGATCAAAGCAGCTGAGAACAACGGCCTCCGGCGTGTCATCCACGATGATGTTACAGCCGGTTGCAGCTTCCAGAGCCCGGATGTTACGACCTTCCCGCCCGATGATGCGACCTTTCATCTCATCGTTGGGAAGGTTTACCACCGACACCGTTGTTTCACTGACCTGATCGGTGGCACACTTCTGAATTGCCAGAGTAACAATCTGGCGGGCCTTTTTATTTGCAATTTCGCGTGTCTCGGTTTCGATGCGACGAATCAGACACGCTGCTTCTTGTTTGACATTACTCTCCAGGCTTTCCAGGAGCATGCGTTTTGCTTGTTCTGCCGACAGGCCGGAGATTTCTTCGCACCGCCGCAGAGCCTCCTCTTTGAGCTTTTGCACGTGTTGCTCTTTGTGTTCGACACCCTTGAGCTTTGAGTCAAGCAGTCTTTCCTTATCTGTGACTACTCGCTCTCGTTTGTCGAGCACGTCGAATTTTCGATCGAGCGATGACTCGCGTCCTTGTAGCTTTTTTTCTTGTCGATCGATCTCAAATTTGCGTTTTTTAATTTCGCGCTCTAACTGCCGTTGCTTCTGATAGAATTCCTCTTTGGCTTCAATCGAGGCAGTCTTGTGCCGATTCTCTACCTCGCGCTTAGCTTCTTCGATGATGCGCTTGGCTCGTGCGTGAGCCGATTCGACTTTCTTCTCTGCCAGGAGTTTTCTCAGGAAATAACCGCCAATAAACCCGATAGGTATTGCACCTATTGCGAGAATATTGGTGAGATCCATAGTTAGTGTATATGTCACCTCCTCAATGGGAATAGAAAAATTATCATCACCATATGCTTGGCTTGATGTTTCTCTTAGTACTGAATATTTGGCTCGAAAGTCAAGCAAAATGTGGCGCATCGCAGAATGTCTCTTGCTTTGCACAGGTGCACGAAATCGGTATTGACAACCTTGCGGATGTCTTCTTATATAGTTAAGACTTTGGTGCGTTCGTATGAGCGGCGCGTAGGGGAATTTTTGCGTCCCGCCAGCAGGAGTGCAGGATGAAGATTTTACAGCGATATGTGTTACGAGAGCTTTTGGGTCCGCTCATTATCGGACTTCTGGTGTTTACATTCGTTTTGCTTGTGAACAAGATGTTCCGCCTCACGGATCTCCTGGTAAGCCAGGGGGTGAGTTTTTGGCTGGTCGTGCAGTTGCTCCTGTGCCTACTGCCCACCTTGCTGACGCTTACAATTCCCATGTCGGTTCTGGTGGCAGTACTTATCGGATTTGGACGGCTGGCGGTGGATAATGAGATTCTTGCCATGCGAACAGGCGGTGTGAACCTGATGCGTCTGTTTGTACCTGTGATTATCGCGGCGTGTCTGATCAGCGCGGCAATGATTGCCGCCAATTATTCGCTCGTACCAAATTTAATGTACAAAGGAACAGATCTCTTCTATCGTCTCGAGTTCCAGGTGCTTACCACCCTTGAGCCGGGCCGCTTTTATAATGACCTTGGAGGCAAGGACGTTGATCTGACGCTTTACTATAGTGAACGGGATCCCAAGACGAACGATATGATTGGTGTGAACATGAGGCTGGTGGGCGGACTGGAGAAGATTGCTGGTCAGAAGGAAGCCGAGACAGTGATTGTTGCCTCGCGGGGCCGCATCGAGGCATATCCTGAACAGAAAGCAGTCCAAATTCGCCTGTTTGATGGATCGCTGCATCCGATTGCCAGGCACAGGCCAACGCAGAATATCGTTCTGTTTTTCAAGGAGCTTAAACGTACGCTGAGGCCCACGATAGGCCGCATTGAAGGTGGCGAGTATGTGAAGAAGCCGAAGGAGATGACAATTGGCGAGTTGCATAAGGCATTTAAACAGCCACGCATCAGAGAAGGGGATCGTAATAAAGTCCGCAACCAACTGGCTCAGCGCTATTCGATTCCTCTGGCGTGCGTTGCCTTTGTGTTGATCGGTATGCCGCTGGCTATTTACATCCGGCCCTCGGGAAAGTCGGTGGGTTTTGCCGTATCGTTCGGTCTGCTGTTTATCTACTACTTGATGCTGAAGTGGGGGACCTCACTTGGCGAAGAGGGTTATCGCCTGGCCACGCTGGCGATTTTCTCGCCGAACATCCTGCTGGGCGCAGTGGGATGCGCGCTGATTGGCAGGAGTTTGAAAAAATAAGAGGTGAGTGTATTTCTTTCTAGCCGCAGTGGGGGGTAAACGGTTAGTCAGTTGGTCCGTTAGTCCGTTTGTCGGTTAGTCCGTTGGTCGGTTAATCGGTTTCGGGAGCTATAGGCTCATGCGGCGATTGTTTGCACGCCTAGGGGATGGTCGGATGGTCGGATGGTCGGTTAGTCGGTTAGTCGGTTGTGGCCTGGTGATTTGCTGGCTTTTGCTGTCAGCTGCCGTGGCTCAGGAGCCGCCCGAGAAACCCAAAGAGCCGGCCCTGATTCCTTTGGCTGATGTCTTTCAGGTGAAGAAAGCGGCTCCGTCTGAAGAGATCGCAAGAAAGGCGGGCGAGATCAGCATTCGGGCTAGCGAGAAGGGGTATCTCGACATTGACGAAGAGAGTGGGCTGATCTACGCTCGCTCGGGTGCTCGCATCCGCTACAGGGAGTTCACTCTGGAAGCGGATCGGCTTATTCTTGATTTACGCTTGAAAGAGGTGCAGGCATACGGAAATGTGACATTGCATTCCCCGCGAGCTGAAGTCACTGCCGAGTCAATGTGGTACAATTTTGACAAGCAGGAAGGTGCGGCATTTAAGGTAGGTGGGCATCACGCTGACCTTTATTTTGAGGCAGCGAAAGAGGAGGAAGAAATTCCTTCGTTCCAACGCCTGAGCAAGGAAGAAGCGCTGTTTCGGCATGCGTCATTCACAACGTGTGATTTTTCCATTCCGCACTACGGTATACGTGCCAGAGAGGTCATTCTGTATTTCGATGATCGAGTTTTTGCGCGCGGCGCTGTTCTTTACATCTGGGGGGTACCCGTTTTTTACTTTCCTGCCTACTCGCGTTCGCTTTATGAGCACACGCCCTGGAGTTTCACGTTCGGTCATTCGAGCCGCCTCGGGGCATTCGTGCGCGTAGGGTATGACTACTGGCATTCGCTCTATGAGCCGCCTTTTGAGCAAGAGGAGGAGATGCGGCTCAGGAGTGCGGGCCACCTGGCGATGAAGATCGATTATTTTGGCCGCCGTGGTGTGGGCTATGGTGCGGTCTACAAGTATGAGTTCGGGTATGGAAAGCATCGAGGACTTCTTGACCTGTATGGGATCAAGGATCGGGGGCGAGATCTGGAGGAGTATGAAGAGGAAGATCCGTATCGCTGGATGGCGCGTGTACAGCACCGCTCTATGCTGTCCAGGTATTTGACCTTACTGTTGAATGTTGATGAGGTTCACGATGCGGATTTGTACTGGGAAATGCTCGATCGGTTTAGGGACGACGGTCGGGGTCGCGTGCCCGAGCGGCAGGCACGTGGCGCTCTGACTCTGGCGAACGAAGCACTGCTGGCCCGCGTGCTGTTTGAGGTTAAGGACCGGCTTTCGCGCGATCGTCTCTCAAACTTCACGGAACCTGGCGACGATGACCTGGACTTCGACGAAGATCCTTACGATCAGATTGATGACGACGACGAAGAAGGGCTGGCTCGCAAGCGCTTTGGCCGGGTGACTGAGCGCGCACCCCAGCTGACGCTTTCTACGAAGCAGCTCAAGCTATGGCGGCTGCCGCTTTACTATCATATGGAGGTCAATGCGATCAATAATTTGGATCCCGGGTTTAACCTGATAGATCGCGAAGACGATGCCTACGTTCAAGGTGCGGATCTCTATCAGTCGCTCATGCATCGGCTGCGTCTGGGCGAGCGCTATACGCTGCTGTCCACGCTGGGTGGTGGTGTGGCGTACCTGAAGCGCCATGATGAAGACTATCACTACGATTTCCCGTCTGGCGTGACCTTTCCTTATACGATTGATGGTCTGAAGTTTGCGGGACCGAATGAGATTTATACTGGGACTGAAGTGCGGTCTATCAAGGACGTGGATCCGGTGTACGCATACGGGGATGCGGAGGTGCGTCTGAACGCCCGCTTTTCAGAGGTACTGACCGCATATCTTTTGTATAAAATTCGCGAGGGCAATGATGACTCGCTGGGAGAGTATTACGAGTCGCTGGGAAGTAAACATTTCCTGAGCGATATTTATGCATTTCGGCTCAGGCAACACTGGATTGAAGGCAATGTGAAATACTTTTTAAAATTTCCGAACGTTTATTTCTCTGCCCGAGGTGGTCACAACCTGCAGACGGGCGATGATATTTATGCTAATGAGCGGCTCGACTTCGCATCTGTGGGCGGCGGCTATCAGAACGATGCGAAGACGTTCGACGTGCTGATGAGTACGGGTTATCAAAGCCGTCAGATTCGCGATCCTTCAGCTGTGAACGAGTTTCAGCAGGACAGCGTGTCTGTCAGCTGTGTTGGGTCATATATCCCCAAGACAAAGCGATGGTGGGCGCGTCTGGGCGCACATGGTTACAGGGCGCTGGACGAAGATCCCCTTGGACGCACACGCGGCCTGGACCCTTCTGATCCGGAATATTCCCGCCGAGAGAGCGAACGCAGCTACTATGAAGACGATACAGAAATGACATTGGCAGCAACGCTGGGGGCAAAGATCGGGCCGAAGTACGAGGCGGAAATCAGTGCGAGCTACAACTCCCGCATTGAGGATCTTTCAGCCGCGCATTTCATTGTGAAGCGCGACCTCCACGATTTTGTTGCGCAGATCCTGGTTGGCTTCCGCAACGATCCGTTTGACGCAAGAGACGATGATTATAAGGACAAGGGGCGCAAGGGAGAGCGCGATTGGGAAGTACGCTTCTCGCTCCAACTTAAAAGCCCATACGAAAAAGCTACGCTGAGCGGCACTACTATTAAGACCCTCATTGATTTTGAAAAAGAGCTCGCCGTGGCAGAACCTTTCTAAACTGCCGCTATTGGTTCTCTTGTTTCTCCTCCCGACTTGCCTGTCACGGCCGACAGGTTTTCTGGTGGTTCTGTTCTCAGGTGCATCACTGCAGCAGTATATCTGTGCGAACCACTGTCTTTTCGCTTACCTTCATCAGGTAGCGCAGGCGCCGGATTTGTCAATCCAGAGGTCGTACGATCGCCGAACCAGAGGCGTCTGCTGTTTGCCGATAAGGGAATTAGTGTGGACAGCCGTGATGAGCTGGGGCTCGTTGAGCGTATTGGCATATTCGGCCTGAGCGGGCCCGAAAACGACTATGACCTGCTCCTGGTGCCCCATAAAGCCAAAAAACAACATTGCCGTGGCGGCAGTAAAGATTATGAATGCGAGGAGTTTCTTAACCATATCAGCCACCCCTCAAAAGTAGGCACAATTACCTGTCTGTTATTATCCAATAACTTTAGACTCTATTTACACCGGAAATGTTGTCAGGGTCAATGAAATTTCTGAAGAATGAGAGACGGATTCGGGGACGTCCAGCTGCGGAGCGTTGTTTCGAACTAACAGGGTGAAGGCGAACGGCCGGGAGGATGCGAACCACGCGACTCACGAAGAGATATTCTTCAGCGCTTAGCGGAGGGCTTTTGGCGCGTGCGCGGCGTTCTCTTCCTTTATGGGTGATTGGTTATGGGTTGCGGGTGGCCTCGGGTGGGGTGATGGCGGTGAGGGAGCCGTCCATGCCGGGGACGATAACGATCCCTTGATCTACTGCCACTCCAGCTAGCACAAAGAGCTTGGGTGTGAGCTGATATTGCCAGCGCACCTTTCCTGTTGCGGCATCAACGGCTGATAGCATTCCGGTATTGGAGCAGGCGTAGAGGATGCCGTTCTGCTCGAGTGGCGGCGCGGGGATGCGGCCTAGTTTTATGGGTGCTTCCCAGATGCGTTGGCCTTCGAGATCAATCTTTTCCAGGTTGCCTCTAAATTTTCTTAAATACAAAGCCTCGCCATCTTCTGCAAGCCTGACCGCAGCAGTGTCTGTTGCCAGTACCTGCATATTCGACCCATCGAAATCGTAGCTTCCCAGGCGAAAACCACGGTCGGCAACGTATACCTTATTGTCCGCCACAACTGGTGGGCAATCTGCTGCGCTGTAATAACGCCGTGCGCTGCCGAGGCTGGCGGTTGGGGAGGACTCGCGCCATCTGAGTGACCCATTCGCGCTGTTCACTCCATAAACATATGAATCCCATGCGGCAAACACGACGGTGTGGTCAAAGCAGACCGGCTGCGACTCGATGCTATAGTGTGCACCGGGATAGACCCAGCGCAGTGAGCCGGTCTCGGCATCCAGCGCATAGAGCTTCGCATCATTATTGCCAATGAAGAGCATTCCATGCATCACGGTTGGTGAGGAGTAGACCGGAGCAGTGGTTGTGTGTGCCCAGCGGAGTTTACCGTCTGTAGAGACTGCGTAAACCGTATTGTCTCCTGATCCGAAGTACACGGTGTCGTTTACAACACGAGGAGAGGAGAGAATTTCTGCGTCGGTCGGAAACTTCCACAGGATTTTTCCGGTTGCGGTCCGGACTGCATAGAGATTCCCGTCATTCGCGCCGACGTACGTCACGCCATTGGCGACGGCTGGGGTGCTTTGAATTGAACCGTCCAGAACGAGTCGCCAGCGGGCACGAGGCGCGTCAGGTTGCTCGAGGTAAAATGCGGTTGAGCGATAGTAGGTGGTGCCGTCCAATGCGCTCACTGCGATTCGGAGGTAATGCGCACCTGGGGCGAGTTCGCCAACCTGCAGCGTGCCTTTATAGCTCGAGATAGTGGCTATTCTCATGCCCGCAAGAGAAATCGTCACCAAAGATCTATCGAGAGCATGTGTGGTGTTATCGTCAATCTGGCAGATTACTTCTGTTATGGGTTCCTCAAGATTTCGAACTTTTGTTTTCACTACGAGCGTGTCACCCGAATATGTTTTGCCAGGCTTTGGCGCGGAGATTTTGATTCTTGGATAGCTGGCGCTCCCGGGGATTGGCTTTTCGAGTAATGCCTTTGGTGGTTTCGATGCATCAAAGTACTTATACATCACGCGGAGCACACCGTTTTTGATTGAGACGACATTATAGCCTGGGTTTTTGCCAAAGGTTGAGCCTCCCATCACCCCATGAATCCCGTCAAAATCGTACAACTGTGCGCGGTGGCCATGGCCGAATAGCAAAAGCACCACGTTGTATGGCTGCAGGAGATCCAGGATGCGGTAACGTTCGTACGGGCTACTGAATGCAGAATCCAGGGGATGGTGGAAAAAGACGAACACTGGTGTCGAGCGGTCAATGCGCTTCAAATCGCGTTTCAGCCAGAGGAGTGTTTCGCGGGTAAAAGACGGGAGGGGCTCCTGGAGTGTTGAGGAATCTATACCAATGAAATGACATCCGAATTTGTCGAACGAGTAATTGCGGCCACCGTAGATCTCTCTCATCAGGTGGACCGTAGCAACCCATGTATTATCGTGATTGCCCAATATGTGGTAAACAGGAATGTCGATGTTTTTAAAAAAATCGAGGTAGTCCTGCCAGGTTACGCCTGCGACGCCATACTCTGTGAGGTCACCTGTGACGATCATGAACGATGGTGCAGGCACCTTAACATCATAAGGCGAAAGATCAACGGGCGCTGTTACCGGAATGCGAGTAATGTTTGAGCCGCGGGATCTCTGGACTTTCGCTGCATCGGCAGACAGGCGTGCTTCTGTGTGGATGTCAGAGATCTGGATAAACGTAAAGTCCCGCAGGGGTGCGGACTTCCAGAACAAGAAGCCGCAGAAAAGGAGACAGGCTAAAAGCGAGACTGCAAGAATAGCGGAGAGTTTCATTTTGCTCATGGGCATGGTTCAGACCTTTCTGCCAGTGCGGCACGGAATTGGCGTGGTGGCATATTTGATTAAATACGCCACAGAGACGCAGAGGCACAGAGATACTTAAAGAACCGGTCTCTTTATGCTATCGTTTATTCCTCTTGAAGGAAAGCAGCGATGATTTTTCCGATATCCGTATTGTCATGAAATCCGCGCAGCTTCTCGGCTCCTGGCCCCACGCCGAAGGCGAACAGTGGCTCGCCTGTATGATTGCGACTTGCCCAGGCAATGTTGTATCTGGCTGATAGGACGCCGGCCAGGAGGTCGCTTGCCCAGTTGCTCAAAAAGGGTGTGGGACGTTGCTGGGCGAGAACGTGCTCTACTTCTTCGTCCGAGAGCGTGAAAGGCGTGTAGCGTCGGACCGCAGTTTGCAATGCGCCAGCAGTTATGGGTTTCCCGATTTCTTTCATCATGGCCTCGACGGAACGCTGCTGCTCCATGAGCAGGCGGAGATGGTCAGGTGTGGCACCATAGTTCAGAGCCACGCCGCCGGTTTCGTGATCTGCAGTTACGATAAGCAGGGTCTCTGGATGCTCCCTGGCGAATTGGTAGGCTATGCGGACCGCCTCGTCAAACGCCAGAACGTCGCGGCCCACGGCGGCTGCATCATTTGCATGTGCTGCGTGGTCAATTCTGGCTCCTTCCACCATAAGAAAGAATCCCTCGCGTTGTAGGCGCAGAACATCGAGGGCTTTCTGGGTCATCAAGGCAAGGCTCGGCTCGTTGGTCGTTGCGCGATCAATATCGTAACCCATGGTATGGAGAGCAAAGAGACCAAGGAGTCGCGGCGCGCGAGCAGGATCAATGCGAGCTAGTTCGGCGGCAGTGGAGACGAGTGTATAGCCTGCGGCCTGGGCTTCTGCGAGGAGGTCGCGGCTGTCTTTGCGGCGCGAGCCGGATTCTGATTCCCGAATAAAATCTTCTCGGCCCCCACCCATCATCACGTCAACTCCGGTGATGAGCAGCTGCTGTTCGGCAATGTCGGCGTAAGCGCCGCGTGTTGCGCTGTGGGCCGAAAACGCCGCGGGTGTGGCATCGGTAATATAAGAGGTGGAAACCAGCCCAGTGGCCATGCCCCGTGCTTTCGCCAGCTCGAGCACGGTTTTATAGGGGCTGCCATCGGGCGATTGGCTGAGCACGCCATTCTCAGTTTTGTGGCCGGTAGCAAGTGCCGTTCCCGCAGCAGCTGAGTCGGGTACAAGACCATTTTCCGGCGGAGTGCTGATGTATCCGGTGTTGCCCTGGTTCATTACATTGATCTGGGCCAGTGTGGTATTGTTGGTGAGCTGTTTAACTGCACGTGCTATTTCGAAGTGTGAGAACCCATACCCATCGCCGATCAGGAGAATCACGTTGCGTTCGAGGGGCGGTTTTGGGGCGCGATCAGGAGAGACGAGGGCACAGGAGAAAAGAAGACACGTAATTATTATCAACCAGATCCACCTGAATTTGATCGCCTGGTGGGTCAGAAGTCTCATGGTCACTTGTTCGCTCCTCGCAGGAATTCGTGTTGACGTATTCTATCTAAATGTAGACACAACAAAAGGACCGTAATCTGTCAAGGTCAAAGACTTTGTTACTTGCGCGATGCGAGTTCGCGACTAGAGGACGGGGGAAAGTTTGAGAGGCTCGAACGCAATGTGTGTTGTCAGGATGGGGGAAGCAGGGAAGTCAGGATGCTTACAGCGTCTTGCGGTGTTTGGGCTTTATGAATGAATTGCGGCAGCATGGGAGCGGGTTGGCCACCTCCGGCTGCTTGTGCGGGGCCGATTTCTTTCAGCACTGTGTCAACAACGCTGTTCCAGAAATCGCCGAGCAGCACAATCGGTCTTGGGGGTGATAAGCCTTTGTTTATATACTCCCAGCTCAGTGCGAGTTCGACCAGGGTACCGGTTCCACCTTTGAGGACTACGTATCCGGCACCCAGGTTAAGCAGTGTTTCAAGGCGCTCGAAGAGGGAGCTGGTCACGATGGTTTTCTTGATCCAGGGATTGGCGTGAGGCGAGAAGCGCTGGACGACTACACCGATTGTCATTCCCCCGGCCTCTGCAGCGCCATGGGCTGCGGCTTCCATGGTGCCGCCATATCCACCGTTGCAGATAGTGAATCCGCATTCAGCCAGGCGTTTGCCCACCTCATAGGCCACAGCATAGTCTATGGTCTCTGGTGTTGGCTGATTGCTGCCAAATATAGTAATGATGCGTTCCATGTTCGTTCCGCTGGACAGCAGGAGCGCACAAGCGCGGCTTGCAACGCTGCCGGCCAGTGTTCGCCGCTATGACTGAGTTGCGAAAGACCATAAAAACCTACGGAGTTACAGAGTCAAGCGGAATTTGGAACAGCAAGGGATCAGCAATTTCGAAGTTACGTCTTATAGAGAAGCGGAATACTCATCCCTGCAGGGCGAATTTTAGAAAAGTACACATGAAATTTGACTACGATATTGACGCATTAAATTGGATCATTATCGCGTGTATATTCAAATCTCAAGAAGAATACACCTTATATTGACACCACTGGAACCGAGGGGGTATATTAAAAACGTTAAGATGTGGTATAGCAATTTCACTGAAAGTTAAAATGAGTAGATGATGCATATAGAATGCCTGTAACGTCGCGAGAGATCACAGTCTTTGCCTCATGTCTATAGGTTATTACGGTCAGCAATAGGAACACAGGATAAAGAGATGAGAATAAGGATAGGCACAAAATTAATTGCCAGCTTCGTGCTGTTTGTATTGCTGATCGTTGCTGTTGCACTGTACTCAGTTGTTGTGGGCGAGAAATCCTTACAAGAATCTATTGGCACGAGTTCTGTCTTCTTGGCTGAAGAGATGCTGAGAAGAATAGACGAGAGTGTTTATCTTAAGATAGAAGGACTTCAAAGGTACTTGAAGCGTTCGTATTTGCAGGAGGCGGTTATAAAATCCAATAGAGAGTTTGAGAAGTTGGAAAATATTGATGAATATATCGAGAGTAAGGATAGGGAATGGGTGTCTGCTACAAAAGATGAGGTAACTCCGTTTATGAAAGAGTTACTGGGAAATGAATTGTCCAAGGATCTAAGAAAAGAGTTTATTGAATTTTACGAAAAGAAGTATGGTTACGACGTTTTTTCGGAGCTATTTCTGACGAATAAATACGGAGCAAATGTTGCTCAGACAGGAAAAACAAGTGACTATCGACAGGATGATGAGGAATGGTGGTGGATTTCAAGAGAGAAAGGTTTTTATGTAAGTGACGTTGAGTATGACGAAAGTGCTGGAACATATGCGATTAGTGTTGGCGTAAGAGCCGAAGATGAGGGTGGGAATTTCATAGGGGTAATCAAGGCCGTGGTGTCAGTTGAGGAGATTATAAGGGAAGCAGAGAGTAGAACACAGCAATATGGGACAACCGTAGTTAAGTTGCTCACCGAGGACGGAAGGTTGATTTATGTTACAGAAGATTTCCAATTTTTGGAAGATGTATCAGGTAAAGAGTCTTTTAATAAGATAAAAGAGGGAAGAGGCTTCTTTGTTTCCTTGGAGGATGGAAGAGAAAAGCTCTTTTCTTATGCACACTCAAGGGGTTATCGAACCTATCAAGGGAAGAAATGGATTCTTGTAGTAGCACATGATATACAAGAAGTACTCGGACCTGCTTTTATATTAAGAGGCCTCATTATAGCTGTTTCTTGTTTTTTGATTGCTATAGCCCTTCTTCTTGCCATTTTTCTTTCTCGTGCCATCACAAAACCAATAACGATACTTACGAAAGGAGCAGAAGCGATTGGTCGAGGGAATCTCGAGCAGCGAGTTGAAGTGAAAACAAAGGATGAGATTGGCACATTGGCTGCTACTTTTAATGAAATGGCTGAAAGACGCAAACAGGCGGAGGAAGAATTGAATCAAGCCCTGGAGGAGCTGAAGCGTTCCAATTCTGAACTTGAACAATTTGCCTATATTGCTTCACATGACCTGCAAGAGCCTTTGCGTATGGTAAAGAGCTATGTGCAGAATTTAGAGCTGTGGTACAAAGATAAGTTGGATTCTGAGGCCAATGGGTTCATTGCGTCTGCCGTGGATGGGGTCACCCGGATGCAGGTTCTTATTGATGACCTGTTAGCGTATTCGCGAGTTGGAATGCGTGGTAAACCTTTTGAGGCGACAGACTGCGAGGCCGTTCTTGACGAAGCGCTGACCAATCTGAAGGTGGCAATTGAGGAGAGTAGTGCCGAGATTGCCTACACGTCGCTGCCGACAGTTATGGCCGACTCGGGAGAGCTTGTTCAGGTGTTCCAGAATCTGATTGGCAACGCTATTAAATTTCGGAGCGAAGAGGCGCCTCGCGTGCATATCTCAGCCAAGAAGAGGAACAACGAGTGGGTTTTCTCGGTGCAAGACAATGGTATTGGCATAGATCCAGAGTTATCTGAGGGAATCTTCGCTATTTTTCAACGTTTACACACAGAGGACGAATATACAGGCACCGGCGTTGGGCTGGCGATTTGCAAGAAAATCGTGGAACGCCATGGGGGACGGATTTGGGTAGAATCTGCACCTGGCAAGGGGTCGACATTTTACTTTACCCTTCCCGAGAGAATGAGTGATGTATCATGAGTAATGAATATACCTACCTTTTGAGGTCCCCTGGGCCTTGGGCAAGAACCCGGAATTAAATTTTCTTCAACCATTGCTCACACCTGCTCAGCGATTTCCCCTTGCCCTCTATCCTCTCTAATCTTGTAAATCTTGTTAATCATGTCTAACCAATTTTTCATTCTTACCTACGCTCATCCTGTTGCCGGAAGACAATCTGGGCGATGTGCGTGCTTACGCTGGAAGCCCTCAGAGATGCGAAAACAAAACACAATCTGAGTGTTGTCCGCTATTTAAAGCATCTTAAGGGAACAAACGCTAGGTCTTTTCAAGATATTTATCACCCTCTAAAATTAATTCCTTCCTCAAATATAGTCGCTGGTCAATATGTGCAAATTCTCTTACAAACTTACAAAAATATGCAATTTGGTCTTGACATTTGCAGGCTACTGCGAGAAAATAAGTTCTAAAGTTTAGACTATATTAAGGAGGTGCGTGATTTTATGGAGAGCTTTATTATGAGATTTCAAATACTTGCACGTAGGATTGGGTTGTGGTGTGCGCCGCCGTATCAGCGGCTTTGGCGTGCAGGCGGCCCCTGTGAACCGGATCTTTATGTGAAAAAGGGAGGAGAACCATGAAACGCACGAATCACTTGATCGCAATTATTCTTATGACCCTGTCACTGCTCGCGCTGGGCGCGGGGGGCGCGTGGGCGGTACTGGGCTTCACCCCGCCCGCTGCGCTCAACACCAACGCCGCCACCGACTAGGGCGATGACTGGCTATCTCAGGTGACGACGGACGGCGCGGGAAACTGGGTCGCCGTGTGGATGTCCTATGACGACCTCGGAGGTACGATCGGGACGGACGGGGACATCCTGGTCTCGCGCTCGACGGATAATGGCGGGACTTGGACTGCTCCGGTGGCTCTGAACACAAACGCGGCCACCGACTCTGGGGATGACCACAACCCTCAGGTGACGACGGACCGCTCGGGCAACTGGGTGGCCGTGTGGAACTCCCTCGAAAACCTTAATGGTACGATCGGGACGGACAGGGATATTTTCGTCGCACGTTCGTCGGATAACGGGGCGAGCTGGACGGCCCCTGCGGTGCTGAACACAAACGCCGCCACAGAAGGGGACGAGGACGACTGGCCTCAGGTGACTACGGACGGCTCGGGGAACTGGGTGGCCGTCTGGAGGGGGGACATGGAAGGTATCCTGGTGGCGCGTTCGACGGACAACGGCACGAGCTGGAGTGCCCCTGCGGCGCTGAACACAAACGCGGCCACAGAAGAGGACGATGCCGGGCGAAAGATATGGGAGATGAATCCGCGTGGGAAATTTACTAACTATTCCTACAAGGATAATGGCGCAAGCGATCTGATTGATACAATTTATTATCATGCCAACGCAGAGGGAGGCGGCTCGGATTATTCCGTTTCGTACACTTATTATGACGACGGTAAGCTCGAGACGGAAACCGATCCGGAGGGACGAACCACCAAATATGAATACGACGGCAATGATCGTGTTGAAGCCATCATTCTGAACTACGACCCAGGTGAAGGGTCCACGGGCAGCTATAATCTGCGCTTTGAATTCACCTATTATGCAGACGGGCGGCAGAAAACCATCAAGAAACCTATTCAAGGTAGCGAGATTTACAAGAAGTACCTGGATAGTGAACGGAAAGAGCTGGAATTCGGTCCTGTCTGCGACACCAACAATGGGCCGGGTCAGAACAAACGGCAGGTGGTACAACATGAATACTACGTCAACGGGAAGTTGAAGAAGCAATCCTGGGGTACTGCCAATGACGACTGCGTGAATGTCATTTTTACAAAGAGTATTGAATTTCAGTACGATTCGTTCTGGGGGTCTTTGAGCAAGAAAGTCTTCACCGGTGAGTCAGGCACAGAACGCAAGGAGATTTACTCGTACAACGACTATGGTCAGCTTACCAAAGTAGAGACCTATAACGGCACGGATATTCTGATTCGCACCACGTCGTTCGATTACGATGCGGTGACCGGGCGATTGGTGGCGGTCAACTCGCCTGAAGGCAGGATTGAGTATGAGACCAATGCCTACGGCCAGCTCACCCGCGTCAGAACGTCCACGGGCATTAACACTGAGTATCGCTATGATGAATTGGGGCGTCTGAAGAGGGTGATTGACCAGGGGCTTTCTACCAGTGCTGACGAGCGCAAGCAGTTTGAGTATCACTACGATAAGTTCGATAACAAGGACCTGGTGAAATCGCCCAATGGGACGGAGGTGCACTACGGGTACGATCAAGGCATCGGGTGGCTGACTAACATCACGCACAAGAATAAGGAGAGCGTTGAGCTGCTCCGGCTCGACTACCTGGATCGCGATAAGACGGGGCTGATAAAATCAGTCGTCGAGATTCGTAAGGATGACGAGGGCACAGAGCTCAAGAATCAGAAATGGACGTACGATTACGATGGCCTGAAGCGGCTGGTAGACGCGACGCT
>CAYVXD010000094.1:0-16271 GCA_964454265.1 uncultured Candidatus Sumerlaeota bacterium | reverse complement strand
TCTCTATCCACTTCCCCGGGGACATTACACCGTTGAGATGCGGTTCACGCATGAAGAGCTTGAGGTGAAGCGAGGTGTCAGTTGGTTTGTCGTGCTCGGACACCCAATTATCTTTCAGGATATTGCAGCATCGCCATTTGCCCTCGGAGGGGGTGCGTTATTTCATATTGCGCTTGAGCAGCACGCAACGCTCGGAGCGACACGCCTTGCGCAGCATGCGCGAGTAGGTGCGTATTGGGGTCGGAATGACCTCTGGTGGGGACTGATCGAGAAAGAGAAGAGTCGGTTCGAGTGGGAGAAAGCCGATAGCGTGGTAGAGCTGTTTCGCCGCTATAACATTACTCTGCTCGGAATCCTCTGTTATTTTTCAGCCTGGTCAGGGAATAAGGCGCCGCAGACCGATGTGGAGATATCCGAATACGTCAATTACGTGTCCGAAATGGTGAAACGCTATAAAGGTCAGGTGCGATACTGGGAGGTCTGGAATGAGCCCAATCTGGCCGGGTTTTGGAGTCCACGTCCGGATCCTGTTGTCTATGCGAAGCTGCTCAAGGCGGCCTATGCAGCAGCGAAGCGAGCGGATCCTGACGTGAAGATTGTAGGGATGGTGACAAGTCTGGTGGATCTCGGTTTTATTCGTGCGGTGCTGGAACAGGGCGCGGGCCATGCCATGGATATTATCTCAGTACATCCGTACCAGGGACAACCCCCAACGGACTTCAGCGAAGGGTCGGAGCTGGGCAAGCTGCTCGCGCTTAAGGAGCTACTGGAAGAATACCATCTTAGCATACCCATCTGGATAACTGAGTGCGGGTGGCAGTCGCTTGGTGACATTACGGAACAGATTCAAGCGGAGTATGTAGTAAAATTCTATGTGAAGACACTGGCACAGGGACTCGTGGAGCGAATCTACTGGTTCAACCTGTCAGACTGGGGAAGCCCGGAATCGCCCTCAGGTGGTCATTTCGGTCTGGTGCATAACGATCAATCGCCAAAGGCATCATACGCGGCATATTATACAATGGTGGAGCAGTTACACGATTTTCAACGTGTGCAGGTGATAGACTCCGGGACGTCTGGTGTCTCTGCATATGAGTTTCTGTTTGTTGACGGCAGGCGGACGCAAGTTATGTGGTCAGATGACGGCGAAAGAGAAGTTCGTCTACCTGCAGGGGTAACAAGCGTGGTAGATATTATGGGATGGAAGCATGAAATCACGAGCTCAATAGTAACAGTCGGGCGCAGCCCGATGTTTTTGCGGATCGGGACAAATGTGTCGTCCAACTCAGACAAGAATAGCAAGACAGTTTTGCCAATCAGATGAGAAGAAGGTGAGGGCTGATGGTATTAGTGCAGCGCGGAAGAAAGCCAATTTATTACAAGCTCAAGGAGACAATCATTCGAGAGATTAAGAATCAAACCTTAAAAGAAGGTGATGCCATTCTATCAGAGCGCCTGTTGACCGAGAAGTTTGGCATCAGCCGCATTTCTGTGCGAAAGGCTCTGAAAGAATTGATCAACGAGAATTGCCTTTACACGATTCCAGGGAAAGGGACGTACGTACAAGGCCTTCAGGCCAAAGGAGAAAGATTGGCAGCGAAGACGCACAATATTGCCTACATTTTCTGGAACGCAGAGCAATCAGTGGTCAGCATTCCCTATTTCGCTCATATTATTGCAGGAGCGGAAAAGGAGTGCGACCGGGCTAACTACCACTTGCTGATTTCAACGTTTCCGAAGGAGAACGAGTCCGCAGATTCTCTGCCGACACTCATTCAACAGAGGAAGGTTGACGGTGTGCTTCTAGAAGGGGTGGACCTCCCGACGTATCGGCGAGTGAATGAGATTCTCCCAGCGGTAATATTGTCGAATTTCCTTTATAGCAGCGAGGAGGCTGGCGAGCCGATTGACGACGTTGACTACGTGGCGTCAAATAATGCCGTGGCGATGCTGAGTATACTCAGATATCTCAAGCGGCTGGGCCATCGCGAGATCGCCTTTCTGTTTCAGACGGGCCGCCATAGCACATTTGCCGAGCGGCTGCAGGGATTTTTATTGGCAGCAAAGAAATTAGGCTTGAGCGCAAAGAGGGATTGGATCGTCAGAGCCTCGACCGGTGCGGAAGCAATGCAACAGCTGCTGGTTCAGAAGGATCGCCCCACAGCCATTGTGGCGGGAAACGATACGTTTGCCCTTGACGCAATGGACTACTGTCAGCGCAACGGTATGAGCATTCCTGATGATTTCAGCCTGATTGGTTTCGACGATATAGATAGCACAGCGTGGTCGCGACCCTCGTTGACAACAGTCCGGGTGCTAACTGAAGAGATGGGCAAGTGCTCGGCAAAGCGCTTGATTGAGAAGATTGACGATCTTGCCTCCCCACCTACGCATATCCTGATTGGGTCGAGCATGATCGAGCGCGAATCGTGCCGGCCACTTAACCCCATGCCTGTCCTTAGGGGATAAAGGAAAGAAAGTGCGAGAGGTGGTAGGATGAAGCGATAGGCGTTGAACGTGGACTAGTAGTGCACTGTGCGGGCCTGGCAGCATGTGCAAGGTCGAAAGGACAATATGAGTAGGGACAGATTATAATCTGTCCCTACTGACTCCGAAACGTTGGTGCAGTTCTGGAAAGGAGAGTGGCAATTCAATGACCTCGCGGAAGGGAAAATATCTGGGTTACGTGGTGTTGCACACACACTGGGATCGCGCATGGTATCAGCCATTCGAGCAATTTCGGTTACGGCTGGTTGATCTGCTGGATGATGTAATCCGTATTTTCAAGACGAACAAGGGGTTTCAGTACTTTACCCTCGATGGGCAAAGTGTGGCTTTGGAAGACTACCTGGAGATCCGGCCACAGCAAGAAGCAGAGCTCAGGAAACTGGTGAGCAGCGGGAAGTTGCAAGTCGGGCCATTTTACATCTTGCCGGATGAATATCTGGTGAGCGGGGAGGCACTTATTCGGGACCTGATAGTGGGTCGTCGAGTAGCAGAGCGGTTTGGCATGGCAATGCCTGTAGGTTATGTGCCGGACTCATTCGGCCACGTTAGTCAGCTACCGCAGATTCTGAACGGATTTGGGATTGATACGTTTATCTTCACGCGCGGGATGGGCGATGAGGGTGAGCAGCTGGGGTCAGAATTCTGGTGGGTCGGGCCAGATGGGAAAAGCCGCGTGCTTGCTGTCCATCAAATTCATGGCTACCCAAATGCGTTTGCTCTTGGGGTGCCATACAAGCGTCCCGACTTGTATCGCGTTGACCATGCCATGGCATTTAAGGAGATTAAAGAGCTGATGCAGGTGCTAAAGCGCTATGCCCGTACGCATCACGTACTTCTCAATAATGGTATGGATCATGAACATCCGCAGCAAGAGATTCAGGAGATTATAGACTACGTTAATCCGCGCGCCCGGGATTACCGCTTGCGGCAGAGCACGTTTCAGGAATACCTCAGTAGTCTTAAACGAGCGAAGCCACGGCTGGGATCGTTTTGTGGCGAGCTACATGGAGGTCGTTATCATATAATTCTTTCTGGTGTGTACTCATCACGCATGCCATTAAAGCAGGCAAACGAACGTACACAGTCGCTGCTGGAGAAGTACGTAGAGCCGCTCTGGAGTTTCGCTGCACTTCACGGTGCTTCGTATCCGCGCCAGGAGCTTCTCTACGCATGGAAAACGCTGCTTAAGAATCATCCCCATGACGATATCTGCGGCTGCAGCATTGATGAGGTGCACCGGGACATGGTGAACAGGTTTGACCGCGTCGAACAGGTTGGCTCCTGGCAGCTAAAGCATGCCACGCAGGAGTTGCTCTGTCGCATAAAGACAAAAGACGAAGAATGCGGAATCCCGCTGGTAATTTTTAACCCGCTTAATTGGGAACGACGTGCACTGATCAAGGCACGCGTGATTGTTCCACACAAGATGTTCCGCGGGAGAGGGTGTTCGGTTGTTGATCATCAGGGAGCGCCGATTGCGGCAACCGTGCGTCGCGGGACAGTTTTTCGAAATCCTGCACTGTGGGGAGAAAGAAAGATGCAGGAGATTGATGTCGAGCTGCTGACTCCCATGCTGCAGAGTTGCGGCTATTGCACTGTATACGTTGTTCCCGGGCCAAGGCAGCCAGAGGTACAGAAACAAGAGCTGCGACTCATCCGTAGCGGTATGGAAAATGCATTTTACCGGATCAGGGTTCATCGTGACGGCACGCTGACCATTACTGATAAAGAGACAGGTCTACGGCTCAATCGGGTACATTGGTTCGAGGATTGCGCGGACCGTGGCGACGAGTATGACTTTTCTCCGGTAGCAAAGGATGTGGCAATTACGACAAAAGGGACAAGGGCTGACGTACAGATTGGCATGCAAACACCGTACTGTCTGAGTTACGTGGTGCGACATGAGCTGGCGGTACCGCGCGAGCTCTTGTCAGACCGAAATAAGCGCGTAGGTGCGCTGGTGCGAATTCCGATTACCACTGAGGTGATTCTGTATCCAGGGATTAAGCGTGTAGACTTTCGCACTACGGTTGACAACCGTGCGCGCGATCACCGCTTACGCGTAGTATTTGACACGCCAATTAAGACCTCAAAGGTTGATGTTGAGAGCAGCTTCGACGTGATTACGCGTCAGATCGCCCTTCCTGCAGCGCGAGGCTGGGCTCAGTCGCCAGTGCCCACTCATCACCAGGGCCGATTTGCCAGTTTATCAGACGGCAAGCTGGGAGTCACGTTCATCAATAAGGGGCTGCCCGAATATGAGGTGAGGAAACACGCTGAAGGTATTCGTTTCCACCAGACGCTTTTTCGCAGTATTGGATGGCTTTCGCGCGGGGATCTCCTGACTCGTAGTGATAATGCAGGCCCTATGGTGCCAACCCCAGAAGCTCAACTCATGGGTGTGCATACGTTTGAATGTGCGCTGACAACGCATCGAGGTGCATGGCACAAAGCCAATAGCCATCTTGCGGCCTATGAGCATAATCTTCCGCCAGTGACGACCTGCTACGAGCATCAGTTTCGTGATCTAAAGGGGCGCGCACATCTGCCGGAGACACTGAGCTTCCTCCGGGTCGAACCTCATTACGTGATGGTTTCGGCGCTGAAGCAGGCCGAAAAGAGCGACAATCTAATTGTGCGGTGCTATAATCCGAAGTCGCACAGCCAATGGGTGCGCCTGACGTTTTCTCAGGGGCTGCATAAGGTTTATCTGGTGCGCCTTGACGAGCACCGCCTCAAGAAGCTCAAGCTGCTTGACAAACGTACGGTCGGGCTGCGCATTGGCAAAAAACAAATTGTGACCCTTGAGTGTGAATTTTGATCTGCCTGGCACGGGTGTGCGATTCTCAGGCTATCGGCTTTGCTGACACTGAACATGGAGCGAGGGGACAGATTATAATCTGTCCCTACTCGGTGGCGTTCGAAATAGCAGATAACGGAGGGACGCCATGATCAAAAAGCATGTGAACATAGGGATGATCGGCTACAAGTTTATGGGTAAGGCGCACAGTCATGCTTATAAAGACGTACGGATGTTTTTCCAGCCTGCGCTCCAGCCCGTGATGAAGACAATTTGTGGGCGAACCAAAGCAGCAGTAACCGCTGCGGCAAAGCAATACGGGTGGGAAAGCGTCGAAACAGACTGGCGTACTATTGTTCAACGGCCGGATATTGACATTGTTGACATCTCATCGCCGGGGCACCTTCACCGAGATCAGGCGATTGCAGCGGCACGCGCCAAGAAGCACATTATTTGCGAGAAGCCGTTGGCGAATAGCCTGGCAGAGGCGCGCGACATGCTTCGCGCAGTGAAGCGAGCCGGAGTGGCGCATATGGTGATGTTTAACTATCGGCGCATTCCCGCGGTGATGTTGGCCCATGAGATGATTCGGGACGGTGAGCTCGGCGAACTTTACCATTATCGCGCCTTTTACCTTCAGGACTGGATCGTGGACAAGCGCTTTCCCCTGGTGTGGCGGCTTGAGAAGAAGTTCGCTGGCTCGGGCGCGCTGGGCGATATCGGATCGCACATTATTGATTTAGCGCACTTCTTGGTCGGGCAGATTGATGAGGTGTGCAGTCATCTCAAGACGTTCGTCAAGCAGCGGCCACTACCAGGGCGAAAAAGTAGACTTGGCCGCGTGACTGTGGACGATGCAGCTGCATTCCTGGCTCGATTTCGCTCTGGCGTGGTAGGCTCGTTTGAAGCAACCCGGTTTGCCACAGGGCGTAAGAACTATCACGGGTTTGAAATCTATGGGAGCAAAGGGGCGCTGATCTTCAATTTCGAAGCGATGAACGAGTTGCATTTCTACTCCTGCGCAGAAAAGAAAGAGCGCCAGGGGTTCAGGCGCATTCTGGTGACAGAGGCGTCGCATCCATATTTCAGCGCATGGTGGCCACCTGGCCACATTATCGGCTACGAACATACCTTTGTGCACGCAATTGCCGAGTTTCTGAATTGTCTTGCCGCAGGCCGTCCGCCAAGCCCGGGCTTTGAAGACGGCGTACGGTGCCAGGCAGTACTTGAGGCGGTTGAGCAATCGGCGCACGCGCGCAGGTGGGTAAAGGTGTCCCGTGTTTAACGCTCAGACGGCTCATGTGATACCACGACGTCTGGTCAGGTGCTTGTAATTACTCATACCGTATATGCCAATTCGAGCGTCAAAATAGTGAGAAGAACCAGCAGCCTTTCTTACTCTTTTCCGCTTAACTTGCCAATGTATGCATACCGCCTTTTGATCATTCTAGCCATCGTCCTTCCTATCTTCTCCATAGGTGCCGCGCACGGATTTGAAAACGCCGATTGCCTCAGTTGCCATGGCGACCAGGGTATAGAGGTGATGCCTGGGGTGGATGAACGAGCCATGGAGACGCCAGTGGAGCAGGCCGAGGTCTCTCTGGAGACGCAGGCATACGTGCAGACAGGTTTTATCAACCTTGAAGCGTATGAGCAGTCGGCCCATAGGACACAGCGATGCGATGCATGCCACTTGGATATTACCTCACTCCCACATCAGCTTGGCCTGAGGGCTGATTGCCAACAGTGTCATAGCGCAATCGTCGAGGAATTTGAGGCAAGCGCACACCGCGGGTTGGCTTCCCAAGGAGAAAGCCTTGCCTCTGCATGTGAACATTGTCACGGATATATTCATTATACGTTGGTGAAGGAGAATGCGGATTCCCAGGTCTATCCTCTGAATCTGGCCAGGACTTGCGAGAAGTGCCACTGGGAGCCTGCTGCAGCGTATGCCGGGAGTATTCACGGTCAGCTCCTGGCACAAGGAAATCCGGATGTTCCCATGTGTACGAGCTGCCACACGAATCACCCGATTGCCCCGGTTGAGACAGAAGGTTTCAAGCTCGGGATTGTGAAGGAATGCGGTGGGTGTCATGAGGAACATTACGAGTCATTCGAGCGCAGCTATCATGGAAAGGTAACAAGTTTAGGAGGCACTACAACGGCGCGATGTTCGGATTGTCATCACTACCATGATATCCTGCCAAAGAGCGACCCACACTCGAGTATAGCATCAGGGAATCTGATTACCACCTGCCAGCGCTGCCACCCGAAGGCCAACAAGAACTTCGCACAGTACGTTCCCCATATAGATTATCGCGACCGTACACATTATCCAGTGGTGTTTTACACATGGCTATTCATGACTGTGCTGCTTGTCGGGACGCTCGCCTTCTTCACGATTCACTCGATTTTGTGGTTCATACGTTCACTGTTCGACAAAGAGCTGAGGCACCAGGTTGCGACGTCCCAGGGACGTCATATCATGCGATTCCGTCTGTTCCATCGGATGACGCACGGCCTGATCATCGTCAGTTTCCTGGGACTAGTGGCCACCGGATTTCCTCTAAAATACAGCTACGCGAAATGGGCACAGGAGCTCATGGCATTTCTAGGTGGATACCAGGTTGCGGGCAATCTGCATCGGTTCTTTGCCATATTGACGCTAGTTTACGTGGTGATGCATGTTGGATACATTGTGTACTACATACGTGTGAAGCGGAGGCAACCGTTACTGAAGTTTCTGTTCGGCCCTGAGTCAATGGTGTTGCGGCTGAAGGATATCAAGGGCTTCTGGATGCACGTAAAATGGTTCTTCTGGCTGGGTCCAAAACCACGATGGGATCGCTGGACATACTGGGAGAAATTTGATTATTGGGGAGTATTCTGGTGTGTGACGATAATCGGTCTGAGTGGGCTGATGCTATGGTTTCCGACAATATTTTCGAAATTTCTTCCTGGCTGGATGTTCAATGTGGCGACTGTAGTTCATAGCATTGAGGCACTGCTGGCAGCTGGTGTGATTTTCACGGTGCATTTTTTCAATGCGCATTTTCGGCCCGGGAAGTTTCCCATGGATCCAGTTATTTTTACGGGCCGTATCACGGAAGAGGAGTTTGCAGAGGAGCGGCCTGAAGAGTATCAGCGTCTCGTGGATCAGGGCAGGGTGGAAGAGCATCTGACAGACGCTGCCCCACGGTGGCTAGGGGTTTTTGCCCGCGTTGTTGGATTTACCGCATTGCTGATTGGCTTATTCCTTATTGTTGCAGCGCTGGCGACTGAGTTTCGTAATATCTTTGGCTAATTGCGGAGGGCAGGCTTACCCGCACGGAAAGCAGATAGCCGGAACTCCGCCGATATTGGCATGCCTGGCAGAGCGCGTCGCACTTATGCCGAAGGACATAGCTCAGCCGGAACATAAAACTATAGTAACCGCTCGGAGCAGGCGTTTTTGGGGTTGAGTAATTTTTTATTGACTTTCGCTTTTTCTTCGTCTATCTAGGTCTTATTCAACTAATGCTCAGAAAGGATGGAGAAAAATGCTTCCACTCACAAAGCGCCAACGCGAGGTGTTTAATTACATTAGTCGCTTTATTCGCTCGAAGGGCTATTCGCCAACACTTGAGGAGATTGGCACAGGACTGGGCTTATCATCTCTCGCCACGATTCACAAGCATCTTCAGAATCTCGAAGCAAAGGGACTGATCAAGCGCAATTGGAATCGGGGGCGCTCAATTCAGATCGTCACGCCTTTCGACTATCCGAATAGTGTCGAGCTGCCTCTCTTGGGCGAAGTAGCTGCGGGCAAGCCGATTGAGGCCATCGAAGATCGCCGTGTTGTGAGTGTGCCTCAGGAGTTCTTGCGCGGCAAGGAAACGTTCGTGTTGCGTGTGAAAGGCGACTCGATGATTGACGAGCATATCCGCGACGGCGACTTTGTTATTGTTGAGCGCCGGAACACGGCGGAGAATGGTGAGACCGTGGTGGCGTTGCTGAACGGGAATGAGGCCACCGTGAAGAAATTCTTCCGCGATAAGGACCACGTGCGTCTCCAGCCTGCGAATGAGGAGATGCAGCCGATCATCTGCCGGCCTGAGGAGATCGAGATCAAAGGCGTGGTAATCGGCCTGATGCGCAAATACGTGTAACCTAGGCACACGTGCAGCCAGCACTCATGTTGCTCTTATACAGCCACTGCTTCTTCCTTTCATTCGATTCCTGAATTCAGGACTGCAATTGCACCATCCACCAACAGATCAGCGGGATTCCTCGGCATCACGAAAATTCCTACCTCGTGTTAAGCGTGAGACTCTGATTCTTTGCGCGCTTCTCCTCATTGGCCTCGTGCTGCGCATCATTTACACGGTTGAATTCAGCCGTACTCCATTTTACCGGTATCCCATTCTTGATGCGCGCTACTACGACCAGCTGGCGCAGCATGTGGCCGCGGGGAGGCTGGTGGGCGAGCAGGCGTTCTTTATGGGGCCGCTTTATCCGTACCTGCTCGGCGCTGTTTATTTTGTTTTCGGCCATAGTTTGCTTGTGCCGCGGCTGCTGCAAGTTCTTATAGGCCTGGGTAACTGCGTGCTCGTGTTCTTTATTGGCCGGCGGGTCTTTGGCCGCGCAGTCGGGATGGTGGCTGCCGGTCTCCTGGCGCTTTATAAGTCCGAAATTTTGTACGAGCAGACGCTCTTGGTGGAAGTGCTGGCAGCGCTCCTTGCGCTTGGTGCGGTTTATCTGATTCTGGTGGCGGATGAACAACGCAAAGCGTGGTGGTGGTTGATCGTTGGCGGTGTGCTGGGGCTGGCGGCACTGACGCGGGCGAATCTGCTGCTCTTCGTGCCGTTCGTGCTGGTCTGGTGTTTCGTGCCTAAAAGAGCCGAAGCATCTGCGCGAGGTGTTAAGCAGCGGCTTGGCATCTGCGGCCTTGTCATGCTCGGTGTGTTAGCTGGGATCTTGCCTGCAACACTTCATAACTTTCTCGCTGAGCGCGATTTCGTGCTTATCACTTCAAATGCTGGCTTCAATTTTTATATAGGCAATAATGAGAAGGCAAAAGGGAAATTTCTTATTCCCTTGAATGTTGATATGGACCAGGATCCCAGCGGTACGCGCATTGCCGAACGCGCACTGGGTCGCGAGGGGCTGAGCTCATCGGAAGTCTCGGCATTCTGGAACCGCGAGGCTATTGAGTTCATCCGTAACAAGCCGGGTGTGTTTCTCAGGTTGCTTACGCTGAAGTTCTACTACTTTTGGGGACGCGAAGAGATTCCGCAGATTTACAATCCTAAGTTAATGGCCGGTTTGACGCCGCTTCTGCGATGGCCACTCGTAGGGTATATTTTTCTGTCGCCACTCGCCATTCTTGGCATAGTGTTGGCGCTCGTTTACAGGAGTCGTGGCAAAACGCTGCTTCTGCTGTTTGTAGTTGCGTATGTACTCTCGATCATTCCGTTTTTCATCACGTCGCGCTACCGCATTCCGGTGGTTCCATTTCTTGCTTTGTTTGCCGCCTCGGCTCTGGTTATTTTTGTGCAGGCGTTAATGAAGCGCAAGATATACGGGGCAGTGGCAATGGCCGCAGGCTTTCTGGTGCTGGTCGTAGCGTTAAACAATTCTGGAATTCGCGATCCTGTTCTTGAAGAGGCGCAATTTCGCAATAACCTGGGCATGATTCATCAGCGCCTTGGCGAGCCGGAAAAGGCACGAGAGGAGTTTGAACGCTCCCTGCGCCTGAGGCCCCTTGCAAATGCGGCCGCAAATCTCGGCACACTCTTCTTTGACGTCTATCACGATGCGCCGAAGGCGATCTACTGCTACCAGAAGGCGGTTGAGCTGAATCCAGAGAATGCCCGGATGTTCTGCAACCTGGGACAGGCGTATCTCAGGATCGGCGAAGAGGAGAAAGCTGTTCGCGCATACGAAAAGGCGCTTTCTCTTGATCCGAAGGTGAGACCTCTGGCGTGGTATAATCTGGCAGTGCTCTACGCCGGAAAGGGATTATTTGCACAGGCTTATGTAGCTATGCAGAATTACCTTCGCAGTCACCCTGGCGATATGCAGGCCTTCAACTTAAGTATCAAATATCTAATCGAGGCAGGTGAGCTGGAAAAGGCGGAAACAGCGCTCCGCGAAAGAATCGCCCAGCATCCACAGAACGCTATGCTTCAATACAATCTGGGCGTGGTCTACCATCGTCAGGGCGCACTTGAGAAAGCCAGAGCCGCATACGAGCAAGCCCTCCAGCTCGATCCAGACAATCCTACCATACAAAGAGCTCTCAAATCGCTGACCCAACCCACTCCAAAGACATCTTACTAATTGGCTCCCTTCATCTTTACACCTTAGAGGTATTATAGTAAAGGATCAGGTTCTAGCCGTGGCTCCGTGGGATTCAACAATGGCCAGGCGAACCTTGAGGTGATGAAGATTTGGGTGATCGATGGAGAACCGTAAAGACGGTTACCCTCCCGAGGATGATAATCCCTGCATGGTTATTGTTCGTTTTTGGCCGGGGATTATTAAACCTTATTCTATTTTTGGGGAGGCTGAAGGTTTATTGAAAGCGAAGAAATTATAGGACATAGGTTATGATCCGCTTACATTTTTTTCAACATTATAGGTTCGAGTTGGGTCACTTGTTCTGGAGTAACCTGGATATTCTTCTGCTCGTAATCTGAGTAGCCGTCGGCGATAAGCGAGAAATGGTAAAGACCCGACTGGAGATTCCCCACGGTAAATGTTCCGTCTTCTGAGTGTATCTTATTCACATCAAGATCGTGTGCAAATTGCATTTTTTCCGGACAAACGAGCAGCGCGAAGTCCTGAATTGGTTCTCCGGTCTCGGCGTCAACGACTTTCCCAGCGATACTTCCACATTTAAGCAGGGTAATCTCAATGTTCTCTTTACCAGAGGTTACGTCAGGTATCGTCTGCTTCTCGTAACCAATACGGGTGATATTCAGTTTGTATAGTTCATTGGGTTTCACCCTGGAGAGATTGAAACGACCGTCCACACCAGTCGAGGCTCCATCGCCTTCGACACCCTTTTCCTTCTGAGGTATTGCCAGAATCATGACATTTGCAAGCGGATTATCGTTTGAGTCCTTGACTATTCCCGTGATTGATAGTGTCCCGCCAAGGACGAAGTCTTCAGTGTAATCTTGCGAAAGATCATCCACCTCAAGACGTCTGATGGTCAGTTCATAGCCCGGTGCTGAAACCTGGATTTCAAGAGGGCCAAGCCCCATCATTGGAATGATATAATCTCCATTCAGGTCCGAGCGCCCCTCGCCAACGGTATGGCAATAAGCAATTGCTATTGCTGTTTCACCCTGGCCATAGACCTGAACTACTTTGACCACAGCGTCATGTATCGGCTCGCCCCTGGCACTGGTAATGGTACCCATAATACGCGCCCCTTTCAAATGGAGCACAATATCGGGGACTTGTACGGTCTCTCCGGCCTCAATATGAATAAGGTCTGATCGGGCGGTAACGTAATCCTGAAGGCTTGCTTTGACGTAATAATCACCCGTATTGATTCTGAAAATCTTGTAATACCCATGTTCATCAGTCCTCAAGCGCCACCTGGAATCACAGCGATAAGGAGATCCCAGGATATACTGAATCTTTGCATTTGCCAGAGGCTGACCATCGGGATCAACCACTGTTCCTGTTATCACCCCCTCCGGCTCCATTTCAAAATCAATCCTGGTGAGGTGCTCCTCTGGCGCTAGATCCACCTGCTTATGAATATTTATTGCGCAACCGAACCCTTGCTTATCAAAGCCAATAATGTATTTCATAACGTAGCCTTCAGCCTCCAAATGAAGATAGTATCTCCTTGGCACAAGACCTCTAAGGTGATAATAGCCATCCGCGTCACTAGTGCCCCTATTATTCAAATCGAAATATGTGGTTATAATTGCGTCGGGAATTGGTTTCGACGTTTCTTTCTCAATGACTCGTCCGGAGATCGAGGATGCCTCGTGCAGAAAAAAATTAACGTTTCTGACTATTTCACCTATAGGCAGCTCTACTATTGTCGGTTCAGTTACCAGCGATTTTCCGTCATGGTTGTATTTATCTACGATAATGGGATAAGAACCTGAATTCAATTCTTTAACGAGGTAATACCCGTCGTCGTCTGTAACCGCAGTGCCCTCCTTGCGCTCGACAGCCGCTTGGGCGTAAGTACCGCCTCCGCCGAAACGTGCGCCCTGTGCGGTAACCTTCACTCCTACGGCTGGTTCCCCGGTGTCCTTGATGGTAATCCGTCCGCTCACACCTGATTCTGGCGCAAGGACAAAATTCACCTCCTTCGATCCCGCCGGAACATCAGACCTAGCCTCATCGGCGTAATCTTGGAAGGAAGCAGCAAGATGATACTGGCCCTCAGGCAAGGCTTCAAAGATATAGTCACCGCTTGCATCAGTGAGAGCGCGCCATTGAATGACTGGCTGGTATCCTTTGGGCGTCAACACTGTAATTATTCTCACTGAGGCATCGGCGAGAGGTTGGTGCTTGTAGTCCATGACCTTACCGGAGATGGAGAAAGAGCTTTGGAGGCGAAAGTCGATCCCGCTGAGTTCCTCCCCGGCTTTCACAGAAATTTCCCTTGGATTCTTTTCAAGAAATGAGGGAAGAGCATACCCTTTCTTATAAGCAGCAACGTCATACTCGCCTGGAAGTATTTTCTCGACCAGGTATTCGCCTTTATCATTTGTGTGTGTTAGTAGTGTTGGCTTGAGATCTTCGAACGAGGTTATCTTCCCCGCTACATTCTCGGGCTCAAGGCAGTAGATACCCGCTTCTGCTATGGCCCGTACGGCGTCATCATAGACACAGCCGGAAAACGAAGCATAAGTCTGAGCCGCATCTTCTTGGGAGATTGGCGTTGCCCGTTGCGCCCTTCCTGCGGGGCCTGCCATTTGGCTTTCCGGAGGAGCGGGCCTTGAGGCAATTTTTGATGGGGCTTCCGCGGTCGTATCTTTATCTGTCTCCTCAGCTTTCTGATCTTCCTCGGTGAGTGAGGGCCCAGTAATCGGGGAAGGGGTACCGGGCGGAACACGCCCTGCATTCCGCGCAATAAAAATAGATATACCTGCGGCAATGACCACCAGGACCACGGCAACTACAGCGATATTCGTCTTTGTAGATGCTGCCACAAAAGGGCAGATTGAGCGTGCTGGGCACAAGTGGTGGCACTCCACCAGCGGGCAGTGCTGCTAAGATCGCATTCCGCCTCTTCTTGGTTGGCTGATACTGGCGAAGTTCACCCTCGATTTTCTCCATGAGACTTTCGCGGAGCTTTTCGCGTCCGAATTTCAACCGAGTTTTCATGGCTTCTTCGCTAATCCCGAGAAATGCTGCGGCGCGTTTTATCGAGAACCCCTCCACATAATAGAGCAGGATTGCTTCACGTGTCTTGGGCGGCAACTCCGCCACCTGACTCCACAGAAGGCTGCTCAGCTCTTTCCGCGCATATGCTTCAGCGGGTGATTCAACATCGGACCTCACCCGCTCAGAAAGAATCTCTTCCAGCCCCACGATGGGAACTCGTCGTTTGTCCCGTAAAAATTGTAATGCAAGGCGTTTAGTAAGCGTATAGAGCCACCCACCGAACTTCCGTGGGTCAGTGAGCGAGCGCAGCTTTCGAAAGGCACTTAAAAATGCCTCTTGCACGATATCTTCGCTGTCGGTGTAACTTCCCGTGATATTCAGAGCAACGGCAAAGACCATCCCTTGATAGGCGTCGATCAGTTTCCCAAATGCATCCCTGTCGCCATCAAGGGCTTTGAGCACGTATTCGCGATCGCTGATTTCCATGTTTTTCCCTCAACAATAGGTTCCGATTATACAGACGCAAAAGACAGGGAAAAGTGAGATATAATACTTATAAAGCAGACGATTTTTCTACTCAAAAAAGCGGTGGCACCTATACGCCTACTAATGGACAGATTTGTGTTAGGCCTACACGCACATTTCAAGTAATCCTAGATTTTATAAGAATTCTGGCAGGATTTCTGGAGAGATCTTAGTGCAGAACGATTTTTGTTTCGAACGTCTGTTGCGATGGCAATGGTGTAACCTCAATAATATCATCAAAGAGCGTCTCGCCTGATTTGGTAATGATCAGGCAGTTTTCTCCTGGCGGGAATTGGCCTGAAATAACATTTCCGTGCACATTTGTTTCTGTAAGCCAGGCATTGTCGGAATCATACATAGAACATTGAAACCCTTCCACGGGTTTGCCTTCGGAATCTACTACCGTAATTCGGACATGGATGGCCGTTTTCATTTTTAGCGTGACCATGGTTTCTTTATTGGGTTCTATCGTGACGTCGCTGTGACATGGCGATAGGTATTTGTTATTGCTCGCATCATTCAGGAAGGCGCTGAGAGAATAGGTTCCGGCGGTTATTCCCTGTAATGTGGCTGGCGTTCTCCCTCTTTCTATGAACCTGAAGAAGGCTCGATCGTGCTCGTCAAAGAACCAAATCATGCCATCGAGGTTAAGTTCCTGACCCGTCACAGCGTTAACTGTTTTTATGTTGAGGCTTCCCGAGTCCTGCATAATGACAAGAATCTCTGCGATCTCCTGTTCGTCCTCAAAATATACATCCTCGAAAGCGTGCCCCAGCGTTTCCGAGTAGGCCTGAACGAGATATTCTCCAGGTTGCACTCGATCGAATTTGAAATTGCCTTCTCTATCTGTTTTGGTCGTGGCCACAGAACCGGTGAGGTGGAAAATTTCTTGATGGCCATATTGCATCGGTGAAGATTTAGTCTTATCGAACAAATACATGTTCACTCCTGGAACTGGGGATTGATCCGTTTGTTTGATCACTCTACCTGTAATCTTTCTTGATGGAATGTGAATGTCCTTTTGCAATTCCTCGGAGTCTTCGGAAATTTCTATGGGAATATTGACTAAACAACGGCGACCATCAAAGACTTT
>CAYVXD010000093.1:8135-16289 GCA_964454265.1 uncultured Candidatus Sumerlaeota bacterium | reverse complement strand
GCATTTCTGGAACCAGCGCAGGGTTGGTCAAATCTGTACGAATTTCAAATGTCCCTCGATACAGTTTGTCCGCCTCAATCGTTATATCCGCTGGATGGTTCCCCCAGAAGCCAAACGTATTTGTGTTGGTTATTGCGCGCAGCTCGAGCGCGCCGGAAGAATGAGTATACTGCGGTGGACTGAACACGATCGGTGCACCACCCGTTGTCCAACCATCTGTGCTCGTGTCGAAGGTGTAATCCTGAACAACTGTCGGAGTCGAGAGCGAATCTAGAGCAAACCGGTCAACAGTAACCGTATCCAGCGAAAGTTCTGCCACCGCCGCATCGTTGGGATTGAAGTTAAGAAGATCGAAAGCCAGCATAGCGGCGGTATCATTCGCAGGCGGCACAAAGTAAAGGTCGTAATCCGTGCCCGACGCGTCGGGTGACGCACCGCCATCACCCGCGCTCTCGATCGAAAGGACATCATACTGCTGTAGGTTTAACGAGTTTGCCCGAAGGCGTATCTGCGGAACGAGTGATCGATCCGTTATATCGGTCGAGACTCTGAACCGGGCGCGATAGAGATAATCCGCATCCGAAGGAACTGCATCCTGCGGACTACCCCAGAAGCCGAAGCAATTGATATTCGTTGTGGAAACAATCTTCAGGTAGCCGGATTCCCACGCGAAATCGGGAGCGGTAAAAACACCTGGCGCGATACCGGTGGTCCACTCCTCACGGCCCGCCGTAAAGTGAAATCCAATCCGCCATGAGGGGTCCTCTACAATCACATACGCTCCTTGAGGGTCATCCACGCATATAACAAGACATCCCAAAGAGGGGTTGTAGAAGACGGGTATCATCTCCCAATCTCCCGTTTCGATGTTGACTCGTTTCAAGCGAAGGTTATAGATGGGAATAGAGCCGAACACGTCGTCTGGGTAGATGCGAATTTCACATGCCTCTCCCCAATTTCGCAGACCATAGCTGGCGTTAAGGCACAGGTAAATACCATTTCCAATCTGGCCGTCGCCAGAGTATGGATAATCGGGAAATATGTCTATACCCAAAGATAGATAGAGAGAAAGTACCTCATCTGGAAGTGTCTTGCTGGCGCGAAAGTATATTTTTACAGGGAGAATATCCGGTGATTCGAAAACGCAACTTTCGTTTTGCTCCATAGCAATCTGGTCAAAACCAGCGTAGCGTGCAAAAGGTTCGATTAGCCAATTGGAGAAATCAACGTTTTCAGCGCGGCATCCCTGTCCTGAGGGATTTCCGGAGGAGATTGGTCCGGAAGGATGGCCCCACCAGTTGTAGCGAAAGTCAAGATCAGTAGGACCGTTGATGCTATTCGCACACTCAAAGGTAGAGTTTGTTATCTGATTATAGTTAACAGATACCACCTGCGAGTAACTCAGGAATATGCCATGTTCGGTGTTATTCAAGACATTCCCATAGAGATAGATGCACTCGCCAACCACATTATATAAATATAAGTTATATTGAGCATTGTTTAAAATCAGGTTTCCAATTATTGTAGCGCAGGCGTTTTCCATAATGCCAATCCCGGCATAGCGATTGGCGGCCAGCGTATTGTTCGCAATATGTGCTAAGGTCCCTGATTTTTCTACCGAAACCTCCATCGGTAAAAGGATGGGGTCATCTGTTTTGTCATTTCGGTAACACAGGTTAAAACGAGCGTCTGCATTGGAGGAGAAAAGAGTTAAATGTATTCCTCCACGATTATTATAGCGAATATCATTTTGATATATGCGGCTGGGAGAACCCTCCACAGAGACCCCGTATAGATAATTGTTGCCAATAAAATTGTCCTTCACGACAAAGTCTGAATAATCACAAAAGACTCCGTTTCCATCTGGGACAACGTGCCCATTGTTATAGATGTAATTGTGAACCACGCTGCCAGAAGAGGCCTGGAGGTAGACTCCTTCATTGTCACATTCAGTGATTATATTATCGGCAATATCAGCGATGGAATTATTAACAAAGATGCCCTGCCCAAATGGAACTCCACTAACATGTTCTTCAATGCTCATACTTTTTTCAATTTCGTTGTTGTATATCCAGGCTCGCGCCCCAGTCTGGACAGAAACACCAGCAAGGCATCTATCAAAGCTAGAATTCCTGACCGTGCCGGTGCTGCCGTTGTGTATGCCAACCCCCTCGAAATAGCGGCAGTTGTTGAAAGTGCACCCATCAACGAGAAGTATAGTGCCGTCTTTAGCGTAAATGGCCTTGTCGCTATCTTTGAAGATGCAACCTTGTATGGTCATATAGGTAACAAAACTCGCCGAAACACAAAAAGCCTTATTGGCAGCGTAGGGAGCAGCGTTTGTGTTGTATTCAAACAGGCAGTTCTCTAACGAAACATTCGTGGCGCTGTTTATATAAAGGGCGTTGCCTGTACAGCCTGTGAAATGGGTATCAGAAATTTGTGCAGAGCAACCCTCATTTAGAATAATTCCGTTCAAGAATCCATTTATGGTTGTTGATGATCCCGAATCGCCGTCAGCGATAACAAGTCTGGTGCCAACGGCCATTGAAATTCCTGTTTCACCTCCATCCAAAATGCAATTGGACAGTTGTAAGTAATTATCCGGGGATGAGGTTGAAAATATGATTGCATTTTCGCTTGAGTTACGTATGGAGATTCCCACCATCCCTACGGAAACGGGTGAATTCGAGATGGATAGAGCATTCGTGCAGTCTTCACAGGCCAAACTATAGTCTGCCAACCATAAAGAGCTGCTATTACTGCTGATGCCAAAGGCACAATTTCGAACGGTGCTTTGGGGGCTCTGCAAACGCAAACTCGACTGATTGCTCAGAAAAATCCCATTTTTACTCGTGCCTGAGAAACTGCAATCGAACAAAGACTTCACTTCAGTATTGTTAGCACTAATGCCAGCCTCTGAACATCCGCTAAAAACGCAGCCGCTAATCTCTTCCACGACTGAGGAAGAGATGCTGATTCCATAGTCAGTGGAGGAGAAGGTAGATCTCTGAATTTTTAGAGTGGCCTGGGTTGCATAAATGCTGTTGTTGTTGGAATTCTGGAAATCTGTATCAATCACTACAAGGCTGGTAGGCCCTGAAGCCCCGTCTGCCATAACATAACCACCTTCTATCTGGCATTGGTTAATTTCCAGTGAGGCCCCATTTACCACCGCTATGCTCTCTTGACCACCCAGCTGGCAGGTGGCGTCATTGCCATATATTATGGTATCGCCTGTTATGTAAGCGCCGCCTTCATATGTCGTGAAGGGATCGAGATAAAAAGTGCCCCCATTCCCATAGTTTATGGCAGCATCTAACGGTTCTGAGCTACTATACTTTCCTAGTGAACAAAGCACGACAACCAGGATAAAGGTTAGTACCTTCCTTATGGATAGAAAACGCAAAGTTCTCACCGATGTCATTCTTCGCATTTGTCTCCTCGGAGTCGAGAATAATGCCCGCCATTCAGTGAGAGTCAATAGAAAAAGGGTTCTTGCGGCCTGATTTGAACGGAGAGGTGCGCCTGCCATCGGTTTCCTGGTCGGATGAGCGATGAACTCCTTGCCCTGGTTGAAGTAAGCCGCAAGTAGCAGGGCGGAATTATTGTGGCTCAGCGGGGGGATAAAAGAAGATTGAGCCGCCAATCAGAACAGGCTCGCCGCTGCGCAGCACCTGCGGGTATTTCTTCGTGATGTAACCGCGCATGTTTGCGCTGATAGCGGTCGGGAGCGTATAATCAGGCAGGCCGGTCTCGAAGCGGGGGATTATAATCTCAAAGCTCCCCAGGTCGATCCATCTGCGAATCCCGTAATAATAAGGGTCGGATTTGCCGAAGAGCGAGAGATTTATTTTCTGGATGTGATGGTTCTTAATGTATTCTCCGAGCAGCTTGAGGTCCTGTCCCCAGTCTACATTTGAGTCGCAGAGAAAGCGGATGGCATTTCTCCGTGCCCCGATTAACGGATTAAAATACGAGATGTAATGAGGATAGGAATTCAGGGGCGGTATAAGCAAGATAGCAAGAAAAATGCCGCTCAACAAATTCCGCCGCACCGGCCGCATGCGAGATAGTATTACATTCAGCAAACTCCCCGCCACCAGGCACTCCAATGGGATAATCATCAGGATAAACCTGTGTCCGATGTTAACACGCGAGAGGGATACTAAAACGAAAATTCCTACGATAAGATATACCGGGATAGCGGCGCGATGTACATAGAACCGCTGCCTTTGAAATCGCGCCTTTCTCCTCGTTACGTAAATTGACAGGTTTTGAAAAAGAAAAATCGCCATAAAAGCCAGAATAACCACGAGATGGACAAACGGCGTCTTCAGGAGCGTTGTAATTAGGAAATACGAATAAAATCCGCCTTCATATTTTGTCTTGCCGAGCATATAGGCAGCACGCTCCCTTTCCATCAAGGCGTGTCCGATGACGCCCAGATAGCCCTGCGGCAGGAGGTGATTTCTCTGCAAGAATTGCAGCGGCGTTCTTACAAGCGAAGAAGTGATATTTGAATAATTCAGATATTTACCTGCTTGCGGGCCAGGGGGCATTTCGTGATCAGGCGATGCTCTATATCGAAATCCATAAGAGGCCCATAGCCCAACATAGCAGAGTCCCATGCAGAGGAGGAGGGCAACAATCACGGCGAGGAATTTCTCTCGTCGTCTGTCAAGAGGGCGCGACATGCGTTTATTGAGGCGAAGCACCCACTTTCTTTTCCCGAATATAGCCGAAACAAAGAAATGCAAAAATATCAGAAGATACAAAAAGAACCCGACTGCCTTAACCATAGGCGCAAGCGCCATAAACAATACAAAACCAACGAACCTCCTGGTAGTGATTCCTCGTACAAAAAGTGCCCAATAAAAATACGCCGCGCAAAGCGTTACAAAGGCAAACGCGAGATCGTAGGTAACAAGCGATGAATGCGCGATCACATTCGGTTCCGTAAAATATAGAGCAGCCGCGAAAAGTCCGGCAAAAGGCGCCAATGAATCTTTCCTTAAAGTAAATATGTTCCTTCCCCAGAAATACACCAACCAGCCCAGCATGACCCCAAGAACCATAATTGGAAAGCGCGCGAGAATTGCTACAAGATCAGCATTGTTGTACTGGAACATGAAGTATCCGCCGAAATGCCACTCCTCGCCAGCGATCCAATCGTAGTCGTTGATCGGGGTGTAGAAATGAGAAGGAAGAAGAGGGAGAGTGGCGAAAAGTTTTACCAGGGGAGGATGTTCGATATTTATGCGGAAGTCGCCGGTCTTCCAGATCATAAACCCGCCAGGGATGTGAGCGACTTCGTCATGAGTTATGGATTTGTGCTGTGCGCCATAGAAGCACAGCACAAAGAACAGAACAGAAAAAGCCGCTATCAGGATAAGCGATAGTTTCGGCGAAGAGATTCTATTCATTGGTCTGCAAGAAGTTCTCACCTGCACCATACAGCTTTTTCTGCATAGATGGATTTCATACGAGCATGGTAGCGGCACGGCCTGGTAAGGTTTGAGATGCACGGATTTTGTACGCCTGAGATGTAACACGCCGGGCGGATGCCTGCGTTGTACAATAAAAATGATGAATGAAGTTGAATCTCACCTTCGGCTTCATTTCTAGAGCCAAGCTAATTCGGATGCACACATCACCCTTTTTGTAAATTCACGCTAACCAGGCAGGGCAGATGCTGGTTTATCATTGCCAGCCGCAAGGCATCCTCGGGCTCTGGAATAGCAATCGGATGTGCGCGCGGTTCGGGATCAGGAAAATGGCGTCCATTGGATTGCCTGTCAGTTAATAGGAAAAGTGGGGTTGGACATCTATTTGTCATAGGCGTTCTCATTTTTTTTCCGAGGGCTCTACCTTTTCGTACAACGCGCACCATGCGCCTCGGCGCTCGTAACGCATGATGAGGCGAAGTGGAACACGCTCTACCAAAGGGTCCATACTGAAGTACATACAGCTCTTCGCTGTTCGCACACAAAGACTGACGTGTCCTTTTGTAAACAGTCGTAGGGATTGCTCTACGGTCCATGCAGGATGGACTACGTGGGGACGAGTAACGTAACCATTGTAGGGCCTTCTCAGACTGACGTCCTCCGGGAAGACCGCTAAGATGGGAGGATCATCCGGGAAGTTCTTTTCTATGTAGGAGGCCATTCGTTTCACCACCTTGACGAAGTCAACCCAGGCAAAGTTACATTCCCCACTTCCATCTCCCTTCATCACCCACTTATTAATAAGCAGCGGTCTCGATAGCCTAAAGGGAAACTTGTCCGCGTACTTGGGATGCCAGTGGAAAAGAAGAACTACACACACAATAATGAAAAGCCCTGCGCCAAGAAGTCGGTTCAGACGCCAGAATCTAAGGAAAGCCCATCCGGTAGCCAAGCAGATGAAAGGAAGGTACACCATGAAAAAGCGAGGAAGTTGCCCGCTGAACGACCTCAGAATGTGGGGAATGCTATAGATCAGAAATGTAATGAGACCATAGAAAGTGAATGACCACCAGGATATGTTAGACGTGGGGTATTTGTGGTTCCTCCAAGGGACGGCAGGGCGTCCTGGGCGCCAGAAAAGAATAAGGGCCAGGGCAGTAAGTGGCAGAAGAATATAGGCGTCGTTAAAAAACGTCACGGCGTATAGAAAATTGCGGGCCCTACCCAGCAGTTCCGTGAGATTAGAGGAAATGGCAATCTGATTACTGTGGAACTTGGCAACTATGGTTCCGGTGCATATATATCGGCCCAGAAAAAAGAGCCCCAATATGAGCACGGGTGGAGCGCAAGGTAACAGGCGGTGCAGGTGTGACTTCCAATCCTTCACTCCGCTGAGGCGCAGGGAATCGGCAAACGTCCAGACCATCATCGGTGCCAGCAGGATAATACCGGTGAGTTTAGTCAAGAGTAGTGCCGTAGCAAACAGAATGAAACGCCAAGGACGGTTTCCTCTGAGTAGATAGTAGGAGGTGCCTACGAAAAGAGCCGTGAACGGAATATCGATTTGAAACTGCGCGGTCTGGGAGGCGATGAGCGCAATCAGGCTCATCATCAGGGCCGCCCAGAATGCTGCCGCTCCCAAACCCAGACGGCGGCCCAGCTTATACGTGTAGAGCAGCAGCAGGGAACCGAACATATAGATAATTATGTGCGATACCTTAAGCGAAACGCCGAAGATGCGCCAGGCCGCGGCGGAGATCCAGAAAATCAGTGTTGGGTGGCCTACGTCGTAATCACCGGTCACGAAAGGAAGAAAGAGATGTTGGTAGATGTTATAAGTATGGTGGGAAACGTAGCCGACCGAATCCCAGTGGTACGGCATGTCCAGAAAACGCTTCAACCACGCAAGAATCCAGAGGAAAAATACCGTGAGCATCGCCAGGTCGCTGCGACTTGCCCTTCGGATCAGCGCGGAGATTCGCTGAACGAAAGAATGCTTTTTCTGCGAATCGTGCACGTTGGGATTCCCGTTCTACCCTGGATATACACTCCGGCAAACCCCACCACCAAAAACTCTAACGGCATTCGCCAACTGTGAGATTACAGCTTTTATCCAGTCGGATTCCTTATCCGCGAGATATGCCCCGCGCATTTGCTGTCGCGTAGCTATACGCCTGTGCGGCAATGAGTGTAATGTTAAGCATCAAAGCTTAAATATCCACTATATACTGCATTGTCTATGAGAATTTCTCAGCTGCACCATACAGTTACTCTGGGTGGATGGATTTCATGCGAGCATTGTAGCAGCACGACCTGGGAAGGTTCAAGATGTACGGATTTTGTGCGCCGGACATGTAACCCGTCAGGTGGATACCTTGGTTGCACAACAGGAATGGCGAATGAAACCCAATATCGCCTTCGGTTTCATTTTTAAAGGCAAGGTAATGCGCGCGAATACATCACCCAGTCCGACGCTTAGTAGAGATACCCCACTCAGGAACGCCGGTGGAGGTGGAGAAGGTATCAATCACAGTGCCATCGGGCTTGATGGCTTCCAGAGTCAGGTTATTGCCAGTGATCGCAACTTTGCAGCAGTGATACTCGCTGGCGGAGAATTGAGTCCAGCTGCTGGTACCCGCGCTAGATAGCGACGCCCCGCCTCCGCCCGTGACAATGTACGTAACGCCATTCACATAGCTGCGCTCGT
>CAYVXD010000093.1:0-8035 GCA_964454265.1 uncultured Candidatus Sumerlaeota bacterium | reverse complement strand
GTTGGCGTGATATTTTGCAAGTAGGGGCCTCGGGTGAGACTCTGGCCAAAGGCCAGTCCAAGAAAACTCCATAACAAAACCGTGAGCACTAAAATGGCAGTTCTACGCATGGTATTTCCCTCTCAGTTATGTTTCACTCCAGCTAATGACAAGAACATAGTCTACATTTATCCCCTACAAAAGCAGGCTACGAATGGCAATAAAAAAGTCACAAGTTTAGCTCTATGTACGCGAAGTGATGCGCGCAGCCACGTTGCGGAAAAGCAGGTAGCTCGCAAACTGACTGAGGCCAATTAGCACAAGGAGAATGCGGAGGAATCCGAGCTGAAGGTAGTGATAACCGAGCAGGAAGAGGCCAAGCGAAATGAGGCGGCCCACGCCGATTGGGAATTCACGGCAGACGAGGTACTCAACGCGCGCAGATGGAGCTTGAGGATCCTGGTCAATGACTGCAAAGGTGAGGGCGACCATAGGTATGTAGATGAACGGACTAAAGACCGCGTAGAGGAGCCCATAGCCCATCAGGTTCAGGAAGCTGATCCGCAGGGCCAGGATCGCCAGGGATACGCAGGTCATTGTAGCGCCAATAAGAAAGAAGCGCAGTCGGCGCTGGGGTGAGATGACATGAGCAAGCACGTAGGTTGCGCCAAAGGCAAGCGCGCCAACAAGCGCTTGGAAATTGCCAACTGTAAACTCGCTCTGCGTGGTGTAGTAAACCAGCAGACTGACGATGAAGAGCAGAAAGCCGGTCGTAGCTCCATGCACGAGATGGGCAGCCATGACGCGGTTCCACGCAGCGTTCTTGAAATTCAGGAGAAAGGTGAAGAGCTGGTAACGGCTCGGTTGATACGTGCGGCGAAGCTGAAAGCTGAGGCCAATGATCAGAAGAAAGAGGATGACCGTGGCACCGAAGATATAATAATAGCCAGCGAGGCCGGTAAATCGAGAGATCACGAATCCTGCGAGAAAGGGCGAGACAATGCCGGCCAGAGCGAGCAGTGAAGCGTTAAGACCATAGAAATAGTCGCGGTGTGAATCTTCCGTGTAGTCAAAAGCCAGAACGTGAAGCGAGCAGAAGAAAAGGCCCTGGGATACGCCTTCCAGTGCGCCCAGCGGCCTGATGTAAAGAATGGCATCGGATTTGAGCCAGAGCACCAGTGCGTAGAAGAGGGCATAGAAAAATATGGCGAGGCGAAACGGCAGACGCGGATTCCACGCCTTGGCAACGTAGCCGCCGATGCTGAACACAATGAGAAGCGCGGCAAAGCGGAACACGTGGTACGTGGCGAGGAGCGGAAAGCTGCTTTTGATTTTATAAAAGAAGACATTTACAAAGATCGCTGAAAGGCTGACCGCGGTGTAGTAGAAGACAACCAGGAGCAGCAGTGTACGCGCACCAGAGCTCAGTCGAGCGAACTTCACACGTATGCCATGATTCGCGCGACCAAAGAGATCAATAAGCCTTTCGTAAATCTGCGGAAACACATCTCCATCCTCTCAGCCGTGCGGACGAGCTGGAATTCTCCGAATCTGACCTTACAGGTACGACAGGAACAGAATCTTGACAGCAGCAAAACAAGAAGTATTTCGCTCATACTAAAGCTGAAGCGTCAAGAAAAGGATCATGCGATATGGCAGCGCATGTTACTCGTTGTTCCTTAACATCCTTTGCCAAGTCAAATGTAAACAACTCCCAAGCTTAATTTCAGTCTACACTTGCGCTTTGCGAATACATCTAGTATACACAGAATTCGATCGGCTTTTTCAAATCGGCTGAAGCAAGGGAAATTCAAATGCAGAAATCTTTTGTTTATCCACTCCGAAGTTTTCTACTCATGGTCATGCTCACCGCTAGTCCTTTCAGCACGCTGGCCTTGGCGGAAAGCGAGCAAAGCGTTGTGCTGAAAGGCGAGACGTGGACGATCCGTATTTATCCCGAGTCGCTTCAGGTGACGGCCCAGCCGAAGGGAAAAGAGAAGGTCCAAGTGTCCGCACCGCAGGAAAATCTCGGACCTGTGAAGCAACTCAAGCAGAGCAAACATGAAGTGAGCTGGGAGATTGACGAAAAGAACCTCCTTGTTTCATACAAATTGGATGGCGAGACTTTGTTTGTGCGCTTTCTCTCAAAAGCATCACAACGGTTTACCTGGCCTGTTCTGGGTAATGATCCGGCGGGGCAAGCATACATCTTGCCTTTGTTCGAGGGCAGCTATGTTCCTTGCGATAACGCCCAATGGCTGGCGTTTCTTATCAACAGGAGTCCGATGAACACCACCGAAGGTCTGGCGATGCCATTTTGGGGAGTCGACTACGGGGATTATACGTTGACCTATGTGCTGACTAACGAATTCAACAACGGGCTCGTTTTCGAGGATCGCAAAGGCAGAATTGCCATGCGATGTACTCATGAGTTCACGAAAAACTGGGAGAAGAAGGAATATGGACTGCTCATACGGCTAGGGGAATCTTCTCCGGTAGAGCCTGCAAGGCAATATCGTAGGTGGTTGATCGAGAAAGAGCAGTTTGTGAGTTTGCAGGACAAGATCAAAAAAGTTCCCGACGTAAAAAAACTGCTTGGTGCAGCGCACATCTATCTCTGGGGCGATGCACTCATTACCCGACATGACGTCCCGGATTGGAAACGGTTTACCGCAAAGCTTATGCAGCAAGGGAAGGCCTCTCAGCCTTCACCTGGTAAGCGAATCTGGGAACTGATGAGTCCGGATATTCGCAAAGCGGTCGCTGAAATCTCTTCGATGAAATATCCTTACGCCTTTATCAAAAGCCAGGTCACGAACGAATTGAGCGATCTGCTTGAACGCCGAAACTTTTACACGGAATCCGCATGGCGGGATGTCCAACTGCCTGAAGAAGCGCAGGGACTCTTGAAGCGGGGTATTCCAAATCTAAGCGAGCCGGAGCTATGGCGGCTGAACTGCCTGCTGCTTGAGGCGGCCTTTCCAGATGAGTTCATCAGGAGTGACCTGTGGGGAGACGGTGTCTCAGTGAAAGCGATGGAGAAATTTGCTGAAAGCGGTTTTGACCGGCTGTGGCTCGGGTTGAATACATGGCAAGGTGGATTCAGGCATCCCCAGGCGATCAAAAAAGCGAAAGATCTCGGTTACTTGATTGCACCCTATGACTCCTATCACAGTATCCATCATCCTGAAGAGCCTGACACATGGGAAACGGCTCAATTCGATCTCCAACTCTATGAGACAGGTGCTGTGGTTAGGGCCGACGGTACCAAGAAACGCGGATTCAAACAAAAAGGTTACATACTCAGTCCGATTGCGGCAATGCCCTATGTCGAAAAGCGAGTCACTCGTATTATGAAAACACTACCTGAGTGTTTCAATTCCTGGTTTATCGACTGTGATGCGTATGGGCAACTCTATGATGATTACTCCGAACTGCATCCTGCCACACAGCAAGACGACATGAACGCTCGACTTGATCGAATGGCCTGGATTCGCGATTCGTATGGGCTTGTTATTGGCTCGGAAAGAGGCGCCGCGTATGCGGCACCCGCCATCCATTTTGCCCACGGTATGATGACGCCAGTGATCGGATGGGGAGATCCTGATCTGCAAAAGGACAAAAAATCGAAGTACTATCTCGGAGGATGGTGGCCGCCAGACGGTCCCGCGGTTTTCGTAAAGCAAGTTCCGCTAAAGCAAAAATACCACACTTTTTACTTCGATCCTCGTTTTCGAGTTCCTCTGTATGAAACGGTTTTCCATGACTCTGTCGTGGCGACGCATCACTGGGGTTGTGGAAGCCTTAAATTCAAGGATCAAGTGGATACCGTGGAGCTGCTGGAGCTGCTTTACAATGTGCCGCCGATGTATCATATGAACTTGCAGGAGTTCGGAAAACATAAGAAGAAGATGAAAGCTCACTACGATTTCTTTTCTCCGCTCCACCGCGAGTTGGCCCTCCTGCCGTTGACGGACTTTTCGTGGCTCAGATCCGATCGAATGGTCCAGCATACAGTGTTTGGAGGCCGGGTGGAGATGGTAGCCAACTTTGCGGAGGAGGATTTTAGCTATCGAAAAACCGTGATTCCCGGGCGCAGTATTATGGCGAGGTGGCTAGGCACAGAAAGTAAGCGCATATTCACCCCTTCTCCGTCTTCGAAGTAGATTTGGGTTTTTCGGTATTTTTCAAATATCAAACGCCATCCTTAACCGCGGCGGAGTGGATTTCAAAGGAGTAAAGACGATGTAGCTTGCAATAAGGTTTGGCCTAACCTAATTCCAAGCTAAATATGTATCAGCGAAATTGCATGTGCTTCATATTATCCATAATGGCCCACTTACGGTGAATGAAATTAGCTACAGCCTGTAATCGAGCCACCGAGCCACCGAGCCACCGAGCCACAAAGTATTGAATTGTAAATTGCAAATTGAAAATTGCAAAAGGCAAATCTAAAATTTGATATTTGCAATTTTAATTTTATACTTTTTCTCTTTTTTAGGATCTCAGTGCCTTAGTGTCTCCGTGGCAGTCTTTAATGAGCCTTATGCTCATTAATCAAAATAGGCCACAAGGAAATTATCCGCAAGAGCCGCAATAAAAAAGCAGCGAGACCCCTTTGTCTCGCTGCCAAATTCCAGGTGCGTGTACGTCTCTGAACGTAAGTCCTACTGATATACTGTCTCTGTTTCCGGCGTTATCGGCTTCTCCTTTGTTGCCTCCTCTACCTTTTCCGGTTCACTAGGCTTTTCCTTTTCATCCTTTTTCTTGACTTCTTTCTCTTCGGGCTTCGGCGTCTCGGGCTTTGCTTTTGGAATACGAACGATCTCCACCTTAGTCATCACCACGTCGGTGAGCGGCTTGTCGCGTTGGTTACGCGGAACCTTGACTATCGCATTAACCACGTCCATACCCTCTACCACTTCGCCGAACACAGAATGCCTGCGATCCAGATGGGGCGTAGGAGCCAGCGTGATGAAGAATTGACTGCCGTTGGTATTCGGGCCAGCATTGGCCATTGACAGGATACCCGGCTTATTATGTTTGAGAGCCGGATGAAATTCGTCGGCAAAGGTGTAGCCCGGGCCCCCAAATCCGGTTCCCAATGGACAGCCGCTTTGAATCATGAAGCCCGGAATTACCCGATGGAAAATCAGGCCATTATAAAACGGGCGCTTCACGCGTTCTTTGGTTTTCGGATCTACCCATTCTTTTGTCCCCTCAACCAGCCCGATGAAGTTAGCCGTTGTCTTTGGCACCTTATCAGTAAAAAGCCGACATACGACCTTCCCCTTTGTGGTATGAAACACCACATACGTGCCAGGCGGCTGCTTGAGCTCTTCCGCTCCCAGGGCAACGCCTCCCAAGAGGCACAATCCCATAAGCGCAGCGCAAATTTTCCTTGTCATAGTCAGACCTTTCCTCCGTTCCTTCATTTTTCCAGCCTTACCTTCTTTTGCCCCGAAGGGCCGTTTTCAGTTCGAGCGAAAAGCACAATGCCATTTTGGATCATTTTATCAATAGTTTGTTTCATTTCTTTGTATTCTACATCACAATAGACATGTGGTTCGAGGCCTGGGATACCAATGAGCCTCTTAGATAGGGCATAAGCGTCTTCCCTTTTTGTTCCTTTGTAGATAATGAGAAGGTCTATATCGCTGGCTACCGTATAGTTTCCCTTCGCATAAGAACCAAAAAGAACGCAATATACGAGGGGTAGTTTTTCCCTTAAGGGTTCAAGGCGGCGGCAGATTCTTTCGATCACCTCCTCCTTTTTAAATCTTGGATAAAATACTCTTACAGAACTGGATGATCTTTGCTGCATATTCGATTGATCTCCTTGCCTCTTCCTTAGTATATCGGTATCTCGGACAGCCTGAGGGATGTGCATTTGGATACCTTGTTGGGATGTATGCCTTATCCAGTTCAAGAGCTGCATCAATCAGATCCTCTGAGAGGCTATAATGTTTGGATAATTCAACAAGTAAATCCGCTACAGAATGCCCCCACGCTTCAGCGCCCATTTTCTGAAACACCGCCTTAGCTGCCTTTTCCCCCGCCTGTTGTGCCGAAAAGCAGGCCCAGTTATAGAAGTGGTGCTCCATATCGCTTCGGGCATGCTCCAAATCACCTTCTGCTTCTTCTATCCAATCTTTGCTTCTCTCCATAATCAAAGTACGACCGCCTCGATACGCTTAAATTATTATCTTTCGCATCATTGCGAAAACACTCAACAACATTTGGCTCGCAATGCAGAAAAACGCAAGAAAAATCCTTGCCGAGCCATGGGTTTTCACCCGCTGGGCAAACCACTCCACCAGACCACATCGTTGCGGAGCATTTCGTGCACGGCTGAGAAAAAAAATTCGGTTCTTTATCAGATGGGTTGGCAACATAGGAGTTGATGTAAGTGGTAATCCCAGTACTTCCATACTTTGACAGTTAGTCCTGCATTCCCGAGACTTCTAAAATTGTAAACGGTTTTTCCTTTGTAGCGGTGCGACTTGTCGCACGTTTTGTCGCTCATTTGAGAAAGAGCCAAAAAAAAATCTCTTGCCTGGTGCTCTCTTTATGTTAAACTCATTTTCAACGTAACGAGCACTTGATTCCCCTCAGGCTTCGCAGAAAGGAATTCCGATAAATGGGCAAGAAGGTGCTGCTCATCTCGGTGTCTGCGGGAGTTGGACACGTCCGTGCTGCCGATGCCCTTGAAGCTGCATTCAAAGAACGCTATCCGGATCTGGTTGTCCGCAACATTGATGCCCTGAAATTCACCACCAAAACGTTTGGCCGCTTCTATGCCGCCAGCTACCTCAAGATGGCAAACTACGCCCCAGCCTTATGGGGCTACGTTTATGAGCAGTTCGACAAAACGGGGAAGTCAAATACAAATGTGTCAAAAATCATCCGCGTGATCCAGAATTTTAACTCAACCAAGCTCATGCGGTTTGTAAAAACGGAAATACCCGATATCATCGTGTGTACTCACTTCTTACCTTCTGAGATCTTGTCGCGCTATGTGCGAAAGAAAAATCTTTCCATCCCCGTCACCGTAGTAATCACGGACTTTGACATGCATTCGCTCTGGGGCATGGCGGGCATTACCCGCTACTTCGTTGCAACCGAGGCCATCGCATATAAATTGCAGAAGATTGGCTATGGTCCAAATCAGGTTTCCCTCTCCGGTATCCCCATTCACCCGGTCTTCTCCAAGCCTATCAATCAGCAAAAGGTGCTCGACGACCTGGGTCTCAGCCCGGATATTCCTCGCATCATGCTCCTCTCAGGGGGATTCGGAATGCGGCAGATGCGAGATACGGTCACGGCAATTGCCAATGTTCCAACGCCATTGCAAATTCTCGCTGTGGCAGGCCAGAACAAGAAGCTGAAAGCCAAGCTGGACTCTATGACCCTGCCAGATCACATCCAGCTCAAGACCTTTCCGTTCGTTTCAACGATCGAAGAGTTAATGGAAGTCTCGGACTTCATCATTACAAAACCAGGTGGGCTTTCTGCTTCCGAATCCCTGGCGAAGGCGTTGCCAATTATCATATTTTCACCGATTCCCGGCCAGGAAGAGCGCAATAGCGACTATCTCCTGGAGGCCGGTGCCGGGGTCAAAGTCAACAGCCTTGTTGACCTGGAATTTAAGCTTCGATACCTGATTGAGCATCCCAGGCGCGCTCGAGAGCTCCGCGACGCGGCAACCCGCATTGCACGCCCCCACGCCGCCTTCACCATCGCTGACGAAATCCACGGCCTGATTTCCTGATCCCACACTGCCCGTTGATTCAGCTCCCCTCCTGCGCAATTCCTCTATCCTTTGTCCACAAAAGCCCGGAAGTTTATTGACATTACTACCGTCTTGGTTTTGAACATATCTATATTTATGTAGAAAATGATCCTGGTATTTCCATAGATAATTTGCCACAATACCAAGATAGAAAAAACGAAACATAACACTTAAATTAAAAGGCACTTTATCCGCTATTGAAAAGCGACAGGAGATGAAACTTGGCCGCACCGAAAGCCATCCGCGATTTGGCAGAACGATTCG
>CAYVXD010000092.1:0-16448 GCA_964454265.1 uncultured Candidatus Sumerlaeota bacterium | reverse complement strand
CGCCGATCGCGATGGAGAAGGAGTTGCGGTTTGCGATTCGAGAGGGAGGTCGTACGGTCGGCGCTGGCGTCATTACTGAGGTTATTGAGTAAGGCTTAGTGGTACACTCATGCGTCTTCGTGGCCAGCAGGGCGGTCTAAAGCCCCAGCCGGACGGATCTCGTGCGCGAGAAAGGATTGGTTAAAGACAGCTATGGCGAAGCAAAAAATCCGTATAAATCTAAAGGCGTTTGATCATCGGCTACTGGATCAGTCCGTGCATGAAATTGTTGAGACAGCCAAGCGGACCGGGGCGAAGGTAGCGGGCCCTATTCCGCTGCGCTCCATAGCGACAGGTGAGCTTTCACGTTATACGGGTTGAATTCTCAGAAGATTGATATGAAAGCCGGAGGCGGATTTGGAAAATTCTGACCAATTTTTGATTGTTTGGTCTGATTATATGAAGTACCGGGCTTCGCTGAGAGCATTTGAACTTCCAAAGATCGAAGATATTTTGACACCGTAACAAGACGTATGGTTGTAGTCGGCAGGCATGATGATAGATTGGTTATGATCCCTTATGCGAGAAAGGGAAATGAAATAAGACCAGTTACTATACATGCAACCACACGCCAACAGATAAATTTCCGTCTCAAAACGGGGAGGTTCGTATATGGATAAAACAAAAATGACATATTTTAAAGATGAAGATATCTTACATCTGGTTATATCCGATGAAAAAGAGGCAAGTAGTGTAGAGCTTAGCCCAAACATCACGGTCGAGCTAAACGAAAATGGGGAACTAATTGGTATTGAGGTTTTAGAAGCAAGCTCTTTCATTCGGGATTCTATCTTGGATGCTGCACAGGCAAAAATGCTAAATCTACCCAAACCGTATAACAAGTAGGGTGGAGCCGACCTTGTAAACTTGGCGGCTCACCCTCAGCGTTAGACCAACTTATGAAAGAAGGATTAGTCAAAGACAGCTATGGCGAAGCAAAAAATCCGTATAAATCTAAAGGCGTTTGATCATCGGTTGCTGGACCATTCGGTGCATGAAATTGTTGAGACAGCTAAGCGCACCGGGGCAAAGGTAGCGGGCCCTGTTCCGCTGCCGACGCGGATCAACAAGTTCACCGTGCTGCGTTCTCCGCACGTAGACAAGAAGTCGCGCGAGCAATTTGAAATGCGTAATCATAAGCGCCTCGTGGATATTATTGATCCTACCCAGAAGACCCTCGATGCATTAACGGAGCTTGATTTGCCAGCCGGAGTTCATGTCGAGATAAAGCTGACGTAGTGCGGAGAGAGAAGAGGCGCTGCCAGACGAAACAGAACAGAACTTGTTCTCTGGCATGAGCAGGGGAAATTTTTGTGGAGGTAAGCCTGCATAATGTCACTTGGATTGCTAGGGAAGAAAATAGGGATGTCGCAGATTTTTGATGAGGACGGAAGGCTAGTACCGGTCACGCTCATTGAGGCCGGCCCATGCCCGATTCTGCAAAAGAAAGAAAAGAGCAAGGATGGCTACGATGCACTGCAGATCGGGTTTGATCCGAAGCCCAAACGTCTGACAAACAAGCCAGAAATGGGACGGTTCACTAAGAGCAATGTCTCGCCCATACGTTACATGCGTGAGATTCGCATCCAGAATGTGAGCAAGTATGAAGTGGGCCAGGTGCTGGATGTTGAGGTGTTTAAAAAAGGGGAGAAAGTTGATGTGATGGGTATTTCCAAAGGGCGTGGTTTTGCGGGCACGGTTAAGCGCCACCATTCCAGTCGCGGGCCAGAATCGCATGGATCAATGTATCACAGGCGCCCGGGTTCCATGGGTGGCTCTTCAGACCCATCTCGGGTTTTTAAAGGAAAAGCGCTGCCGGGCCACATGGGCAATGCTCGATGTACGATTCTGAATCTTAAGGTGGTAAAGACGGACAAAGAGAAGAATCTGCTAGTGCTGAAGGGGTCGGTACCCGGCCACATGAATAGCTATCTCATTATTCGCAAGAGTGTGAAGGCACAGCGCGAGAGACCCAAGGTTGGATAAATGCGCTTAGGGCGCAGACGCTCTCTGTCTGAAACAGGTTGTTGCAGGTAGAGGGAGGCAGACTGCAGGATGTCAACAGTTAACACCTTTGATTCAACAGGAAAGAAGTCAGGCACCCTGGAGGTGAAAGACGAGCTGGTGAACGCTGAGATCAGCCTCCACACCGTGCGGGAAGCACTGACTCAGTACCTGGCCAATCAACATCAGGGCACTGCGTCGACGAAGACACGTGGCCAAGCGCGCGGTGGAGGGCGCAAGCCCTGGCGACAAAAGGGCACGGGCCGAGCCCGTGCGGGTTCGATCCGTTCGCCATTATGGCGAGGGGGAGCCGTTACTTTTGGGCCACAGCCTCGAGACTACCGGGTAAAGATGAACAAACGCAAAAAACGCCAGGCCTTATGCTCGGCGCTTACGGCATTTCGCACGGACAATAAGCTCTTTGTACTTGAAAGTCTCGAGCTCAAGGAGCCCAAAACCAAACTCCTGTTGGAGCTGCTCGACCAGCTTAAGCTTCAGGGGAAGACTTTAATTTTGCTGGATTCCGTTAAACGCAACGTGGTGCTGGCGGGCAGGAATCTTCCGAATGTCAAGATCTCCGTGGTCGAAAACATCAATATCTTTGATCTTCTGTACCACGACAATCTAGTGACGACGAAGCAAGGGATTAAGAAGCTCGAGGAATCGCTAGCATGAAGAATCCATGGTCTATCATCATCAGGCCGGTGATTACGGAGCGCAGCACACATCTCAGTGAGCGCGAAGAGGCGCAGTATGCGTTCCGGGTGAATATCAACTCCAATAAGTGCGAAATCAAGAAGGCGATTGAGCAATGCTTCAACGTCAAGGTCACAAACGTAAATACCCAGCGGGTTAAGGGTAAGCGCAAGCGAGTTCGCTTCAAAGAGGGAAAGCGGCCGGACTGGAAAAAGGCGATTGTGACTCTGCAAAAGGGTGACCGCATTGATTTGATCTAACGTGAACGCATAGGGATGATACCAGATGGCAATTAAGACCTATAAACCTGTCACGGCGTCACGGCGCTCGATGACCGGGGCGACGTTTGAAGAGATTACGCGCAAGACCTGCGAGAAGTCCCTGACTGAGGCCTTGCCGAAAAAGGCTGGTCGAAACGTCTACGGTCGCATAACTATTCTCCATCGCGGCGGCGGCCATAAGCGCAAATATCGCGTGATTGATTTCAGACGCGACAAAGACGGTGTGCCGGCCGTAGTGAAAAGCATTGAGTACGACCCGAATCGGACGGCCCGCATCGCCCTGTTACAGTATCAGGATGGCGAACGTCGGTATATAGTGGCGCCAAACGAGTTGCAAGTCGGTACAACCGTGCTCTCGGGCGAGAATGTAGACATTCGGGTTGGCAATGCCCTGCCCCTGAAAAACATCCCTCTGGGCACGGATGTTCACTGCGTTGAGTTAAAGCCAAAGAAAGGGGCACAGCTGGCCAAGAGCGCCGGAAGCTCTGCGCAATTGATGGCCAAGGAGGGTAGCTATGTAACGATCAAGCTCCCTTCGGGCGAGGTGCGCCTGGTTCATAGCGAGTGTCGGGCAACAGTAGGGCAGGTGGGAAATCTTGATCACGAAAACATCTCCATTGGCAAGGCTGGACGCAACCGATGGCTTGGCAGGCGGCCGCGTACGCGAGGTGTGGCAAAAAACCCCGTTGATCATCCGCTGGGTGGTGGCGAAGGTAAATCATCCGGGGGACGACATCCGTGCACGCCCTGGGGCAAACCAACAAAAGGATTTAGAACTCGTAAGAAACGCAAGCCGTCCAATAAGATGATTTTGAAACGCAGGATTTTGAAACGCAAAAAGTAACAAGGAGACGTAATGATATGGCACGGTCGCTGAAGAAAGGACCTTACATTGATGAGAAGCTCTTGCAACGCATTCGCGTGATTGAAGCTACGGGTGAAAAACGGGTAGTCAAGACCTGGTCGCGTGCCTCGATTATTTCTCCGGAAATGGTTGGTCATACAATCGCTGTACACAACGGCAAGCAATTTTTGCCGATTTTCATTAACGAAAACATGGTGGGACACAAGCTGGGCGAATTTGCTCCTACCCGTATCTTTCGCGCACACGGTGGGAAGACGGCGAAATCTACAACCTTGAGATAGGTCGCTCGGTGGCCAATACCTGTTGAGCAATCGGGGTAAAGGGCCGTAGGACTGGCAGAGCATGGCAAAGAAGCGTACAAAGACAAAGCAGCAGGTCAGTGAGGCTAGTGCACTGTTTGTTCGAGTTCCTCCTCGAAAGGCCCGCTACGTAGCAGATTTGATTCGCGGCAAGACAGTAGCCCAAGCATTCCAGATCTTGCGCTTCACCATGCGTCCCTCCACAGTGCCGATCATTGAGCGACTGTTAAAGTCGGCTGTTTCGAACGTTGATAAGAAGGAGCATCCGGATACGGATTCCCTCATTATCAGCAGGATCTACGTTGACGGGGGCCCTGTGCTCAAGCGCTATCAGCCGCGGGCAATGGGGCGCGCCTGCATGATTCGCAAGCGCAGCAGCCATATTTCCATTACTCTGATGGCCTGAGAAGGGCAGAGCGAGAAAAAAAATAAGGCCACTGATGAACAGGGGTAAATGCAGAAATTCCGTGCAAATCCACGGCTCAAAAACAATGCAGACTTTGACGGTCTGGCAGGAATGCGGCGTCACACGAGCGCGTAGCAACGCGACTAAAGCTGGAGGTGGACTGTGGGACAAAAAGTACACCCGACATCATTTCGGCTGGGTGTGATTAAAGACTGGGAGTCGCGCTGGTTTTCCCAGCGAGATTATGCCCCACTATTACACGAGGATCTCTCTATTCGCAAAGAGATCAAGAATCGGTTCTATCATGCAGGTATTGCTAAGATTGATATTGAGCGGGCCTCAAATCGTGCCAAGATTACAATTCATACCGCTCGCCCGGGGATTATTATCGGACGCAAAGGGATCGAGATCGAGAATCTAAGGCGCGACCTGGAAAAAAAGACGGGCAAGAAGATCTTGATTAACATTGAAGAAGTCAAGAAAACTGAACTCGTGGCCCAGCTTGTAGCTGATAACGTGAGCGCGCAGCTGCTGCGTCGTATCGGCTTTCGTCGGGCAATGAAGAGGGCTGTGCAGGCCTCGATGAAATCCGGTGCTTTGGGGATTAGGATCAATTGCGCCGGCCGGTTGGCTGGAGCCGAAATGGCGCGTTCTGAGTGGTATCGTGAGGGACGCGTTCCACTGCACACGCTTCGTGCTGACATTGATTACGGCTTGACTGAAGCCAAAACTAAATACGGGATGATCGGAGTCAAGGTGTGGATATTTCGGGGTGAGGTTTTCAAGAAGGAGCAGAAACCCGTCGAGGAGACCGCAGCCAAGTAATATAGCCATGGTTGTCGTTCTAGGTTTCAGCTGTCTCGCAAAGAGGGAATCACCAGATGTTACTGCCGAAGCGAGTAAAACATCGTAAGGTCCAGCGAGGGCGCCGCAGGGGAAAGGCATATCGCGGGAGTGAATTGAACTTTGGCGAGTATGGATTGAAGGCCACCGAGTGTGCCTGGGTAACCAACCGCCAGATTGAGGCGGCGCGGATTGCCATCACCCGCTACGTTAAGCGTGGTGGAAAGCTCTGGATCAATATTTTCCCTGATAAGCCCCTGACGGTGAAGCCCACTGAAACGCGGATGGGCAAAGGAAAGGGCAATCCTGAGCACTGGGTTGCCGTGGTAAAGCCCGGCCGTATTCTGTTCGAGCTGGAAGGGGTGGGGAAAGAAACTGCGCGGGAAGCCTTGCGGCGGGCATCTCATAAACTACCTCTAAAGACGGTCTTTGTGATGCGTGAACACACAGGGGGTACGACATGACGAAGGCCAATGTCTTAAGAGATTTGAGTGTTGACGAATTAGTAAGCCGAGCAGATGAACTCTACCGCAGCATCTTTAATCTGCGTGTCCGGGCCTCAACCAAAGAGCTGGAGAACGTGACAAAAATTAGAGCTGAAAAGCGCGAGCTGGCCCGGGTCAAAACCGTTTTGAGAGAAAAGGGAGTTAATCTTTAATCTGTACCGCCGCGGCGATCAGGGCTGTGGATCAGTCGGCCCGAGCTGTGTGAAAGCAAGAGGTATCCGCGTGGAAAGAAACGAATCAGAATCGGCAGCTGAGAGCATGGAGGAAAGCGGCAAGATGAGGACAGAAATGCCGACGAAGGTGCGCGGAAAGCGCAAGATTCGCGTGGGCCGAGTTGTGAGCAACAAGATGGACAAGACGGTGATTGTGGCAGTAGAGCGCCTTGTCCAGCATCCGAGGTATAAGAAATATATTCGACGCACCAGTCGCATTTACGTCCACGACAGCACGAATGCATGTAACATGGGCGACATGGTGCGCGTTATAGAGACGCGGCCACTGAGTAAGCTAAAGCGCTGGCGCGTGCTGAGCGTGCTGAAACAGAGAAAATAGGCCACGCGGCTCATACGAGGCGTGCAGCCACCGGCCATCCGCGCGCGTAGGCATTTGAATTATTGAGCCAATACTTTTATTAGGTCTTGACTGAAACAGGTGGGATAAGAGCAGCAGGCAGTGCAGAGTGGTGAGGAACGCGCAGGATGATTCAGGAATATACAGTCCTAGATGTTGCAGATAATACGGGCGCGAAAAAGATTCGCTGTTTTAAAGTTCTTGGGGGTACGCGTCGCCACTATGCCCGAATCGGTGACGTGATCGTAGCGTCGGTGCGCGAAGCCACTCCGGCCTCTACGGTCAAGAAAGGCTCGGTGGTGCGCGCTGTAGTCGTGCGGACGACCAAAGAGATCGGCCGCGAAGACGGCTCCTATATCAAGTTCGACAGAAATGCGGCGGTGATCATTAACAATCAGAACGAGCCAATCGGGACGCGCATTTTCGGCGCCGTGGGGCGCGAGTTGCGCAAGAAGAATTTCATGAAAATCGTTTCGCTGGCTCCAGAGGTGATTTGAGCAGAACGCAAGCCTGGCTCACATCGCACAGAGTCCTTTTGTTAAAAGAGCGAGAACAATGACATTTCGGATCAAAAAAAACGATACGGTTCTGGTGATGGGTGGGAAGGACAAAGGAGTCACTGGTAAGGTACTCTTTGTCATCCCCAAAGAAGACAGGGCGATCGTAGAGGGTGTGAATTTCATCAAGCGTCACAAGCGCTCAAAGAATCCGCGTGCCGAGCCAGGCGGCATTATCGAAAAGGAATCTGCAATTGCTCTGTCGAGTCTTATGCTAGTGTGCCCAAAGTGCAGTAAACCTACGCGGATTGGCACACGGCGGGAAGAGAGCGGCGTACGCATACGCGTGTGCAAGAAATGCGGTGCTCCGGTATAATCCGGGCCACTGAGGAGAAATACAGGTGTCCACGGAACCTCGACTGCTTACACGCTATAAGCAAGAGATCATCCCAGCGATGATGAAGAGATTTAACTATAAAAACGTCATGCAGGTGCCGCGCCTGATGAAAATCGTGGTCAACATGGGCGTTGGTGAGGCAGCGCGCGACATCAAGGAACTCGATGCAGCTGAAAAAGAGCTGGCGCTTATCACCGGGCAGAAACCTTGCACGACGCGGGCAAAGCAATCAATTTCCGCCTTTAAAGTGCGCGAAGGGATGCCCGTCGGCTGCTTCGTCACGCTACGGGGTAAGTACATGTACGAGTTCCTGGATCGGCTGATCAACGTGGCGATTCCGCGTATTCGTGACTTCCGGGGTTTGCCTACGAAATCTTTTGATGGACGCGGTAATCATTGTATAGGGATTAAAGAGCATCTCATCTTTATGGAGTTAGATTATAGCAAAGTATCTAAAGTGCGAGGTATGGATATTACAACGGTGACCAGTGCAAGAACTGACGAGGAATGCTTGGAGTTACTGAGCCTATTCGGAATGCCGTTTCGGGAATAGTCAAAGCAGTGTGATGGCCGTGTTGCCAGGCGTCTGATATTATCAAAAGAGGAGGCAGAGGATTAGTGGCTAAGTTATGTCTGAGGGTCAAGGCGCTCCAGAAACCAAAATATAAGAGCAGGCGTTATAATCGTTGCCCTCTATGCGGCCGGTCGCGCGGATATTTGCGCAAGTTCAATATGTGTCGCATCTGCTTCCGGACACTGGCCAATCGTGGTCAGATTCCCGGCGTGACCAAGTCAAGTTGGTAAGCACTCGTCTGCCAAAACAGGCAGGGGTGCAAACACGCCTCGGCAACGGTACAAGAAAAAGAAGAAGGGCCATGACTTAAAGCCTGTTGGCATAATCAATACCGCAGATTAAGCGGTAAAGGACTTGATGCAGGGGGTTAAGCAGCAGCCATGACATTGAGTGATCCAATTGCGGATATGCTAACGCGAATCCGGAATGCCAATATGGTACGTAAGGATTACGTTGACATCCCCGCCTCGAAAATCAAAGTCGCCATTGCCCGCACCATGAAGGATGAGGGCTATGTTAAATACTACAAGGTGATTCGGGATAAGAAGCAAGGGATTCTACGTGTCTTTCTCAAATATGGGGCCAATAATGAGCGGATTATTCATGGCCTGACGCGGATGAGCAAACCTGGCATCCGCAGGTACGTGTCGAAGGATGAGATTCCCAACGTGCTTGGTGGCCTGGGGATTACGGTTATATCAACCTCGCGCGGGGTGCTGACTGGCCAGGAATGCAAGCGGGCCAGGATTGGCGGAGAGATACTGTGCAACATCTGGTGAGTCCTCCGCCTCAGGCGGATAGGCGCGGGAGGAATTGATCGTGTCGCGAATTGGAAAAGTACCAGTCAAGCTGCCAAAAGGCGTTGACGTCATCCTGAGCGAGGAGACTGTCACCGTGAAAGGGCCAAAAGGCTCGCTTTCCTTGAAGCTTAACGATCACGTCCAGGTGGAAAAAGCACAGGATGAGATTCGCGTGAAGCGCCACGACGATAATCGGCGCAGTAAGGCCTTCCATGGGCTCTACCAGCGGCTTATAGCCAGCATGGTCAAAGGTGTTACGCAGGGCTACCAGAAGGATCTCGAGATTATTGGAGTAGGGTATCGGGCAAAGATGGAGGGGGAGAAGCTCATGCTTCAGGTCGGCTACAGCCAGCCAATCTCGTTTGTTCCCCCACCTGGTATCACGGTTGAGACGCCAAAACCTACGTCAATTGTTGTGAAGGGGATTGATAAACAGCAGGTCGGCCAGGTGGCGGCGACGATTCGGAAATATCGTCCTCCCGAACCTTATAAGGGAAAAGGGATTCGATACGCGGGCGAATATGTGCGCAAAAAGGTTGGGAAGACAGGGGCGAAGTAGCCCTGCTATTACACCGCCGTAGCGGTGAGTTGAGGCAGTCGGCCAAGAACCAGAGGGCTGCTATCGGCACAATCAGGAGTCTGGCTGAGCATGCGACTAACAAAGCAACAGGCACGAAAAAAACGCCACGTAAGCATCCGGCGGAAAATTAGCGGAACGCCAGAAAGGCCGCGGCTTTGTATCTATAAAAGCTTACGCCACCTTTACGCTCAATTGGTGGACGACGTTGAAGGACGAACGCTGGTATTCGTCACCTCGAATACCAAAGCCTTTAAGTCTAAGGGCAAAAGCTTCTGCAATCTCGCTACTGCCAAGATAATCGGACAAATGCTAGGGAAGCAAGCGAAAGGCAAAGGTGTGATCCGGATAGTGTTCGATCGTGGCGGCAATAAATACCACGGGTGCGTCAAAGCGCTGGCAGATGCTGTACGGGCCGAAGGAATTGAGTTCTAGGCACGTCTCTTGCACGGTCGACCAATACATTATTAGCATAAGGGGCTCTCATTGTGGTTGACAAAAAGTTAACGAACCTTCAGTCGCTGCCACTGGGCGAAGCGGAACTGGACGTTGAAAGTCTGGCGCTTCAGGAAGAGGTGGTGTCTCTGAAGCGGGTCGCTAAAGTCGTCAAGGGCGGTCGCCGCTTTAGCTTTAGCGCTCTGGTTGTCGTCGGAGACGAAAAGGGACACCTTGGGATTGGATTCGGCAAAGCCAACGAAGTTCCCGAGGCGATCAGGAAGGCTATTGAAGACGGGAAGAGGAACATCTTTTCGGTGCCGGTTGTGGGCCGCACGATTTCGCATCAGATCATAGGCAGATTTGGTGCAGCGCGTGTGTTGCTTCGGCCTGCAGCTGAAGGAACCGGTCTGATTGCCGGCGCTGCAGTGCGGGCAGTGGTAAGATTGGCTGGCATCAAAGACATTCTGACGAAATGTCACGGAACGAACAATATGATCAATGTCGTCAAGGCCACAGTGCAAGGCCTGAAGTCGCTTCAGAGCCCGGAGCGTATTGCCCAGCTACGGAACAAGTCCCTGGAAGAGATTATGGGAAAGTCACGCGCGGCGCGCTATCGCGAAATTCGGCTGCAGGCGGAAAAGGAGCCAGAAGAAGAAAAGAAATCCGCCGAGGCAGCTCAACCTGCTGAAGAAGCTGAAGCGCCGGTGGCTGCGGCTGAGGAGATTTCCCCTTCCCCAGAGCCACAGACGCCTCAGCCACCAGATGAGTCACAAGCATCCGTAGCCGGCGAAGAGAAGCCCCAGAGCCAGCCGCTCGAATCGCCTCCGGCCGAAGACGAGAAGCAAGAACCCTCGTCGTCTTAAAAACCCTACAAGGGCAGCGGGGCTAAGCGTTAAGCGTTTTTCTCCATATTATAGGCTGGCGCACATGGGAAGTGGGGAGCAGTTCATGAACTGCTCCTACTCTACGGAGTTGAATGACGTGGCAAAGAAATTGAAAATTACGTGGGTCAAAAGCACGATTGGATGTAAGCGTGAGCATCGGCGTACGATTGGTGCCCTTGGCCTGAAGCGCCTTAATGACGTAGTTTATCACGATCCAAGTCCACAGATCAAGGGTATGCTGCGAAAGGTATCGTATCTGGTAGCGGTTGAGGAGGTTGCCAAATCGTGAAAGTGCACGACATCCCAGCAGATCCTGGCAAGCGACAGAAGCCCAAGCGCGTGGGACGCGGCGAGGCGTCTGGCCATGGCAAGACGTCGTGCCGTGGCAGCAAGGGTCAGCTGGCACGGAGCGGCGGAGGAAAAGGGCCCCGCTTTGAAGGAGGGCAGATGCCCTTGGTGCGCCGCGTGCCGAAGCGAGGGTTCCGAAATATCTTCCGCCAAGTCTACAGGATCTTGAATGTAGAGACGCTCAATCAATTCAAGAACAACGCCACTGTTGATCCGGAGGCTCTTCAAGAGCACGGACTGATTCGCTCTACCGACATTCGAGTCAAGATCCTGGGTGATGGCGAGCTGAAGAAAAAGCTTCACGTCAAAGCCCACGCATTCTCAAAGTCGGCGCGAGACAAGATTGTCGCAAAGGGCGGCACGTGTGAGGCGTTGTGATGCTCCAGTCGATAGCCAACATTTTTAAAATCCCCGACCTAAAGAAGAAGATTCTTTTCACGCTGTTTATTCTCATAGTCCATCGGATTGGCTGCCACATTCCAACCCCCTTCATTGATCCTGATGCGATCAAGCAGTTCTGGCAGGGCCAGGTCTCGGGGCGTGGCATCCTGATGATGATTGATATGTTTTCTGGCCGGGCATTCCGAAACATGACGGTAATGGCTCTGGGTATTATGCCCTACATCAGCGCCTCGATTATTCTGCAGCTGCTCATGGTGGTCTGGCCACGTCTGGAAAAGATCGCCAAAGAAGGCGAAGCCGGCCGCAAGAAGATTAATCAGTACACACGCTACGGTACTGTGGCGCTGAGTGCGTTTCAGGCAATGGGCCTGGCGTTTATGATCATACAGCAAAGATGGACGCCCCTGGCAGAGAACCACAAGCTCCTGTTTATTCTCATAACCATGGTTTCGATGACCACGGGCACAACCTTTCTCATGTGGCTCGGGGAAAAGATCTCAGAGCACGGCATCGGTAACGGCATCTCCCTCATTATTGCCTTTGGGATAATGGCATCCTATCCCTATGACATCGGCATCGGCATAGAAAGTATTCGGGTGGGTAACCTGCGGCCGATCTGGCTGCCGATCTTGCTTGCCTCCTTGGTGGTCGTATCGGTGGCGATTATTTACATCCAGGAGGGAGCACGCAAGATACCGATTCAGCACGCCAAGCGGGTAGTGGGCCGGCGCATGATGAGTGGCTCGACCACTTACCTGCCGCTCAAGGTCAATACCGCAGGCGTGATTCCCGTGATTTTCTCTTCAGCGATTCTGAGTTTCCCAGGCCTCATCTTCTCTTGGCTGGGACCAGGAGGGCAGGGCTTTCTTTATGACCTTGGCCAATGGTTCGACATCAATTCCCGCCAGAATCCCTACTACTGGCTGGGGCTTAGCAAGGGCGGAATTTTCTATCTGCTGAAGGTTTTGAACCTCTACACCGTGCTCTATGCTATCCTGACGATGTTCTTCTGTTACTTCTATACTGCAATTACCTTTAATCCTGTAGACACGGCTGAGAATCTGAAGAAATACGGGGCCTTCATCCCCGGACGACGACCCGGCAAGCCAACGTCTGACTTCATTGACTTTGTGTTAACCCGCGTTACGCTGGTCGGCGCTATCTTCCTGGTCAGCGTGGCTCTGTTGCCAAACGTCTTCGTCGTCTCATTTCAGATTCCCTGGGCACTGACCGACTTTGTGGGAGGTACAGGGCTGATCATCGTCATCGGCGTTATTCTAGATACCATGAAACAGGTAGAATCGCACCTCCTTATGCGCCATTACGAAGGGTTTAAGTTACGTGCACGCGGACGTGGGCGCTGGTAGAAACCTACGGGCCACGGCTATGGCGTCAGAGAGGATTTTTGTTGATGAATATTGTGCTGCTTGGGCCTCCAGGTTCGGGAAAAGGCACTCAAGCAGATCTGCTTGCAAAGCGCTATCAGCTGGTTCACATTTCAACAGGCGACATTTTGCGCCAGGCGATGAATGCGCGAACCGCTCTTGGCATTAAGGCTGAAGCGCAGATTAAGGCGGGTCAATTGGTTTCCGATGATATTGTGAGTGGGCTGGTGGGTGAACGACTACGAACAGCGGCAGCACAGACTGGCAGATTTCTGTTCGACGGCTATCCTCGAAATGAGAATCAGGTATATCAGTTCGACGCAATTCTGGCCGGGCAGCAACTAGCACTGTCGCATGTAATCAGCCTGGAGGTGTCTGAGCAGACTCTTCTTCAGCGCCTGCTGGGACGGCGTACCTGTGACGGATGCGGACGTACCGTTAACATTAATTTGCAGCAAGCCGGTAACAAGCAGTTCTGCCAGGCCTGTGGTGGCGAGCTCATCCAGCGGGTTGACGACGATGAGGCAACTGTTCAGAAACGTCTCAGCGTGTATCAATCCGAAACACGACCTGTTCTAAGCATCTATGGAGAGCGGGGAATCCTCCGCACAGTCCGCGGAGACGGAAAAGTCGACGAGGTGTTTCAACGTCTTGTCTCGCTTCTATCGGACGTTCTTTAGGAGCGATAGGAAAGGTTGGGAGTGGATGAACCAGTACGACGATACGGCAATTGAGATTAAGAGCGTTGATGAACTACACGTGATGCAGCGAGCAGGCCAACTGCTGTGCGAGGTGGTGACGAAGATTACCCGGGGCATGCAACCCGGGATTCCGACAATTAAATTGGATGAGATGGCGCGGGCGCTCATTGAGAAGGATGGAGGTCGTCCGGCATTTCTCGGATATCGCGATTACCCAGCCACCATTTGCGTGTCAATCAATGAAGAGGTTGTACACGGAATTCCCTCAATGCGACGCCTGCGCGACGGTGATATTGTCAGTATTGATGCGGGACTGTTTAAAGACGGGTTTTATGCGGATAAGGCTGTGACGGTGATGATCGGCAAGGTGACACCTTCAGGGCGACGGCTTGTTCAGGTGACTGAAGAAGCGCTGCGGATTGGCATTAATTTGGCACGGCCGAATAAACGGCTTGGCGATCTCTCCGCAGCAATCCAGGCGCACGTCGAAGCCGCGGGATTCTCCGTTGTGCGCGAATACACCGGCCATGGAATCGGGCGCAAGATTCACGAACCGCCACAAATTCCTAACTTCGGCAAAGCGGGTAGCGGGCCACGTCTCCAGCCCGGGATGGTGCTGGCAATCGAGCCGATGGTCAATATTGGAACCTGGGAGACCGTCACGTTAGATGACCAGTGGACTGTGGTGACTGCAGATGGCCAGCTGTCGGCACATTTTGAACATACCGTGGCTGTTACTGATAACGAGCCGTGGATTTTAACATAAAGCGGCACAACAAAATTTGTTCTTGACTCTCGGTCATAAAATATAAAAATAGAATATTTGTGCGTTGATAAAGACTCATTTGGAGAGATGAAAAAAGCATTCGAGGTTTTTGTACGACAGATATTGCCGTATTTTTCTCTGCGCGAATAGGGTATCCAGATATCATAGCAGAGGATGAAGGAGCCAATGGCAAAGGAAAAGGCTATAGAAGTTGAAGGAAAAGTGCTGGAAAAATTGCGCAATGCCATGTTTCGCGTGGAATTGGACAATGGGCTCAAAGTGCTCGCCCACATTTCCGGCAAGATGCGAATGCATTTTATCCGTATTTTGCCTGGCGACCGCGTAATGGTCGAACTGTCACCCTATGACTTAAGCCGGGGGCGGATCATTTATCGCTATAAGTAGTGGGCATCCTTCTGATTACAGGCCCGTAGGGCCGAAAGGGAGAGAAAAAAGCAGTGAAAGTTAGAGCATCGGTTAAACCAATTTGTAGCAAGTGTAAGGTGATCAAGCGAAAAGGGGTGGTGCGGGTCATTTGCAGCAACCCACGCCATAAACAGCGGCAGGGATAGCCCTGCGGCACTCCTCCTGAAAGCCGTAGAAAGGGACGGTATTTATGGCACGCATTGCAGGTATTGATTTACCACGAGGAAAACGCGTTGAAATTGGCCTCACCTATATTTATGGCATTGGGCGAATGCTGTCAAATCGCATTCTAATAGCTGCCGGGGTAAACCGGGATACCAGGGTGCGCGATTTGACTGAAAGTGAAGTGAGCAAGATCAGCGCTGTAATCGCGGCCAACCACCGCGTTGAGGGTGACCTGCGGCGAGAAGTCAGTCAGAACATTAAGCGTCTCATGGACATCGGTTGTTATCGAGGACTGCGACATCGTAAGGGACTTCCGGTACGCGGGCAGCGGACGCGCACCAATTCCCGGGTGCGCAAAGGCCCCCGCAAGACCGTTGGCAGGCGGAAGAAGGAGTCCAAAAAGCCCGGTTAAGTGCTGCACCTTGCAGCGCGTACTATCCGGCAAGGTAGTGCAGAAGCTATTTCTGATTGCAGATTTTTAAATATCTCGCGGAATTAAAGGTGATATATTCATGGGGAAAAAAGAAGCGCCCAAAGTAAAGAAGAAACAGAAGAAAAGTATTTCCCACGGAATTGTGCATCTCCAGGCGACATTCAATAATACCCTTGTCACGATCACCGACAAAGGTGGTAACACCATTGCATGGGCCAGTGCGGGATCGGAAGGGTTTAAGGGGTCGCGCAAAAGCACCCCGTTTGCCGCACAATTGGCCGCTGCATCGTGCGCGAAAAAAGCTATGGAGCACGGGGTGCGAACCGTGGAGATTTACGTAAAAGGTCCAGGATCAGGACGTGAAGCTGCTATTCGGTCCTTGCAGTCTGTGGGACTTGACATCACTATTATCAAAGATGTGACTCCGATTCCTCATAATGGGTGTCGTCCACCCAAGAGGCGACGCGTCTAGCGAGGAGGACTATAACAAGTGGCTCGATATCATGATGCCGTATGTCGGTTGTGTCGTCGCGAGGGCACGAAGCTGTACTTGAAAGGTGAGCGGTGTCTGGGACAGAAGTGTACATTAGAACGACAGAATTATCCCCCGGGCCAGCACGGCCAGAAGAGGCGCCGGAAGATGTCAACTTATGGCTTGCAGCTGCGCGAGAAACAGAAAGCCAAGCGAATTTACGGTGTACTGGAGCGCCAGTTTCGGCGCTATTTCGAAATCGCTGAGCGCTATCGCAATGTCACAGGTACGGTTCTCCTCCAGCTCCTTGAACGACGCCTGGACACTGTGGTATACCGCATGGGTGTGGCTTCATCGCGGTCTGCTGCCCGACAGCTTATTCGCCATGGTCACGTACGGGTAAGTGGAAAGAAGGTTGATATTCCATCATACCTTGTGAAGGCGGGCAATGAGGTGGCGTTGTCTGAGAAGGCACGATCCAACCCGCACGTGCAGGCTGCTCTGGCACTAGCAGAAAGACGCGGACGAGTCCAGTGGGTGGACTTTTCGCCAGAGACCTTTGAGGGCAGAGTCACTGCTATTCCAGAGCGTGAGGACATTCCAGTTGATATTAAAGAGCAGCTCATCGTGGAGCTGTATTCCAAATAGCGAACGGCTGTTTGAGATCTGGCGAT
>CAYVXD010000091.1:0-16565 GCA_964454265.1 uncultured Candidatus Sumerlaeota bacterium | reverse complement strand
TTGCTCTGTTGAAAACCTTAGCCCATACAAAAGAGGATATCGAAAATGATGGGTTCGGCACCTTGACGTAGCACGGGCGTCTCGCCCGTGTGGATTGATAACCATGCCACAAAGATCATCCGCCTAGGCGGATGCCACGTTATCAGAGCTGCACTAACACCCCCAATAGAATGGCAGTTCGAACTATTTCTGGCAGGATGTGAGGGTTTTCAACAGGGCATTAGGAGCTCTATGTCTATTGCCGCCAGGCTGCAGAGGATAATGCGATACGTGAGTGAAACCGCTCGGTGCAGGGATTTTGAAAATTTTTCTTGCGAACTTTAAATCAATACGGTTACTAGGGAGCGCAGTTTGAACTTGCAAAGGGAAACGATCAGTCAAATGCAGTTGAAAAAGCGTGAGCTACGAAAGCAATATCTACAGCTGCGAGGTCAGATAGCGGAGGAGTCTGCGCGAGAATGGGGTCGCCGGATTCTGAAGACCCTTCTGGCTATGCCCGTGCTTGCCCGGGCGCGCTGTGTGATGACGTATGTCTCCTACAACCGTGAGGTTGACACGATCGAATTTGTGAAGTTTTGTCTGGCGAATGGCAAGCGCATCGCAGTTCCGAAGGCGGATAGCATACGGAAGGTTCTGATAGCGTCAGAACTACAGGACTTTGAGCGGGATTTACACGTCGGGCCGTTTAAGGTGCTCGAACCCTGGCCCCAGACTCTCCGGCCTATTGAGCCGACTGCTATTGATGTTCACATTGTGCCTGGGGTGGTTTTTGACGAACAGGGATGGCGAATTGGCCTTGGCTTAGGCTACTACGATAGATTTCTGAAAACGATCGCCCCCTCTGCGGCCAAGATTGGCCTTGCCTACGAATTACAGGTTGTTAAAACCCTTCCTCATGAGCCGTGGGATGTTTGTATGGACTACATTATGACTGAAAACCGCGTACTCGGCTCAGCAGATTAAGCAGCGCTCCTCTGCTCTCCAGCTCGTGAACCAGCCAATTTGTGCCCATAGCTATACTTCAATTGATTCATTAACTTGCAGCACATGGGCCTTGAATCCCCGCTGCTGGCAGTCGCGAACGAAAGCATCAGCATCTGCCTGAATCAGGTCAAACGTGTTATAATGCATCGGAATAGTAAGTTTGGGCTTGAGGAATTCTACGGCCTTCAGGGCATCTGCAGCGTCCATGGTGAAATTGCCCCCAATGGGGAGCAGGGCGACATCAATTTGCTCGAGTTCACCGAGCAATTTCATGTCGTAAAACAGCCCGGTGTCGCCGGCAAAGTAGATCGTCTTGTCGTCCACTGTTATGAGGAAGCCGCAGGGGTTGCCTGTATAAATGAACCCCTTGCCGCTCGGGGCAGCCGAGCCGTGGAGCGCTTGTGTGAGCTTAACGCGGCCAAATGGGAATTGATACGCGCCGCCAATGTGCATGGGATGCGCTTTCGCACCCTGGTTCTCGCAATACGTCGCCAGTTCGAACGGTGCTATGATTGTGGCCTGATTGTTCTTGGCAATCTCAACGGCATCGCCGAGGTGGTCACCATGACCGTGGCTCACAAGAATGTAATCGGCCTGAATAGTATCTGGTTTTACGGTGGCCTTTGGATTGCCCGATAGAAATGGGTCTAACAAGATATTGCCTGTCTCAGTTTCGATAAGAAATGCACTATGGCTATACCAGGTTAGTTTGCTCATTCCAGATTCTTCTTTCAGTACGGGGTTCTACCGCGGCGACGAGAAGATCGCAGGTGCAGGTTTCAAACCTGCTCCCTGTAATTTAGTCAAAGTTGTTTTCGGCCTTCCAGCGCCTTTTTCAGTGTGCCTTCATCAACGTATTCCAGAGAGCCGCCCATGGGAATTCCCAGTCCGATGCGCGAAATCGTCACTGACAATGGCTTCAGCACCTTTGACAGATATAGGGCAGTGGCGTCGCCGTCCAGATCAGGATTCGTCGCAATGATGACTTCTTTAATTTGTGCGCCTGATAGACGCGCTATAAGTTCCTTGATGCGGAGATCTTCAGGCGTGACGCCGCGCAGTGGCGACAGCCGGCCCTGAAGAACGTGGTAGAGACCATTATAGATCCCGGTCTTTTCAATCGCCAGCACGTTGAGCGGGTCTTCGACTACACAGACGACCGTATGGTCGCGCTCGGGGTTTGCGCAGATAGCGCAAGGATCGGTTTCCGTGGCGTTGAAGCACTGTGAGCAGAAGATAATGCGATGCTTCACATCCAGGATCGCCTTTGCCAGCGCCTCAGCTTGCTTGGGATTGGATTTCAAAAGGTGAAATGCCAGACGCTCGGCGCTTTTTCGCCCAATCGTGGGCAGCTTCATAAGCTCGCTGATGAGCGTTTCAATAACTGGAGAAAATGAGTGCATTGGCCTCTGCTGTTTGTAAGCAGCACCTTGTTGTGCTGCGGGTTGATACGTCTGCAACGCGGTTACTCGGGCGCTGCCCTGGTCGTGCTCTCTACATAGGTAATCCGGGAAATCGCATACCACCGGTGAGTCCGGATAGCTTCTCCTGGCTCATGGCTTTGGACTTCTCAACCGCGGAATTCACTGCAGCCATAATTAGATCCTCAAGCATTTCAATGTCGTCCGGATCAACAGCATCTTTCTGAATTTTAATGCCGACGATTTGCTGATTCCCATTCATAGTGACGGTTACCACACCGCCGCCGGATGATGCCTCCACTGTCTTCTGTTCCAATTCTTGCTGCATCTTGGCCATTTTTTCTTGCATTTCTTTTTGTAATTTCTGCAGTTGCTTGAAATCAAACATGTGGGGTCCCTCCTTACTCAGCCCCTTTTGATCAACCGTGTTCCTTACGCAATTCCGCCACACCAGGCGGATAAATCTGTACTCCGAATCTGTCTTTCCCTCTTATTCCCGTCTCAGACGACCAGCGCATTGCCAGAAGTCGTAAGACGCGCGCTCACTTGACTGCTCTATCATCGAAGCTGACCAGTGTACCGTCGAATATCTTGATGATTTTTTCAACAGCTTCTTTCAATGCCGGATCAGTTTTAATAAGGGCCTGTACGTCTGCATTCTTAGGGGATTTTTCGCTCACGAGCGCTTTCGGGCTCGTTCGGTCCACATCTAGATCTGCTATTGGGGGTATCTCAACGTCTGGCTCTTTCTCGCGGGACAAGGAAGCGGGCTGCGGCGTGCCTTCTACGGCGAGTATTTTAAAATCCATCGGCTTCCCCGTAACTTTTTGTAAGCAACTCTTGAGCAGTTCGCGATTTTCCTGCCGTTCGAGCAATTTCTTGGCTAAAGAGTGCCGCCCGCGCTTTGGAATACTGACGTACAGGATTCTGCCGGCTATCTTCACAGGTTTTGCATCGCGCAGATGGGTCGCAAGCATAGGTTTCAATTGTTCAGCTTCGCGAACCACGCCAGCCCATACGGCCCGGACGTCTGTTGGGTCAATAATCGGCTCGGGCGTGCGAGGGGGAACCGTGAGTTCCGCGTCGTTTTCTTCGGGCTCGGCCGGGGCCCTCAGCAAGTCAGCGTTCTCGTTTGCTTCTTCCTGATCCTCATTCTGTGGCGCAGGTGTAATGATCTTCTGGAAATTATAGTGGTTTTCCACGCCTTCGCCTTGCGACTCAGCATGGGAAAGATCAGTGGTCTCGGTGGCAATTGATGGGTTTGGCGCTGCGCCCTGAGGCTGGCGGAGCAACTGCCGTTCGAGAGTGCTGAGCTGGCTGATGACAGAGTCCAGATCAGCGATCGGGGCAATGGCGGTCAGCTTAATAAAGGTGAATTCCAGGAGAAAGCGAGCAGGCACCTCGCCTTTCAGTTGTTCTTCCAGCATAAAGAAATGGTGCAGAGTATTCATGAGTGAGGTAAGTGAGAGGGAAGCCAGGCGGGTGCGCAGTGTGTCAACGTATTCAGCGGGAATTTGAACGAGCTCTACCTCAGCCTCAGTTTTTATGAGCAAGAGATCGCGGAGAAATCGGGTAAAGGTCTTCACAAAGCGCTCGAGATCCCGGCCTTTGTTTACGAGCTCAGCCACGAGATGAAGCAGGGTCTTTGTATCGCGTTTCTCAATCGCATCGAGGGTATGAATCAGCTGGTCTATCTGCGCGAGTCCGAAGAGCTGCTGGACGTTTTCCATCTTCAGGGTGCTCTGGCCGAGAGTCAGGAGCTGGTCAAGGGCAACCTCAGCATCACGCATGCTTCCGTCGGCATTACGAGCAATTGTTTCCAGAATGATGGGAAGCTCGGCAGGATCGGCTTGAATACCGGCTTCGTGATTCAGTATATACTCAAGGCGTTGTTTGATCTCGTCAGGTGGGATACGCTGGAAATCAAAGCGCTGGCAGCGCGATAGAATAGTTTCGGGAATTTTCTCAGGTACAGTGGTGGCAAAGACGAAGACAACGTGTGACGGCGGCTCTTCAATTGTCTTTAGCAGCGCATTAAACGCACTCGACGACAGCATATGAACTTCGTCAATAATATAGACCTTCTTGCGGGCTGCGTATGCGCTGCGTCCAATTCCTTCCTGCAGCTCCCGTACGTCATCAATCTTGGTGTAGGAAGCTCCATCAATCTCAATTACATCCATGTCGGACCCAGCGGTAATTTGTTTGCAGTGATGGCACTTGCCGCAAGGCTCGGGCGTCATCCCCTTCTTACAGTTAAGCGCCTTGGCAAGTATGCGTGCCATGCTGGTTTTTCCAATACCGCGCGGCCCGCAGAACAAATAGGCATTGGCAATGCGATTGGTGGCAATGGCATTGCGGAGAGCATCGCTGATGGCCTGCTGGCCGACAACCTCAGCGAAGGTCTGGGGACGCCATTTCCGCGCAAATACCATATAGGGAGTCTTGTTTTTCACTTCGAAATCCTCATCCAGGAGCGCACATGTACCAATACAGCGGCTTTTCAAATGACCACAGGCCGCAAGGAAACTTGCAGCCGATACAGATAATCGAAATTTGTCGCCGGATATCTAGAGTACCCACCAAAATGGAGATTTTTTCCGATCTTAGACATTTTAGAGCTGAAAAAAGACGTGGCATCCGCCTAGGCGGATGATTCTTCACGGGCTGGAAGCCCGTGCCACTTGGCTATAGCAAAATAGTTAAGCATGAGGAACATTCACAATATCCATTTTTTTAGGGGCTCTTAAAATGTGATGTCTTCAGATTGTATTTAAATTCTTTTCCCTCGAGGGTCAACCAGAAAAATTCTTGTACGGTATAATAAAAATGCTAGCCCATGCTCGAAAATGTTCAGCACGTTGCGCCTGGCAAGCAATCTCAGGGTGTGAGTGCAAGGCGATACTGCATGAGCTTCTGGTTTTGGCCAAAGGTTATCGTGTCGTATCGCTTTTCCGCATAGCCGGGAGCACTGGCATACAGGTCGTACGTCCCGTCCGGGAGTCCATAAATAAGGAATTCGCCGGCCATATTCGACTCGGCGCTCCACGCCAGTGCCTTAAGGATTTCCGTAGAATCCGTACGTGGCGCAGTCGTTGAAACCAGAGTGATTGTCGCTCCTGCAACTGGTTGCTGGCTGTCATTTTCGACTACTATGCCGCTGAATTCCGCATTAAGAAACTCGATGTCCTTCTGTATTTCTTTCGTCACCAGGCTAACATAATCGCTTGTGGCAATGAATCGCCGTGGTGTCGCCGGTGGTGGCGTAATTACTTTCGCCTTGGCAAGCAGGTAGTATGTTCCCGGAGTGAGATTCTCGATAACGTATTGGCCATTCTGGGCCACTGTGGCCGTAATACCGTGCGACCTGTTAACGAAATTATTGCTGTCAACAAGATATACCTTCAGGCGGAAATTCTGTAATCCCAGGGCATAGCTGAACAGGGTTCCGCGGAGCGTATGCGAGGTGTCCAGGATAAAATTGACCGTGATGGATTCGTCTGCCAGGACGTATGCCTGCTCGACAGCGTAGACTTTCTGGCCGTGAACAGTTGTTTCTGCAGTCAGCGTAGCGTAGCCGGGAGGAATTCCGTCAATAATATAGTGGCCCCCCGTGTCAGTTGATGCTTTCTTAGTCACATCACCCGAGCTGGCGGAGACAGTTACTCGGGCCATAGCCTTTCCATCACCGTCCACCACTGTGCCCTCCACAATTCCGCCAGGGTCCATCAAAATGTCGCCAAGCACAGTGGGCTCATCTTTCGAGACGCGAATGCCGCGAATGTGTGTGGTAAGATAATGGCTGTGGCGCAAAGTCAGGATGTAAGTATCAGGGACAAGAGAGGTAAACCAAATCATCCCATCATTGCTTGACCTTGCGGTATTCTTCCATCCCTTATCCAATTTCCCCTGGACGCCGCCAATTGGCAAATTCGTTGCCGAGGAGACGATCCGGGCTTTTATGCTTCCTCCCGGATCCAGCATAATGGTGCCTAGCTGTGTCATTGAGGGCGAGAAAACCGTGATGTGCTCAACGCGTTTTTTGGCGTACGCATCAGAAATAATTTCCAGCCGATAAGAGCCGTCGGGAAGATCGGTAAGCAGAAATTCCCCACGGTCGTTTAAAAAAGACCTATTGCGAATGGCAAAATGGCCGGTTGCGCCGTCCCCCTCGTCTACCGTTGCGTCGGCGTTCACCACGAAATTGGGCACGGGCAGAAGCGTCGAGCTATCCAGGACATTTCCGCTGATCGCCCCATTAATGGGGAAGACGAAATCCACATCCCCTCGACCGCTCTCAACGTTTCTTTTGCGCAGGCGATACGATTGCGTTCCGCTTGCCGTCTTCTTCCTTGCGCTGGCGGTCACCGTGAATTTTCCCTCCCCAATGTTGGTAATAGCATAGTACCCCATGGCATCCGCAGTTGCTGATCCACTTCCTCTGGCACTGCCCTGGGGTCTGGCACTCACTTGGGCATCCTTCAGCGCACTCCCTTTATCGTCAATAACCATGCCTGAAATCTGGTAACCACGGGCAAGGGTAAAGTTGACGTCAGACAGGTGCTCCTCTTCGGCAAGTTCAAGTGAGCGTCGCTGCGTGACATAGCCATCTGCGGATGCCCCGATGTTCACACGGCCCTCAGCAACGTAAAAAAATCTGTACCGGCCGTCAGACATCGTCCATGCCTCTGGCTGGTCCGAATAGCGATCTCCTTCAAAGCCGCGATGATCGAGCTGGAGTCGGGCCTGGCTTATTGGCGTCCCGTCGGAATTGGTGACTTTCCCCGCAATAGAGCCCCCTCGTTTCAAGATGATGTTGACGGAAGCCGATGGCTGCTTCTCGCTCAGCAAGATATGTTCGCTCTTCCCTTTTGCGAAATTCTCCGCACATGCACTGGCATAGAGCTCAAGTGTTTTGGCAACGTTAATGCCCGGAATCTTGAAATACCCATTCACGTCAGTGGCTGTCTTGAGCTGACGCGTGTTTATGCGATTTTGAGTTCTTGGGGGTTGAAAAAGTTGCACCATGACGCATGGCACTGCCTGACGCGCTGACGTGTAGACGTAACCGTCAACGCTTCCGCCGCTATAGAGCTTGAGGATCACGCGCGGAGAAGGTTGATCTCGATCCAGCACCACCCTATATTGCTGATGATAGGAAGTAATACTCACGTAACCCTCTGCGGAAGCAGTCAGGTAATAAATTCCAGCCGGAAGATTCTTGAGCGTGAAGTAGCCCATATCGTCGGTGGTGGCTTGTATTTTTCGGCCTGTGGGGAACTTATTGCCAACCTGTGCGCGTGCCACCACTGCAGCCTGGGCAACGCCTTTCTTGGTCACGGCGTCCACAACCGAACCATTGATGGTTAGCCCCTCATAGACTTCAAAGTCTATACCTGTGACTTGCTTGCCGGGCTCAACCTTCACTCCCTGTTTCTCGGGAGCCGTAAGCCGGTTAGAAACAACCGCGAGCGAGTACGTATCGCCTGGCAGATTGTCAAACATATAGATGCCCGCACTGTCGCTGGCAGCGCGTTTGCTCAAGGCATACTTCCCACCGCTACCCCGTAATTGTATCTGCAGATTTGTCACCGGTTCCCCCGTATCAAAGTACGTAGCCTTGCCTGTAATTGACCCACCGTGTACCAGCACGACGACGTTGTCAGTACTATTGGGTTGGATGCCGGGAAAAACGCCTTGCGCAAAACCCGGAGCTTCAGCCATAAGGTCGTACCAGCCTTCTGGACGCACATCTTTGAGTGCAAAATGTCCTTCACTATCGGTCAGCACAACATGCGGCTTTTCAATTGCCGTTTTACGACTCTGGGGAGCAGTGTATGAGTGTACCCAGACCTTGGCGTCCTGAATTGGCTTCTTCTGTTCAGTGACTACCTTCCCCTCAATCGTCGCGGCAGCGGAAAGTACAATAGTTATCGGAGCGGGAGGCGTTTGGGGATTCAGAGTGATGTTTTGCGCTGCGGGGACGAATCCTTGCTTCTCTGCCTTTAACAAGTTGGCCCCAGTGGCAAGGTGAGCCAGGATGAAACCACCGTCAGGCCCTGACATCGTGCTGCCGTATCGGTAGGAGGCAGAGAGTGGTTTCCCACCAAACAAATTCAGACGCGAAATAGTCTTTTTCACAAATACACGGGTGTCTCTTATTGGTTGTTGACTTGCATCAACCACTTTACCCTCTAAGCTTAGGCCTGGGTTCAGTGTAAAGTCCAAACCCTCGAGCTGCTGTCTGTCTTTTAATGCGATGTTAGTGAGACATGCGGAAGCATAATCGGGGTGAAATACACGAATTTCGTAAGAGCCGGCAGCAATATTTGACACCGTGTACTGACCTTCCGATCCGGTTGACACTGTGGCAACAGGTTGATCAGAATCGTTGGAGATATTCAGAGCGGAGACATCTGCACCGGGCACTGGGGTTTTTGACTCGTCGGTTACGGTTCCAGCAATAGAGGCGAGCAACGGTGCCTCGAGTGTGCTTGGCTGGCGAGGCATCGTTTGAGTAGTTGCGGCAGCATGTGTGCCCAGGGATTGCGCAAGCGTTGGACTCGTTGTCTGGATCGTAGGCACCTGGGTTACTAGTGGGCTTTGTGCAAATAATGGGCGGGGCATTGTAGTTTCATCAGGCGCAGGCTGAGGCGTTGGTTTCAAAACAGCGGAGACGGCATCAGGCGATGTGGTACTCGGCTGCCGAGCATGGTCGCTCGCAAACCTGTATACTGCGAGAGCAACCAACACGCAGAAGATGCTGATCAGGACAAGTATACTGTGCTTAGGCGCTGTCATTGCAATGCTTGTCCTTCCCGGACTCAGGACCAATAATCGTTGGCTTTATAAGAACCTCCGGTTTCTTATAAAACGAATGACAATCTCGAGCGCAAAGATCGCGTGAAACATTGACAGCGGCGGCTCTCTTTCAGAATTTGACCGTAATTTTCTATAATAAGACTAGACAGAACTCAGAAAAGTTTATCAATTGGCGGTCTGGTATAGCAAGGTAAATTCAAAGGAGAGATAGAGTGCAGGAAGAATTTAATGGGGTGTTGGTGGTGGGTTTGCGCCTGAGAAACGTAGATTCCCGCGCAGAAGTAAGTTCTTCTGTATTATGCAAAGACTTTCTCAGTGCAGAGGTCAGGTTCAGACAGGTGAAAAAATCGGCGTTGGTGAGTTCTGATACACAGACTGCACGCAGCATTTAGCTCTTGACATAAATTCAGCGGTTAGAGCTAGAATACAAACCGATTTGCAGGAAGGGGTGAGAAAGAAAGTCATTGCCACGCAGGCCTACCATTAAACTCTGAGGAGGATATTATGAAGCGCATGTGTACGTATCCGGTGAAAGCTCTGCTCATAATAGGTTTGATTTCATTGTTGTCGCTGAGTTGCGGAGTGCTGAGCAAGAAAGAACGCGTTTCTACGATTCCTATCTCCCAGCCCGAGCAGGTAACCAGCGAGATAGAAAGGAAAGCCGAGGCTCCTGAACAGGCTCCCCCCGTTACAGGTGAAGAAGCTGCGCGGCGCATTAGGCCACTTCCAGCTCTTCATGAAATGGCCGGTATGCTGAAGACGATTTACTTTGATTACGACAAATCTAGCATTCGGAGTGACCAGCGTCCGGGGCTGGATCAGAACGTAGAGTTCCTGCTTATCAATCCTGATATCAATGTGTTGCTTGAAGGACACTGCGATGAGCGGGGCACGGTAGAGTACAATTTTGCCCTGGGTGGGCGTCGGGCGACATCGGTCAAGGATTACATGATCAAGAAAGGGATTGTGGAGCGTCGGCTGGCGACGCTGTCCAAGGGCGAGGAAGAGCCCGTAGTTCCCGGGCACAACGAGGAAGCGTGGACGAAGAATCGGCGGGTTGAATTTATCTTTATTGAATAGGCTTTCCGAAGGCCGAGCAATTTGTAGTGGCTGTTTGTAAATTGTAAATGCTCCTGCAGCAGTTACATTGCTGCCCTTTAACGCTCATTCTGATCAGACAGGCTAACGGATGCTGAGTGGAGGGCTGATTGCGCAGTCAATGGAGACCCCTTGGCAAAAGGGCTTCTGACTGTAGATCGTACCCTCCATAATTTTATGTCCTGTGCCATACAAAATCGAGGTCCCGTTCCTGCTGTAGGACGATAGTGGTATGTAGTGTGGTTCTGACCAAGCGTGCATGGTTCAGGTTGGTGTTCAACGCATTGAGGAGTTTTAGGTCTGGCAGAGAGAGAGTCTGCCTCTGATTGTCTCTTCATTTTCTCTTCACGTCTGTGCTAACCGTAGTGCTCCTAAAGTTCGGTCATGTTCAACGCATGGTGAGTGACGTCCTGTGGGGGTATATTTTTCTTGATTCTTGCAGCGGCGGTGTGAGATGTACACTGCAAGTCTTCTTTGCCCTCCGGTAGAGAGATTTCCTGCCTCGCAGGCCGGACGATCACGCGTTGGAGCCGCAAGAAGACATCTTTTCCTCTGTTATTTGGCGCTGTGAGAAAGGATAGGAAGTATGTTGCGCCAGCTATTGCCAGGAGATCTGGAGGCAATTACAGAGATCTGCCAGGTAGGGATGCCCCACGACCGCTTCTTCGCGGAGCTAGTTAAAGAGAAGACCTTGGGGGCAAGAGACTACGATCCTGGGCTGTCGCTGGTGGATGAGAACTCCGGACGCATTCGAGGGTTTGTTCAAGGGGTGTTTGGTGAGGCTCTTGGTGTCGCTCATGGATGGATCCGGCTGATGGTCGTGCACCCCTCGTTCCGAAAGCAAGGTATTGGCTCGCTGTTACTCCACGAGATCGAGAATCGCCTTCGGGCGAAAGGAGCCAGAAAGATTTCAACTATGGACAGCGCGCCGAACTATCTGACTCCTGGAGTTGATTTCCGCTATACCGAGGCGTATGGTTTCTTTGAGAAGCATGGCTATCAGCGAGTCAGGGAAAATATGAATCTTATTTGCGACGTGCGGCCTGGTCAATTCGACGTATCCGCGGACATTTATCGCTTAGAGCGGGAGGGGTTTCAGATCAAGCGGGCTGACTCCGCAGACAAAGATCGCGTGCTGGAATTCTTACGAGCTGAATTTCCCGCGTGGGTTGGCGAGGTTCTGGAATGCTACAGGAACCGTCCCATTAGTCTTTATATTTGCTATCACCAGGGAGAGGTTGTGGGTTTTTCAGCCTATGAGGGAAATAATCGAAACACCGGGTGGTTTGGCCCGATGGGTGTGCTGCCGATGACTCGCGGCCGGGGCATTGGAGGCATTTTGTGTCAGCTTTGCCTCGGCGATATTGGCCGCCAGGGCCACACTCAGAGCATTATTCCCTGGGTTGGGCCGGTGCGATTTTACTCGAAGGTCTGCAATTCGCGCATTGACCGCATATTCTGGATTTACGAGAAGGAATTGGCCAGATAGTACAATATCTTTTGGAAGGAGCACAGTTCGACATGGAATACGAAGAGATGCTGGTCGCGAACGAGTTTTCCGAGATCATCCGGTATCACAATAGGGCGTTGGAGCGCCTGAAACGCTTCCAGGAGGGCTATCCGTACCTGATTGCCCCCAACGTGTTTTCGGCTGTGGAATTCAATCTAAAGGAGAATATCACCGTTCTTTACAGGGAATTTCAAGGCCTGCAGAACCAGAAAGAAAAGAAATACGATACGAAGCACACCTGCCGAAAATGTCATCAGGTGTTTTTCACGGCGTTGCCCGATGGGCTGTGTGATGAGTGTCGAGGGAAAGCCGCCCCGGAATAGCATATATTAGCATCTTGAGGCGCCAATCTGAGTACTGCAAGGAAGAATTCTACATCATGCTGAGTCGTAAGGTCCATAGAATAGTCTTGCTGGCCATTGATGCGCTGCTCGTCGCAGTAGCGTTTGGCGTTGCTTATCAGCTGCGCTTTGACTTTCACGTATTGCCAGAATACAAGCCTCAATTCCTTAACCTGGTCGGGTTCGTAGTCGCACTTCGGCTTGTTCTATTTGGCTTGTTTCACCTCTATAAAGGCATCTTACGCTATGCAAGCATCTATGAGTTACGTGCGATTATTTTTTCCGTGACGGTCGGTACGGTCATTGTGGTGCTCTTCAATTTGCTGGTCGAACACCTGGCACGTCTGGGCCCCTTGCCGCTGAACCCCTCAGGAACGCATGTTTTGCGGATTCCCTGGAGCGTGGTGATTATGGAGTGGGGATTGGCCATTATCCTGATCGGTGGGGAGCGCTTGTCGCGCCGAATGTTGCTCACTGCGGGGCAGCGGCTGCCAAGCGATGCCCTGCGAGTGCTGGTTATCGGTGCAGGTGATGAGGGCGAAGCAGTGGTTCGTGACATGCTGCATAATCCACAGCGAGGGTATCGGCCGGTTGTTTTAATTGATGATGATCGGCGTAAGATCGGGCGGCGTATTCACAATCTTCAGGTGGTGGGCGACATTTCCTGTCTGCGCGATGCTATTGATCGCTATCGGATTGATACAGTGTTGATTGCCTTGCCCGATGCCTCGCCGAAGAAGATCCAGGAAATCGTCGTGGAGTGCAAAAAGACGCCTGTCTCTTTCAAGATTGTTCCCAGCATGCATGACCTTATTGAGGGGCGGGTTTCAGTTAATGAAATTCGGCCGGTGGAGATTGAAGATCTGCTCGGCCGCGAGCCAGTTCGGCTAGAGCTCCCGCCAGACAGGAACTACCTCCGCGGCAAACGGGTCATGGTTACAGGGGCAGGAGGCTCGATAGGGTCGGAGCTCTGCCGCCAGGTCGTCCTCTACCATCCGCAGAAATTGCTCCTTTTTGGGAAAGGCGAGAATAGCATCTACGAGATCGCGACCGAGCTGGGTTACCATTTTCAAGACGACACGATCGCCGTGGAGATTGGTGATGTCCGCGATCCCGAGAAGCTCGAGCACGTCTTTGCCTCTTTTCGGCCGACCATTGTTTTCCACGCTGCAGCCCATAAGCACGTACCGCTCATGGAGCTGAATCCTGATGAGTCTGTGCGGAACAATATTATAGGCACCTATCACCTGGCCCGGATAGCAGACAAGTATCAGGTGAGGAAGTTTATATTTACCTCCACCGACAAGGCCGTGAGGCCTACCAGTATTATGGGGGCAACCAAGCGGGTAGGCGAAATGGTGATCTATGGCCTTGGCAAGCACTCTGGCACCCACTTTATGGCCGTGCGGTTTGGCAATGTGCTGGGAAGCCGCGGCTCGGTCATTCCTCTGTTTAAACGCCAGATCCAACGTGGCGGCCCAATTACGGTGACGCATCCAGAGGCCTCGCGCTACTTTATGACAATCCCCGAGGCCGTGAGTCTGGTTATTCATACCGGAGCGATCGGAAAGAAGGGCCAGTTGTTCCTTCTTGACATGGGTACGCCTGTGCGGATCGCTGATCTGGCCGCTACTCTGGTCACGCTTTCAGGCTACGAGCCTGGAGTGGATGTTGACATTGTTTTTACCGGTCTGCGGCCCGGCGAAAAGTTATCCGAGGAGCTCCTGACAAAAGGCGAAGGGGTACGCTCGACCGAGATGGGCAAGATTTTTGTTGTGGACTCAGAGGCCGTGGATTGGGAAACTCTGCAGCGCCAGATTGCGCTGCTGGACGGATATGCTGCGACGAACGATCGGGCCAAAATTGTTGAGCTCCTCAAACAGCTTGTACCCGACTTCACCCCGGCGTATTATAAGAGTGGCTAGTAGGCCCGATTGAGAGCCGGACATGGGGTGTCAGGGCGTTACACATCAGCTGGTACGAATCTGGTGGTTGGCTGGAAAAGTGAGTCAGTTACACAGGAGCGATTCCGGCGGGGCGGGTATGGGTGTACTTGCTGTGTTGAGGAGATCTGGTCTGGGGAGCATAATGCCGCAGAAACTAACCAGAAGTGCTCGTGTCGATCGTACACAAATAGTGCCCTTTTTTGTTGAATTCGCTTTAGGACTCCTGGTACTGTCTATAAGAAGATTAACAGAAAGCGCGTTTCAGTCTTTTCTTAGTACAAAGTAGCCGGTCCGAGAGTCGGCTGGTTAGAACGACTGCAGCTGGCGGTCAGTTTTTAGGTTTTTTCCTTCATAAGGCTTTCACCTTTCCATGCTCCTTTTGTCCGCGGGTTTTTTCCAGCATTGTACGGTTTTATAAGTCTGACAGACGTGTATACAAGTGTCTTGATGTGGGTAGGGAGGTGCGCAGGAGTGGAAAGGCGAGATGAATTGCCATTCCAGGGCGCTGAGTGCTTGTCCAAGGTGGTGAAGAACGACTTGAAAAAGAAACTTTCTGACCTTATCCGGTCATCAAATTACGATGTCTACCGAATCTTAAAGAACAGCGAAGATTTGCTCGCGGCTCGGACTATGCTGATGCTCTACCTGACGAATTGCGAGCTGGCAGTCGAGGGCACTCGGCAGAGTCTGCACTCGCTGGAAATTTGTCTGATTCGCGATTGCATCATGGCGTTCCGCAATATGCTTAAGCCGCGCAGCGAACGCCTCGCGCAGTTCAGTGTGCTTCAGTGCCTGTATGATGCGGTGTACAACCAGCAACAGAAATTTGACTATCCGGTTACCAGGGCCTTTCTGGAAGAGATGCGTCACCTGTTGCGGGGTATTACGGGCCGGGTCAAGCTATATAATATGAAAACCGCTCCGCAATACCTGTACGAGAGTGGGCGCGAGGCTGCCATTGGGCGCTCAAATGATCTGGATAGCTTGGGTGAGTATACGTGGTCGTATATAAATCAGTATCCTTCGGGACTGGATGCTGATGTGAAGAAGCGGCGCACAGCTAACCGAAAGCGGATTCTAAAGTATTTCAAGGGCAACCCCGAGGACTGGCGAAATTACAAGTGGCATCTGCGGCACGTGATTCGTGACTCTGAGACCCTGGGATCTCTAGTTACATTAACCAAGCAGGAGAAAACCGCTATTGATCTTGCGGTCAAGAACAATGTCCCCTTTGGCGTTACGCCTTATTATGCTACGCTGATAGACGTTGAGCCATCGCGCGAGTATGACCATGCAGTACGGGCACAGGTGATACCGCCGCTGGACTATGTGGAGAAAATCATTGAGGGCCGTCAGCGGGGCGACAGATCCCTGGATTTCATGCTGGAGTACGATACCTCACCCATTGACAACGTTACGCGGCGCTATCCATTGATTGTGGTACTCAAGCCATATAATAGTTGCGCACAGATTTGCGTCTATTGCCAGCGCAACTGGGAAATCGAAAGCGTGCTCTGCGACCACGCAACTATTTCCAACGAAAAGCTTGAGGCTGCGCTGAACTGGCTTAAGCAGCGACCCGTGATCCGCGAGGTACTCGTGACAGGCGGTGATCCTTTCATTCTTGGAGACGCGTACCTTGACCGGCTGATGGAAAGCCTGAGTGCTATCTCTCATATCGAGCGTATTCGGATAGGAACCCGGACGCCCGTAGTTCTGCCTCAGCGGATCACGCCGAAGCTGGTCAACATCATGGGTAAGTACTCAAAGCCAGGGCACCGCGAAGTATGTCTGGTGACTCACTACGAACACGTCTATGAGATTACAGAGGAATCAATCGAGGCCATTGAGCGATTTCGACGAAAACGGATTGCAGTTTTCAATCAGCTCGTCTTCACGACAGAGACGAGTCGGCGGTTTGAGAGCGCGGCGCTCCGGCACCTGCTTCGGCTGATCGGAGTGATTCCCTACTATACGTTTAACACAAAGGGGAAGGAAGAAACCAAGAAGTATCGCGTGCCGATTGCACGCCTGCTGCAAGAGCAGAAGGAGGAGGCACGGCTGCTGACGGGTGTGATGCGCACGGACGAAGCGGTGTACAATGTGCCTGGGTTAGGAAAGAACTACCTGCGGGCCGGCCAGCATCACAGTATTATTTCCGTGCTGCCGGATGGAAGCCGGGTCTACGAATTTCATCCTTGGGAGAAAAAAATTGCCCTGGCAGACACATTTGTCACGCGCGATGTTCCGATCTATGATTACCTCCAGGATTTGAAACGGCGCGGCGAAAACATCAAGGACTACGAGTCAATCTGGTTCTATTTCTAGGCAAAATACGGCACGCTCTCTGTACGTTCGCGCCAAGCGCAAAAACTATGGTTTCCTGGTCTAGTGCTCTGACCGTCTCAAAATGTTGGGTAAAGCTTTTTTAGTTTAATACGTG